>JAPUDQ010000045.1 GCA_027493025.1 Candidatus Saccharimonadota bacterium | reverse complement strand
CCAGTCCCATAGCCCTATCTAACATCCCCGCCGGTACCTATACCGTTTCTCTAACTGCTACCAATGGCACAGACACGAGTCAAGCGGTGACGGTGAGTGGGGTGGTGGTGAGTGGGACGGATCCGACACCAGCACCGCTTAACAGAGTCGCTATTATTGGAGATTCGTTGACCGAACAAGGCGGTAGTGCGGCCAGCACTGTCAAGAAGTCACTGACCGACGCTGGCTGGGCGAGTGCATGGTATTATGCGAAGGGTGGAAAAGAGTTTACAACGGTTGATGCTGCTAATCCCCCGAAGACAACGATGCAAAACATTGATGACTGTAGAGCCGATACTGCTTTTGGTGGAGAGCCTGATCTATGGATTATTGCGCTTGCGACAAATGACTACTTTAGGACAAATGATAGTGGTCGTAGCTTTGCTCAAGTAAAAACCGACATGCAGGCGGTGCTAACAAAATTAGGTCCGAATGCAAACGTTGCTTGGGTTAACATAGGCTTTGGTTACGATGACACGAAAGCTGCTAGTCTAAACACCGAACTGCAAACCGTCGTCGATGGGAGACCAAAAACAAAGACCATAGATTGGCTGACATATACTCGTCCAATGATAAATGACATGGCGCTTTGGGCTAGCGATACAGACAAGGTCCACATGAAAGCTGCTGGTTATACAGTGCGTAATAGCTTTATTGCAGAAGAATCGGTGAAAATATTCAGGAGCTTGTCATAAGGTTGAGGCAGTATATACATAGTATATAAAATGCTAATGATCATTTCATCTGGGTAATATGTTTGCTATCATAAGAGTAATAACTAGCGAGGAAATGTGAATAAAGTTGCATCGTATCTTCAATCTCATATTGCTGGCGACGTGCTGGCAGGAACAAAAGTCAAGGACTATTATTCACGGGACGGCAGTATTTTATCAATAATGCCGTCATTGATTGTCTATCCTCGTACGACGAATGATATTCGTAAAATTGCTCGATTTGCGTGGCAGCTAGCCGAAAAAGGACATCCAATGCCACTGACCGTACGGGGTTATGGTACGGATACTTCGGGTGCAGCTATCGGGAGTGGAATTATTGTTAGTACAATTGCGTATATGTCGCGTATCTTAGAACTAGATACAAAACAAAAGCTCGTACGCGTACAACCCGGGCTAAATTTTCGTTCTCTGCAAGAAACGTTATATACACATGGGCTATTTATCCCGTCATTTCCAGCGAACCATCAGTACTCTACCATTGGTGGAGCGATTGCCAATAACGCTTCAGGTCTCAAATCTCTCAAATACGGTACCATGCGAAGTTACGTTGATAAGCTTGAGGTTGTACTCAGTAATGGTGAGGTTATCCAAACAGGAAAGATATCTAAGCGTGAGCTTGAGAAGAAAAAAGGGCTCGCAACATTAGAGGGGGAGCTCTACAGAGCAGTCGATGGGCTTATCAGTGATCACTATAAAGCATTAGACGAATACGACAGTTCACATGCAGCGCTAATGCGAGATAATATCGGTTACAACCTCAACGCGTGTCTTATGAAGGATGGTTCGTGTGATCTGACGCCGCTATTTATTGGGTCGCAAGGAACGTTGGGAATTATCACCGAAGTTATCCTCAAAGCTCGTGTATATACACCAACGACGGATATGGTAGTGGCGACATTTGATAATATTAACCAAATGGTAAGTGCCGTTGACGAGCTTGTTTCATTAAATCCCTGTAGCCTAGAAATGATAGACCGCGGCGTCATTGATTTTATCAAAAAAGACCGTGGCGTTAACATACTGCAAGATATCTTTGATGAAGCGGTTGGTACTCCGGAAGCAATTTTGTTCATTGAGTTTGATGACGAAAAATCTCACAAACGAGCTAAGCTTGCCAAACGAGCTGACAAACTCGTCAGTAAATATGCGACCGCCTCTATCTATACCAAAGATCCGGAACAGCAGGATATCTTGTGGTCGTTGCGCGATAGTACAGGTGCGATTGTTGCCCATGAGAAAGGTTCAGCCGCCGCCCTACCAATCATTGAGGATTGCGTTGTACCACCGGCACGCCTGGCAGAATTTCTGGCATCGATAAAACAGCTTGGTACCAAGTATAAAGTTGAACTGGCTATTTGGGGGCATGCAGGCGACGCCAACATCCATACCTATCCGATACTTGATCTTAGCAAATTAGGAGATCGTCAGCGAGCCATGAAACTGATGGATGAATACCTACGCATGGTTATCGGGTTTGGTGGTAGTATTGCGGCAGAGAACAATGAAGGGCGTCTCCGGGCTCCCTATGCTGCGCTTCAAATGGGTGCCGAAGTAGCTCAGGCCTATGCTGATCTGCGCAAGGCTTGCGACCCACACGATAGTTTGAACCCAGGTGTTAAAGCCGATACCTCACTCAAGCAAATCGTTACTCTCATGCGCAAAGAATTTTCGGTTGTACGATTTGTAGATTATTTGCCGCGTCTATAGGGAAAAGTATATCTAAAAACTTCGGGATGCTTCCGGAGTTTTGGCTCATCACTATTTCATAAATGGATGGGCGAGCGTTAGACTCGTATTTGCTTCGGCAATCCGAATCAGCTCATTATATTTGGCGACTCTATCCGTTCGGGATAATGAGCCGGTTTTTATCTGTCCGCAACCAAGGCCAACCGCGAGGTGAGCGATTGTAACATCTTCGGTTTCACCAGAACGATGACTCATGATAGTGTTCCAACCGGCTTCTTGGGCCATACGAACCGCTTGGATCGTCTCGCTTAGAGAACCTATTTGGTTGGGCTTAATGAGGATTGCATTTGCGGATTGTTCAGCGATTGCTCGTTCAAGTAACCTAGTATTCGTCACCAGTAAGTCATCACCAACCAATTGAACGGTGGCACCGAGCGTTTCATGGAGCTTTTTCCAGCCTTCCCAGTCATCTTCAGCCAGTCCATCTTCGATTGAAACAATAGGAAACTCTTGAGTAAGATCGCGGAGCCATTGGATCATTTCGTCGCTACTAAGTGAACGATTCTCGGTTTTTAGCTCGTATCGACCGTCCTTATAGAACTCGCTGGCGGCAACATCAAGTGCAAGTACGACATCTTTTCCTGGCAGATACCCAGCGTTTGCAATCGCTTGCGTTATGAGTTCTAGAGGTTCACGATTACCATTCGTGACACGAGGTGCATAGCCACCCTCATCACCGACGGTCGTTGGATATTGATGATCTTTGAGGACACTGGCAAGGGCATGAAACACCTCAGCACCAATCTGTATCGCACGCGCAATACTATCGGCGCTCTTGGCAATGATCATGTATTCTTGAATATCAGTTGCAAAGGCAGCGTGAGCCCCGCCGTTCATGATATTCATCATCGGGAGGGGCAGTGACTGCTTACTGTCGACAACGATGTCGGCAATATACTGATGGAGCGGTTCTTTGCGCGAAACAGCCACCGCTTTGGCAGCAGCAAGACTGACCGCAAGGATAGCGTTTGCGCCGAGGTTTGATTTGTTCTCGGTGCCATCAAGTTGGCGCATTGCGTCATCTACGGCAACTTGATTGCTTGCATCGCTGCCCATAAGTTTGGGGGCGATTTGATCATTGATATTCTTGACGGCCTTTGTGACAGCTTTGCCGCCATACGCTTGCTCGCCGTCGCGAAGCTCCAGTGCTTCACCTGCGCCAGTACTTGCGCCAGATGGTACGGCAGCTCGCCCCAGTGAGCCGTCGGCAAGTATTACGTCCGCTTCAACCGTCGGATTCCCCCTAGAATCTAAAATTTGTCGTGCGTGGATAGATGAAATAATGTAATTCTGCATACTATCTAGTATATCATTGCTCTACGCACGGTAAGGGTTTGAAAAATATACACCACACCGTCATACTAGGTATCATGACTGCATCACAAACATCCGGAATCCTTGTTATTACTCGACACAGCGAAAGCGAATGGAACCTTGTTGGCAAATGGACTGGCCTGACTGACGTGAACCTGACCGATAAAGGCCGGGCCGACTCTGTGCTGCTTGGCAAGCAGCTTCATGACATTGATTTTGATGGTGTGTATACCTCAACTCTCAAACGAACCCAGCAAACTTTAGAGGGAATTTATGCGGGGAAGGGTCAGCCTACACCACCTTTTAGCCAATCAAAAGCACTTAATGAACGTGACTATGGTGATATGACGGGCAAAAATAAATGGGAGGTTCAGGCCGAGGTTGGCGATGAAGCGTTCATCGGAATTCGCCGCGGCTGGGAATATCCCGTGCCTGGTGGGGAGAATCTCAAAGCCGTCTATGAGCGGGCGATACCGTATTTTAAAACTGAGATATTGCCTCGATTGCAGCACGGCGAGAATATTTTGATCGTTTCTCATGGCAACACTATTCGCGCGCTTATGAAATATTTGGACAGTATCTCTGACAGCGGCATTGAGAAGGTTGAGATGCCATTTACCTCTATACTCATATATACTTTTACACGGGACAAAGAGCTGCCGGTTCGTAAAGAAACCCGGTCAATTGAAACCACCTCTACACATGCCTAGGTCTTTGCTGCGGAACTGGTTGAGCTAATGCTTGTTTCACGGTACACTTAAGTATAAGTATTTTACGTAATCAAAGGACCCCTCACCCCATGACACGCCTCCCCACCCCCCACAACGACGCCGGACAGTGGGGTAACATCC
>JAPUDQ010000044.1 GCA_027493025.1 Candidatus Saccharimonadota bacterium | reverse complement strand
GGAGGGGCTACATCCCACGAGCTGCCGCTCGGGGAATTGCGAGGGATGGATTAAAGTATAAAAAATGCGCTCTCCTACGCTCGCACTACTAAGTTTTTGCCGTAAAAAATACATAGAATTCTCCTATTCTTTATCGGGATGTAAGGTTTAGTTTATAAAATTCAACCATTTGTCGCTTAATTTCCGCACTCGATGGTTTAGTGCGCGGTGTAAATGAATGGCCAGCCTCATGAACAGGAACATAGGTTACGGCAATTCCCTGCTGACGTAGCTTATCAGCAAAACGTTCTGATTGCTCAGCTGGAACAATGCGATCTTTGATGCCATGATAGAGTAGATATCGGGCATGCTTCGCTGGCGGTAGATAGTAAGGGCTGGCAGAGCGACTATTGTGAGCATTGTTCGTGTAGTCGCGAGCATCTTTGTCGGCTATTGGCTTTCGATATATTTGCAGGTCCAAATCGTATGGCCCATAGAAACCGACAAATGCAACAAGTGGACTATTTATTCTAGGATTAGCCATGGCTGCAGCTGCGAGTTGAGCTCCGGCACTATCACCGAACAAACCCCACCGAGCTTTTTGAATTCGATAGTCTTGAGCGTGGAGAGATAGATATTCTAATGCACACGCAATATCACTATCTTGAAAAGGGTAGGTATACGTCGGACCGAGTCGATAATTTACCGAAGCTATCGCTATTCCTGTATTTAATAAATCTTCGCCATAATATGAGAGCTCGCGATTTGACTTATCGCCCATTCGCCATCCGCCGCCGTGAATAAAAATTACCAGTGGATAAGGAGTGACGCCTTTCTGGGGAAGGAAGATATCAAGGGTCTGATACGGGTCATTTGATTTACAGTACTGAAGGTTAGAGTAGACTATTCCATTATCTGCTAAGACACGATCTGAGACTGCCGACTTGAAAATTGAGCTATAACCGCGTAGAACTGTGTGACGAAAGGAGTCAAACGTAAAAAATACGATGGTACAAAAGCTAATACTGCCCAACAAAACAACGGCTGCTATCAGCTCTTTCTTGTGGTTACGCATATATGTAGCATACACGAAACATGATTTGGGGGCTATGTGATAGACAATGTTTTATAAATTAAATTATATGAAGAGCCTTAAATGTTATACTTTAAGGAAATACTAATGACGGAGTAGGTATGACAAATACGAGTGAAGCGCGCAAACGTGATAGTGAGCTTTTGGCCAAACGGGCAAAACAGGTTCAGGGAGGTGCGGCGCGAGCCGCAGTACTTGGTATAAACGATGGTTTGGTCAGTACGGTTTGTCTGGTGCTCGGGGTGGCTGCTGCATCTCAATCTAGTCAACAAGCGGTTATGCTTGCAGGTTTTGCCGGTTTGGTAGCGGGTGCGTTCAGCATGGCGGCTGGAGAATGGATATCCGTTAAATCTCAAGTAGAATTATTTGAGGGGATCCTAAAAGACTTGAAAAAAATGGTAAAAAATGATTTGCCTTTACTTCGGGATACCTTAGAGCTAAAATTAGTTGAAACAGGCATGGACCCAAAAGCAGCGAAGAACGCTGCTCATGATATGGCAACAAAAGACAAACACTTCTCAGTCCTATATGCCACACAAGTACTCGGCGTTAATCCGGACGAGCTTGGATCGCCGTGGACAGCGGCCTTTTCGTCATTTGCGCTCTTTACGGTCGGATCGTTAGTGGCACTCGCTCCCTGGTTCTATGGTGGAGGTATAAACGCATCAATCTGGTCGGTCTGTTTAACTGCTGCTGTAAGCTTGTTAGTAGGGGCGTATATCGCACGAAGTAGTGGCAAAAGTATTGCCTATGGGGCGATTCGACAATTTGTTATTGTACTTGCAGCGGCTGTCGTAACATATGGTATTGGTCATGTATTCGGTGTGGCAGTAGGATAGACTGAAACGTACGAGGGTGGCAATGTCAGTAATCTTTCTCATGTCTAGAGAGTGCCGTGAGCAGACCGTTCATCAAGGTGGATATTTGCCGTTTCAATTGCCCATAGTGTTGACTGGATATGCGCGTTAGCGACCATGCCAATGGAGTTACAATCTCCGGATAGTGTACGGAGGGATTCATAAAGACGTTCCGCATAGCCAACATCGATAGCCGTGTGTTCATTCTCATGGGCTGCAAGTTGAGCGGCTTTTTGCCGCCATTGGCTGCGTACTGGCTCGGACATAGAGTTCGTTTCGATGTCAGGTAAAAGTTGGGTGACCCGTATACCGATGGTAGCACGGCGTATTACGCACTGTTGGCTGCTAGTCTCTTGTATAGCGTAAGCCCATTTTATCGTATACGATGTGGCTGCGTGATACCCATTGAGTCCAGGCTGTTGTTTGGCGCAGGCAGTAAGGTTTGCATAGGTATCGGCAAACGTCGATGCACTAGAAGTTTGATAATAAACCGGACTATCTATTTGTTTTATAAGTCCTTCCCTATTAGGATTAATATCAAGCGTAGGCTGATTTGTATACGGCGTAGTTTGACAGATTGCTGTTGGCGCTATGGTTGCAGGTTGAGATGGTTTGGGGGGTATGGAGGTTCTCACTGTATCTTCAGGAGGTTGTGTAGCCGGTGTTGCAGCTGCTACAGGAGTTGTTCCAACTGATGCCGCAAGCGACGCACTTTTTGTAGCGGTTTCTGATATAGCGTTACGTATAGGAGTAATATTAGCGGTGGTCACATAACTAGCAATAAACCCCATTACGATACACAACAGCCCAATAACTGAGCGTGCAACAGTAGATAGAGTCGGGTGTGACTTTGACATGCGCGCTGTTTGGCGCATAGTGCCCACAGAATAAATATCCATAGCTCCCTTTGTTAGTGGAATATGGATATTATAGCATAGATTTTACAAATATGCAATAATACAGATAAAATATCTATTTTGCGCCAAAAATTTCTTTCAACGATAATCTGCGAGAATACTCAAGAGCGCCGTATCGAAATACTTGAACCGCAACTTTTATAACTCCTGCTGCCGTTACTGCCAAAATAGCTATAGAGATCCAAGCTTCAATAGTTGTTAAATTGCCCACTGCATTTCGAAGCAAAAGTGGGATGGGTGCAGTCAATGGAAAATAAGACAAAAATTGTACAAGTGGTGAATGCGGCGCAGAAATAAACAGAGGCGCTGCATAGAGAGGACCAAAAATCAGCATCATAATGACACCAAAGAAACTACCGGCTTCTTTGGCCGTTGGAGTGGCTGCTCCAATCATGACAAGGAGACCAGTAAAGAGGCTGTAGCTGAGGGCAAATATCAAGAAGCCTATAAAGATGCGCGAAGGATCAAGCGGAATTGAGCTAAGGTCAATAATTGGTAGGGATAGTTTGTCATGGAATAAGATGTATCCAAGAATGCTCGGTAGGAGAATAAGAAGCATCTGAATGATAGAAAGCATCATCAATGAAATAATCTTCCCAACAATAAGTGTCTTGGCTTCGATAGTAGTGAGAATCATCTCGATCACTCGATTCTCTTTTTCTTCGGTTGTACTGGTGAGCATCTGGTTGCTAAACATGGCAATCAGGATATAGAACAGAACGAGAAATACACCTGGCGCAATGAGTTGCTTAAAGCCGTCATAGACCTGTCCTTCTTTATAGATAGTTGTATTGTATGAAACGGTTTTTTGAAGTACTGCTCGTGTATTTGCATCGACCGTGCTTGCCGCAGACTGCTCAAGAAGGACTTTTGCTACCCCACCGTATCGACCATTGTCAAAAATTCCAACCTCCTTGCCATAAACCTCTATTTGTGACGTGTTTAGTGAATCTGGATAGTAGAAAAAACTGTCCACCGTTCCTGATTGCACGTTGTCGATGCCGGCCTGTTTGTCGGTGACACGAGTCGCTCCAAGCGCTGAGGCCATCCCAGGATTAATCTTGTTGGCTTCATCCATATAGATGATTGAAAATTTTTGTTTTTCCATTTCTTTGGCGGCATCAGCAGTTGCTTTGTTTGAGAAAAAAATGATGCCAAAAATTCCTGCGAGCATAAGCGGAAAAAGCAGTGCCATAATCCAAAAACTTTTCTTTTTGAGAGTTCTAGTGATCTCGAACTGAATGACCGTTGAGAGATTGTGCATATTATTCATTATTTTCATCTCCATATAATTTCACGAATATATCATCGAGGTTGTTATCGTCATGTTGTTTACGGACCTCAGAAACGGTACCATAGGCAACGGCCTTACCGTTTTTGAGAAGAATAATCCGGTCGCAGAGACGTTCCACTTCTTCCATTTGGTGGGTGACAAAAACAACGGTTGCGCCTTTTTGTTGATGTTCCTCAATAATATTCATGAGTAGTCGTCGGTTTACGGGATCGAAGCCCTTTGTTGGCTCGTCAAGAATTAAGAGTTCCGGGTCGTTAAGAATGGTAATCCCGAGCTGAACTTTTTGCTGTTGTCCACCTGATAATTTGTCGAGTCGGGTAGTCGCCTTATCATTCAACTGAACTCGACGTAAATATGACATACTCTCTTCACGAGCCCGCGTAGCCTCCATACCTTTAAGTCTTCCAAAGTATGTCATGATATCGATCACTGTTTCTTTTTTATATAAACCGCGTTCTTCTGGTAAGTAACCGAGTCGAATGCCGCTATCAACACGATAGGCTCGCCTATTGATATGGAGCTGGCCCCCACTGACTTTGTAGATGCCGAGTAAGGCACGGATTGTGGTTGTTTTTCCCGAACCATTACTACCAAGGAGACCAAACGTTTCGCCCCGTTTAACATCAAACGATAAACCGTCAATAACCGTTGTATCGCCAAACTTCATGATAAAGTCCTGTATGGATATAATGCTATCTTTCATTGACTATGAGTATAGCACAGGATAGCTTGTTGCGTTTTTGTCAGCGGTCATGCATACTGATGGTATGAAAATTCGCATTGATCTCGATACAAAAATTTTCATCCGATTTGGCTTAGTTGCTTTAGCGTTTGTTCTCGCTATATTTTTGGTTATCAAGGCGCGTCAGCCGTTGACCCTTGTAGGTATATCCCTTTTTCTCGCGCTTGCGTTAAATCCTCCCGTCTCCTATATAGCACATCATTTACCACAAAAATCTCGAATTGGTGGCACCGCACTATCGTATCTGCTCGTGATAACGATTTTGGGTACAATGTTGTTTTTGGTAGTTCCGCCGGTCATTGAACAGTCATCAAAGTTTGCCCAAACAGTCCCGCAAATCATCGATCAGGTAAGCAGTCAACGGCATATGGTGAATGATTTTGTAAAACGTTATGGCCTGGAAGAGCAGTTAAACTCTAGTATTGAAAGTGCTAAAAATCAAGCGTCGTCTGTAGCAAATGGTATTGGCACAACGCTCGTTAATGGTGTGGCTTCTGTATTTAATGGTGCATTAACGACGATTTTTGTTTTGGTGCTAACTTTTTTGATGCTTATCGAAGGTCCGCTTTGGATGGATCGTATCTGGGGATTATATCAAGATCCTGCGCGTCTCAAACGTCATAAACAAGTCGTCTACAAGATGTATAAGGTTGTTGTGGGCTATGTAAACGGGCAAATGCTCGTGGCGCTTATTGCGGCATCAGGTACGTTACTCACTATCTTGCTTCTCAGTATGTTCTTTTCGTTGCCAAGCAACCTTGCGTTGCCACTAGCGACGATCGTTTTCTTCACAGGCCTTATCCCCATGGTGGGCGCTACGATCGGAGCTATCTTAATTGCCCTCGTATTACTACTGAATAACACGACTGCGGCTATTATCTTCTTGGTATACTTTATTATTTATCAGCAGATTGAAAATAATTTTATCTCCCCAGCGATTCAGTCTAAAAAAGTTGAACTGTCTGCTCTTTCCGTACTTGTCGCTATTTTGATCGGCGTAGAACTCTTCGGCTTGTTGGGTGGGCTTATTTCAATTCCACTTGCTGGTTGTATCCGAGTGCTTATGGTTGATTATCTTGAACATGCCAAGAAGGAACGAGAAGAAGTCTCTGAGAAAAATCCCGTGGCAAAGATTGCCGCAAAATTAAAATCGTAGATTATTTTCGATACCAAATTGTTTTTGACAAGGTGTCGCGAATATATATTCCTTGTGCGGCAAGCTCATCTCGAATACTATCGCTTTGTTGCCAATCTTTGTTGATACGGGCTTGCGTTCGTCGAAATATAGATTGTTTTTGCTCGTGAGATATATCTGGAGTCGTTTCTTGTAGCCGCAAGCCAAGTAGTTCATCAATCCATACAATGAGCGCAGTTAATGCACTATGTTGGATGTGAGAAGGATCGGTTAACTCAACGAGGTCAAATACGGCATCGATTTTACTAAGTGCTTGCGGTGTATTAAGGTCATCTTCGAAAGCCTCCATAGCAGCATGAGGAGCGGCGAGAATGGCACCATTACTATCATGTCTGGAGTCTTTGTCATCATCATTGACAAGGGTGTCATTTACCTGCCAGCGTAGACACGCTATCGTTCGCCATCGTTCTAGGCGATTGCGTGCAGCAGTAAGGTTGTCCCAAGTAAAGTTTGTCTCAGTACGATAATGACTCTGTAGAATAAACAATCGAAAGTCCATCGGTGAGAACCCCTTTTCTGCAAGCTGCCGCAACGTGTAACTATTACCCAAGCTTTTACTTAGCTTTGTGCCGTTGCTGAGTAGATGATTGCAATGTAGCCAGTAGTTTGCAAATCGTTGTCCGGTGGCTGCTTCAGATTGGGCGATTTCATTTGTATGATGTACCGGAATATGATCGATACCACCACAATGAATGTCGATGCTTGTACCCAAATAGTGCATCGCCATAGCACTACACTCAAGATGCCATCCCGGAAAGCCTTTTCCCCACGGACTTTCCCATTCCATATCGCGTTTTTCGGCTGGGTTGCTGAATTTCCAGAGAGCAAAATCACTTGGATTTTGTTTTTGACGATTATATTCGACACGAGCACCCGCTTGAAGAGCATCGAGTTTTAGATGAGCAAAATCAGCGTATGTCGGAAATTTTGCAGTATCAAAGTAGATTCCGTCATCGATCCGATAGGTATAGCCTTTTGCCTCTAGGGTTTGGACGAGCTCAATCTGAATACCGATATGTTCGGTAGCTTTGGTGAGGTGCTCCGGTGGTAAAAGGTTTAAAGCCTCCATGCCATCAAGAAAACGTTCTGTGTAGCGCTCGGCAATCTCCCAAGCAGTTATGCCTTCGCGACGAGCACCTTTTTGTATCTTATCTTCACCCTCATCTCCATCACTTACGAGGTGTCCAACATCAGTAATATTCATAACTCGATTAACGCTATAGCCAGAGGATCGTAGCGTTCGTACCAGCGTGTCCCAACGGATAAAGGCAACCCAATTACCAATATGAGGTTCGCTATAAACAGTGGGGCCGCATGTATAAAGAGAAACCGATGAATTCTGGAGTGGCGTAAAGATATCGCGAGTGTCCGTTAGTGTGTTATGTAGTTTTATCATGCCGAATAACGTCTTTCAGAATTTTGTCGCAGACTGTAATAAGTTCATTGAGGGCTGACTGATATGGTTCATGAATTTTATAGCCCGCGCTATACGAATGCCCTCCACCGCCGAAATAACCTGCAATGTGGTCGCTAATCGGGAGGTTGCTGCGTATCTTGCCAGTTAGTTTGCCGTCTGGATATGTTTTGATAGCAATTGCCACCTCGACACCCTCAACCAAGCGCATCTCATCAAGCACCAAGACACTCGGATTGTAGCGGTCGGAGTACTGCGCAATATCTTCCCATGGAATGTGGACGGTCGCAAGGTGTCCGTCACAGTGATATTCAATTCGTTTAATTAACTCGCCCTTGTAGGTTAGGATGTCGGCCGGCTTTTTCATATACTCACGTCGTTTCTGATCGATGTTTGCTGGATGAGCACCGTACCGCATTAACGCCGTAACGGTTTCGAACGTGCGGATTGTAACACTCTGCGTGCTAAGTCCAAGGGTGTCGCCAAGGATCGAGGCAAGCATTCCATTTGCTGCCGATGAAGTGACCTCCCAACGACTCTCTTGGGCTAGTCGAAAAATAACTTCACTAGTCGCAGCAGCCTTACTGTCAAGAATGAAGGTATGGGGAAACGACAAATCGTTATCAGCCTCATCTTCATCGCCATGATGGTCAAATATAATGGTTTGATGAGTTTCGAAAAAATGTCGAACACCGGGTGTCTCGAGTGTTTTTATAAGTAAGGCCTCGGCTGCGGTATCAACAATAATAGCTAGGTCATATTGACCGGACCAGTCCTGGCTGACACGATCCCAACCATCGATGTAGCGGAGGTATTTTGGCATATCAATCGCGCAAAATAATGATACTGTTTTACCGAGTGGACTCAAGAGTTCCTCAAGAGCAATTGATGTTCCCAAGCTATCTGCATCAGGATTTTCTGGTTGGATAATGACAATGCGCAAAGCGTCTTCGATTAGTGATTTTACAGAATCAAACATGTAGGTATATTGTAACATGCCTGTATGCTGAGAGGACATTTTAGAGAGTTTGTCGACCCTCTAGGGCATGACTAAGGGTGATCTGGTCGGCGTATTCGAGGTCGACCCCCACGGGGATACCACGTGCAAGACGAGTAATTTTGATAGGTATATCAGCTTCGTCTATGTGCTTTTGAAGGTAAAGCGCAGTTGACTCACCTTCGACAGATGCATTTGTAGCAAGAATAATTTCTTCAACCGAGTCATTCTTCAACCGATCGAGAAGTTCGGGTATATGTAGCTGCTCTGGGCCAATACCATCGAGCGGACTTAAGGCACCTCCTAGCACATGGTACGTTCCTTTAAATAAGCCAGTTTTTTCAAGCGCGATGACGTCAAGTGGCTCTTCAACGATAGCGACGATTTGTTTGTTGCGGTTTGTGTCGCTGTAGAGTGGCGATACCTCTTCCTTCGCATCGATTAATGCGTAGGTAATGGGACAAAGCTTCACGTCACGTGCAATATGGGCAATTGTTTCGCTGAGTTCTATGCGATTACGATCTGTAGTTTTGAGTAAATAATAGGCGTATCGTTCGGCACTACGAGGTCCTACTCCCGGTAGTATACCGAGAGCATCAATCAATTGTTGAAGAGCAGTTGGAAGCATTGATAATAGATTGACCTTTGTGTAACGCCTGATGTTTTATTACAATCCCAGACTGCCAAGACCACCCATGAGCGGCTTCATTTTTTCAGCAGCAACTTCTTGGGCTTTTGTCATTGCTTCACGCGTTGCTTGTTCAATCCAGCGCTCCAATACCCCAATATCGTCCAAATCAACATATTCAGGATCAATGGTTACTTTTTTGATTTTTAATTCACCGGTTACAGAAACCACTACTGCTCCATCACCAGCCGTTCCCTCAATAACTAGTTTTGTAAGCTCTTTTTGAGCTTTTTTAAGCTGCATTATCATTTTTGCTTGATCCATCATAGTAGGCAGTTCCTCTTTAGATTATTAGGCTATACTCTAGTATACCGAGAAGCGTACGTATGTACCAGACCGTCTTAGATAATAAAGACCTATGGGGTAAAGATACGAAGTACAACTTGATGCTCGTTTGTCCGGTGAGATGGCACGATCATGATGGGCGGTCTGTAGTCTGTCGGTATCACTGCCCCATCATGAATAATCGTCGTTGTTCTTACAGGGGAAGGTGCCTGAGATGCTACAATAATATTGGAATACTGCTTTGATAATAGGTTGAAAAATGTCGTTTCTTCTGGCTTAACGATAACCGTAAGAGGCTTATTTTTATACGCCGGTGATGTAATGAGAGCGGTTGTTTGTCGCAGGGCTTGCGAGTACACAGTAGTTTGCGTGCCAAAAAAATGACCACCAAAATATTGCACTGCATTAGAATACATAATACCGCCAAGCAGAATCACGAGAGGAATAAGTCCGGTGAGTCGGGCATATGGGTTCGCGGGAAATAATCGATACCATTCTCGGATAAGCGTCTCTATACCGATGGCCAAATAGAGATAAATAGGGATCAGAAAAATAAGCAGCTTATCTGGGTTAACAATAATCAATGGGATCATCAGTCCTGACCAAATAAGTAACATATACGCACGGGCAGAAAATCTATCTTCTACTGTTTTCAAAAATCCAAGCAGAACGATAATAAGTGAGGCAGCGCCCAGTAGCGGCTGTGGGATAATTCCAATTGCTACGTCCCATAGATTAAACAATGACCCGCCAACCAACCGTGCATTATCTAGTACTACTTGTATGGTTAGGGGCTGAGAAGGCAAACCTAATAGTGTGGTAATCTGAGTAGGATCGACACTACACGACATGATGAGCGGAATAAGAGCGGTAGCGATGTATAGACTGGCGACAATAAATACCACTGGTTTAATTGAACGAAGTGCAAACCGAACATGAGGGTGAAGTAGTGCGGCAATGCCTGTAGCAATTAGTGGATATATCATAAGCGGCGTATAGAGGCTGAGCGGTAAAATAAGTATGGCGATAAGAAGCCAGATGCGTGTTTTGCCTTCTGGGTGTAAAACGTTCGTGGCGGCAAGTAATAGAATTGATAACCAGAAGGTTGTCATGATAGTGGGTTCTCCGCTCCGTCCAATAGACAGGAATGTTGCTGAGGTAATAAAGATTAATCCGGTAATGAGAGCGACATTAAGCTGAAACCAACGGTATACCATAAAAAGAAAGGTTGCTCCCGTAACGATAGCAAACATAATTGAAGGAAGAATAACGGCAAACTCTGTTATGCCTAGAAAATGCAAAGATGTTTTCTGGATGAGGTGGTATGGCAAATCGACAATTGGTGACGTATGAAGTTGTGTCAATGTTAATCCAGCGCTATGAGCGGCAGCATTCATGTCACCCAGCGAAAGCCCGCCCGGCGCTAAGTCATTGCGAAGGAGCAGTAGGCTCATCAGACAAATACCAAAGAGTAACAAACTCATACCATATCGGTACTTATACAACAAAATCTCTCGAACTATCGATTTGCGCATCGTTGACATAAGTATAACACAGGCGATTAATCACGGTGTTTATCAAGTGACATAAACCGCAGTCGCTCTGGATGGAAAAAGAGCTCAATTTTTCCAGTTGGCCCATTTCTATGTTTTGCTATATGCAGTTCGGTGATGTTTTGGAGCTCTGGATCATCAGGATTGTAGTAGCCCGGACGATAGATAAATTGCACGATATCAGCATCTTGTTCGATAGATCCAGATTCACGTAGATCGCTGAGCTGAGGAATTGGTGGATTACGACTTTCGACGCTTCGACTAAGCTGAGAGAGGGCAATAACCGGAACGTTCAGTTCACGCGCGATTAGTTTTAGCCCACGACTGATCTCGCTGACTTCTTGGACGCGATTGATTTCTCCTCCTCGCGCGCGACCCTGCATGAGCTGCAAATAATCTACGATGATTAGACCCAATGGTGCAATATGGGCCTGACGGCGTGCTTTGGTGCGCATTTCAAGAACGGTCAGACCAGGGGTATCATCGATATAAATAGGCGCTTCAGCCATATCACCCATGGCTGTTGAGATTTTTTCAAAATCATCATCACTAAGATTGCCGGTACGGATATTCCAGGCATCAACTCCGCTGGCATCAGCAAGCATGCGATCAACTAGTTGTTCTTTGCTCATCTCAAGGCTAAAGAAGAGTACCGATTGTTTTTCTTTGGAAGCAACATTATAGGCAAGATTGGTGACAAGAGTTGTTTTACCCATGGCTGGGCGCGCCGCTAGAATAATAAGGTCGGATCGTTGCAGCCCAGCGGTCATGTTATCGAGATCACGCCAACCAGTTCGAACACCGCGTAATTTACCGCGGTCACGATGAAGTTCTTCCATGCGGTCAAAGCTTTCCGTTAAAATCTGCTCAAGAGATACTAGGTCTTGTTTGAGTGATGTGTCGCTAACCGAAAAAAGCTGAGCTTCAGCTTGTTCGAGAATCTCCTGCGTATTGCTGTCATCCTGATAGGCCAGTTCTGCAATATCGGTACTAGCCTTTATTAGGCGACGCCGAACTGCCCGTTGTGCAACTAATTCAGCATACGTGCTGGCATTTGCTGCGGTTGGTACGTAGTTGGTGAGCTCACTTAAATAACTCGAACCACCAACCATCTCAAGGTTGTCTTTTTTCTCCAACTCATCGCTAAGCGTTAATAAATCTACGGGACGATGAATTTCATAGAGCCGAATGATGGCAGCATAAATCAGTTGGTGTCGTCGCTCATAGAAATCATCGGCATTAATCTTATCTGTGACATCGGACAGCACTTCTTCGTCGATAAGAATAGCACCAAGCAAACTCATTTCAGCATCGAGATTATGCGGCGGTATCTTTCCCTCAATTTGTTTCTTTGAGGTACTCCTTGCCGTGTTAGCTGTTGACGTTGTGCGACTCATATAACAACTGCCTCTCCACCACCCATGAGTTCAACTACGGCTTTCGCCGTATTATTTAGTTCTGTGGTTCCCTCGGCAATAATAATAGGGGGACATACACCACAGGCTGCTTGAATAGCCGCAGTTAATTGTTGACGGTGTTTGTCGTCACGGAGTTTTTTGCTATGAAATGCCTTGGTAAAAACGAGTGTTATGCCATCTTTGTCTTTGTTTACGGATGCATTTTTAACAATACTATGAAGCGTAGGAGCGGTTTTTTTAAGTTCCACCATGACAGCATCCCAGTCGACGGTTACATCATCAATAGTTACATCAGAGACATCACTAGTCGTATCGTTTTGAGATACGGACACAGATGGAATTGGCGGTGTTTTTTTCTGGGTTGACTCAAGCTTTGATGCGACAGAAGGACGAGCGGCTGGTTTAGAGTCTGTTTGTGATTGGGTTTCTTCGGAAAACGAAGAGCTATATTTTCCTATAACAGCGAGTAGCTTAATGTCAGGAGCATGACTTTTTGGAACTTCAATCAGCTCATAGAGGAGCTCGTAAAGACGTTGGTCAAGAGGATGGTTTTGGAGCTCTCGACAGAGCTGTCCAACAATAGTCGGTGGAGCGATACCGTTTGTGAGCAAAATATGTACGGTGGTAAGCGCTTGACTGGCGTCATTTGCGATAATATGACGGACGATCTCTTGTATCTGTCGAGCGGGTACTAACCCTAAAAGAGACTCTACCATATCGCGTGAAATCGTCTCCTGGCTTAAACTAGCTGTCTGATCAAGCAAGCTAACGCTGTCGCGAAATCCGCCGCCACTGTGCTCGGCAATAAGCTCTAGGGCGTCTTTGTCGATACGGATCGATTCTTTTTCGGCAATTGTACGAAGGTGTTCTGCAATTGCCGTGCGACTGCCTGGATGAAAATGAAAGCGCTGCGTACGACTAATGATCGTTGCTGGCACTTTATTTACGTCGGTGGTTGCCAGAATAAAAACGACATGTGCCGGTGGTTCTTCGATAGTTTTGAGGAGCGCGTTAAAGCTTTCGGTTGTCAGCATGTGGACTTCATCGATGATGTAGACTTTGTATTTTGCACTGGTTGGGGCAATGTGCACCTTCTCTCGAAGATCACGGATATCATCTATCCGACGATTGCTCGCAGCATCAATCTCAATGATATCAAGGTGAGTGGCGTCATCAGCGTAAGGTAAATCATTAATGGCATGGGCTAAGATACGAGCAACACTGGTTTTACCGGTACCACGTGGTCCTGTAAAAAGATAGGCATGCGAAATAGCACCATCTTTGACGGCTGTAGCTAGCAGATTCGTGACATGTTGCTGTCCGACAACTTCATCAAATCCACGCGAGCGATATTTGCGGTATAATGCCTGGCTCACCTTCCCTCACTTTTTCTAGATACTATTATATACCGAATAATACAAACCACGCGACGTAGTTATCACATCACCGATTTCTATCGTTGGTATACAGACTAGCTATGATAAATGATGCCCATAACCGTACAAAGAAAGGTAGAGTCCGCCGCTAAAGAGGCGCTCGTTAGAGAGCTGCTTCAACAGCCGCCCAGACCGCGTCGCGATTGTCTTCGGGGATAATAATACTGACTTGATCGCCAACTCTTGCTTTAAAATACGTTACGCTTGCAAGAAGAACTCGGTATTCTTGACCACCTACCTCGACATAATAGCCGCCATCATGTTGCACAAGCGTGCCAATAATCTGTCGACGAGCGACCGGTCCAATTTGTTTGTAGATAAATCCGCCATCATCGGCAATTGTTAGCTTTAAGATATCGCCTTCAATAAGTTTAGACTTACTGGCATAGTTAGCGGGGACTGGATAGGACTTTCCGTCTGGCCCAACCATAGCTTGTCCGTCAAAGACACCCTCGATAACCTTACCGGCTACATCTTCTACGTTGCCACGCGGCATTTCCTCGTCGCCCATGACACTGATTAAAAGCTCTTTTGCAGCAGCTAAGTTTGTCTCAGCTTCTTGAATAAGTGACCGTAGTCGTTTGACCTGTTTTTCTGGTAATTCAGACATTGCTCGCATTCCTTGTCTGTTTTTGTAATATTACCTCCACCCTAGCACCTGACGCGCCATTCGTCAAGCCAATCCTTATCCACAAAATCATATGAGGTCGTACAAATTTTGTTGTAAATATTGTCATAACCAAAATACCCACTCGATTTCTGAGTGGGTACAGAGGTCATTTTCCGGACACATGTTGGATTAGCTAAGCTCAACAGACGCGCCAGCGTCTTCGAGGGCTTTTTTGGCCGCTTCAGCTTCGTCTTTGCTGACCTTTTCTTTAATTGGGCTTGGGGCGTTATCGACGAGTGCTTTCGCTTCGCCAAGACCAAGACCGGTCAAGTCTTTGACGGCTTTGATAACGGAAACTTTCTGAGCACCGCCATCTTTGAGAGTAACGGTAAACTCAGTTTTTTCGTCAGCAGCGCCAGCGCCAGCGTCACCGCTAGCAGCAGGTCCAGCAACCGCAACAGCGGCCGCAGCTGGCTCAATGCCGTATTCGTCTTTAAGGACGTTTTTTAATTCGTTCACTTCGAGAACGGTAAGCTTTGTTAGCTCTTCAGCTAATTTTTTTACATCAGCCATAATGATCTCCTATTAACGTTAAGGTAAATGATGCGCAGCATTAAGCTGCGACTTTGTCGGAAACCCCATCCAAAAGTGCATGGAGGTTACCGGAAAGGGCGTTGGTAACATCGTGAACTGGTGAAAGCAGTTGCGCGATTGTTTCGGCGATAAGCTGGTTTTTGCTTGGAAGACCCGCCAGTGCTTTGACTTCTTGGGTGTCGAGCAAGACACCTTTGTCGCTAAATCCACTGACAAGCTCAATACTCGGGTGAGTTTTTGCAAAGTTATCTACGACCTGAGCAGGTGCTACTTCGTCTTCTGTGCTGTACGCATAGAGCAGCTGTCCCGCGAGAGATGTTGTGTTAGTTTTCTCAAAACCTTTTGTCTGTACCATAGAGGCACGGACAAGTCGATTTTTGATAACCTTGATACCAACACCTGATTCACGTGCAGTGCGGCGTAATTCTTGAAGATCAGCGACGCTCGTACCGTCATATTTGGCGGCAACGGTCATTTTAGATGTGCTGAGAATATCGCTAAACTCGGCTACCAACGTCTGTTTTTTATCTCGGGAAATTGCCACAGTGAGCACTCCTTTTATTAAAAACGGTTACGGGTAGTAAAAGTGTCCGGATTGTGAAGGTTCGTCCGTTACAAAAAAGCTACCATCGGTAGCCAAAAGACATGCTTTATAAAAGCGTGAGTTGCCTCGGTAGCATTCTTAACCGCTATCGCCTGATAGGGCGCTACTGTCTTTGGTAACGACTAGCAGTAATTATAGTGTATTTGGTGGTTTTTGACAATCCTTGCGCCTCCAATAATATTGACAATAACTAATCTCAAATAACAGTTCATCCTTCTTTTGCCTTAATAACAAAACCCGTATCCCTACTTTCGTGACCAAAAGTACCAAAGTTGGGGTCCCCACGAAACATGTTTCGTGGGGTGATAGTGTCTCAGGGCTGTCCTCATCATCCCAGGAATCTCAGGTATGATTCCTTGTTTCCATATCCTTCGCTTCTTTGGATGATTGCGGATGCCCCGAACCGTTTCGCTACAAACGTCCCCCATCCGACTATCGCTGATTCGGATGTTTGACAACGAGACGAATCGAGGTAGAGAGGATAGGGAGTTGGCTTTTTTGTTACGTTTTTGCTAAGACGAAAAGTAAGGGGAGGTGTTTTGGAGGCTTTTGCGGTTAAAGGTACTTAGGTTATTTTAAAAAGAGTAGTTAGATAATTTCGGTTGCGACAGCGATAGATAGTATACTATCTGTATGGTTAGTATGGTTGTGGCCTATGAACGAAGCCGTGGTATCGGCAAAGGTGCGGAACTTTTATGGGGGCCGTATGAAATGGCGCATGATATGGCGCGGTTTCGTGAGCTTAGTCGGGCAGCCGGAACGATTATTGCGGGACGAAAAGCCCTCTTGAACGACCAGGTTGATCTGACAAAGCGGCCGTTTCCAAAAATCGATCAAGTGATTGTGTTAACGCGCGGGCCGAAAGAATCGATTGCTATCCCAGACGTAGATGTCGCTAACTCGATCGAAGAGGCGCTAGCTATGGCGCGCCACGATCCGTTGGTGATTGGCGGTGGTGAAGTCTATCGCAGCGCCCTTCCCTACGTGGATATCATTTATGCGACGGAAGTTGATGCGGATCTGCCGCATGATGAGCATACGCGATTTCCTGAGCTATCAGAAACCGAATGGGAAAAAACGGAGAATATGTTTGTGCCTGTCGGCAAAGAAAATGATATTCCCTCGTCGCGCAAACACAACACCTATCCATCCTATCAAGTTACCTATATACGCAAGAAATCACGCGCTTAGCGGTTGTCGCCGGAGCCTCCTAGGACACCGCGTTCTTTGCGACTGGCAAGTTTCTCGGCGTTGTACGTCGCGACATCATCAAAGCTGATGCCAATGATGTCGGCAAGATTTGCCAGGTACCATAGCACGTCGCCAAGCTCGCCTTTAATGTCATCTTTATCAATAGTCGCTCCATCACCATCGTGATCTCGAATAATTTTCTTTAACTTGTTGGCTATTTCGCCAGCCTCGCCCGTTAGGCCAAGCGCAAGATAATACATGAGGTTTGGATCGTCTGCCTTCATGAGACGTGTTTTGAGGGCTTTTTGTTGGTACTTATCAAATGTCATAGTATCTCCTTAGACCGCAATCGGTGCTTTAATTGGTGGGTGCGAGTCATAGCCTTCGAGTGTAAAGTCCTCAAAGGTAAAGTCAAATAAACTGGTTACCTCAGGGTTGAGTCTCATTGTGGGCAGTGTTAAAGGCTCGCGTGACAGTTGTTCGTCAACTTGTTCGAGATGGT
The DNA here is from genome assembly GCA_027493025.1 of Candidatus Saccharimonadota bacterium. Classification (GTDB taxonomy): domain Bacteria; phylum Patescibacteriota; class Saccharimonadia; order Saccharimonadales; family Saccharimonadaceae; genus JAPUDQ01. The sequence goes on along the minus strand of JAPUDQ010000044.1, from coordinate 16,682 downwards.
TGAGATACAAATGGGTATCGCCAATGGTATGGACAAAATCACCTGGCTTTAGACCAGTGACTTGTGCCACCATCATCGTCAGGAGTGCATAGCTTGCAATGTTGAATGGTACGCCAAGAAACGTATCGGCACTACGTTGATACAACTGACAACTCAGTTTGCCATCAAGCACGTAAAACTGAAACAATGTATGGCAAGGGGGCAAGCCAGCAATTGCCATTTCATCAATATCCGCTGCATTCCAGGCGCTCACGATAATCCGTCGCGAGTCAGGGTTGTTTTTGATGGTGTCGATTGCGCGTGCGAGTTGGTCAATTTCGCCGCCCTTCCCATCGGGCCAATGCCGCCACTGATAGCCGTAAATTGGTCCAAGGTTGCCCCATTTGAGGGCGAATTCATGGTCGTTCGCAACACGCGCAACAAAGGATTTCATCCCGGATCGCCATTTCTCAGATAGCGTTTCCTCTGGAGTAACGTTACGTTTCTCAGTCTGTTGGACGTAATTTCGATACGGCCATTCATCCCAGATATGCACGTCGTTTTTCGCGAGATATTCAAGGTTGTTATCACCGGCAATGAACCATAGTAGCTCATGGATGATACTGCGCAGATACATTTTTTTGGTGGTGAGGAGCGGAAACCCGTCACTAAGATCAAACCGCATTTGCCGTCCAAACACGCTTATTGTACCTGTGCCAGTCCGATCGTCTTTTTTTGTGCCGTTGGTTTTAATCTCGGCGAGTAGGTCAAGATACTGCTTCATACCATCTCCTTTTACGTCTTATAGCCCTTTTGTTATATTCTGCTTGCCAGAATCCAGCTGCTTGTACGAATTTGTTTTTCTCCTGTTGTCTAAGTGGCTCTTTGAAAAAATTAAAGCTCGACCATGGTATGTCCTTTGTTGCCTTATATAGCAGCTCAAGCCGGTTATCTACAAAAGCCCGCACCGCAGGAAAAGTAGGGTCATCATAATACGCCCCGGTGCGGTTGAGAGAATTGGCAATGACACTCGCGACGGCAGCATTCATACCCTCAAGGGCGGGCTGATTAGGAATACTTTCGGGGGTATGGTGGATGCGCGCATATAGTTTGAGTGCTGTCTGCAAATAACCGAGGTTCTCGATGGCGTTAAAGTGTTTTGCAAGTGGCGTATCCTTGCCGAAGACGACTTCATCGACGATACGGAGTAGATAGGCGTATGTTTCTTCACTTTCTCCAGGAAAGAACTCTTGGATGTGGTCGTGATAAGCTTGCTGCTCGGCATGTACGATTGATTCATCCTTGAGTGGCGCCAATATATCTCCGGCAATTGACTCGCCACAGTCGTGAATAGCAGCGGCAATACGCAATTGTTCCGCATCTTCATCTGCGAATGTGGTAGGACAATGATCAAGTGTCGTGCGAATGTAATAGTTAGTCAGAGCAAGGGTATAACGCATATGCTCAAGATTATTGACGTCAGGTCCTGCTAATTCTTGCCATGCAGCATGTGACATATGCCCATCGACATAGGGCCAAAATCGCGATTCGTCGGCCAGTTTTTGACCGTGCGGGGTTTCGCGAAAGGCGGCTAGAAGCGTTTCGGCTGTTGAAGCATCGTGTCTGGAGTTGGTATCGTGCATACGCCTAGCCTTTCAGTTGCGTTACATTATGCCAAATGTCTTCGTGGATATCGATGATGGGGCGCATTTTGTCGTGGATGATGCATTCTACTCTTGTGAATTCATCTGGGAATAGTTCACACAGCTCCTCATAGTTAGCTTTGGCGCGTTCAAGATGGTCAGCGTCCGCCTCATGAATGTCACGTTTTTTGCTGGTATAGCTGCGAGCTTCTTTGCTATCGACATTTGCTTGCGCAAGAGTGCTTGGTACGAGCAGAACAATGTTGAGTGTTGGCTTTGGAAGCTTTAATATGTCATATTCTAGTTCGCGAAGAAGGTTATAAAATTCCCGACGTTTCGTTTTCTCAGAAAGCTTTGTTCCTTGGTGGGCTAAGTTGGAGGCGACATATCGATCGGCAACTACCATCGAGTTTGGCTTTGCGAGGTGAGCGCGAATCTCTTCGCTGGCAGCAAATCGATCAATGGCATAGGGCAGACTACCTAGATGCGGATGTATGTCATTTGCTTGACCATAGTTTCCATTTAGGTAGTTGGAAACGATTTGCGCGGAGACTTTACCGTACTGCGGAAAACTGATAGTCATGACATCATAACCAGCTTTGGTGGCGCGCTCTGTCAGTTTTTGAGCTTGAGTGCCTTTGCCGGAACCGTCACCACCCTCGATAGCGATAAAGATTCCCATTATTTCATCTCCATTGGTAGGCTGCGTTTGTCTTTGTAGGCCCGAGGCAGCATTTGTTCTGGAGACCAGCTTTTGATAAGGTCACCCAGGTCGGTGCTGGACTGATATTTACCGCTGAGATTGCTATATTCACCAGTGACTTCACCGGTTTTTTGAAAAACAATCTGGGCAATTCGTTCACCGACTGGCAATACCACGCTATGACGGGCATTAAGGTTATATATCTCCATCGTCCATCGGTTGATGTAACCGGGATCGCCCCAGCCAGCATCAAAACAACAGGCTACACCGTTGCGTCCCCAAGTACTGCGCGACTGCATACTGGTGGTCCCGGGAGCTTTAATGCCGATAAACTCGTGTGTGTGAGCCAAAATGCGTTCACCCGGTTCTAGAACAATGATCGGATGATCTGTAGGGATGTTTTTGAATGGTTTGGCACGGTTTTGTATGCACCATTCGTTATGGGTGATAGCTCGGTGAGGTTCACCAAAGTATTTATGGACCGCATCTTCGTCAAACGGGTTGTAGACGGTCGCCGCGCTACCTCGATCAGTTCGGTAATACCATTCACCAAGAGTCACATCAATGCTGCTGCCATTAATGTGATTTTTTTGATATGGATAAAAAACAATATGGCCGCGCGTGATTGCCTCTTCAATTTCAGCATTACTATATACTCCCACGATTTCCTCCTCTAATTCACCTATTGTAGCAAAAAGCCTAGATTCAAAAAACTATCCTGGCTGCCAGGCACGCACATAATCGATGTACATCTTTTGCGGACTAGACGGAGTGTAGCCCTTCTGGAGCGCAAGATTGACAATGATATACATTGGTGTATTTGGAATGTAGGCTGTATCGGTGTAACTCGGACCAGCAATACCATCTAAATAAACCTGAATACTAGAAGGAGACCATAGAACTCCGTAGGTATGATAGTCCAAACTGTAGTCGATGGTTGGACCATATTGTTTAATATTGTATTGTTTAAAATTCCCAAACTCGTCTTTATAGTGAAAGTTGAAATACGGATGAGCTGTTGCAGCGTTTGTACCGTCATACCAGAATTCAAAGATATCAATTTCTGGTGTCCACTGTGTATCATCTTGAGGAATCATCCAAAATGCTGGCCAGCAACCTGCGCCACTGGGTACTTTGACGCGAGCTTCAAAAAAGCCATAGGTACAAAAGAAACCATGATGTGTTGAAGCCATGCCAGAAACGTAAGGATACTCGCGAAAAGACGATGTATAGCTTTGTTGCGTCATTGTCAGTACAAGCGAACCGTTTGTGGTGTAAGGAATTGTTTCGAGGTACGCCGCATCTTCCGAGTCACGATTAAACGGATCAGGCCAGCTATATTCAGGTGGAGTAACGGTACCGCGCTGGAGTTTCCAAATAGAAGTATTGATGGTGGCTGCATCAAAATCATCGTTAAAGACAAGCTGCCAGGCTCCCGGTGCGCCTAATGGTAGGTAGCGTTTAGAGCGAATATGTCGACGTGAGGTAATGCTCATGATAATTAGTATATCCTAAAACACCCTCGTATGGTGATACGGGGTGTTTTAGGAGAATATCAGGCTGGTGTTAGAGAGAGGATATGTCTACTTTGATGCCTGGTCCCAGGGTGGTCGTTACATGTATGCTCATAATATAGCTGCTTTTAAGGCTTGAAGGCTTGACGTTTTGTAGACTTGCCAAGATAGCTTTGGCATTATCAGTAAGCTTGTCTGCGCCAAAACTAACTTTACCAAATGCTAAGTGTACAATAGCTTGTTTGTCAACGCGGTATTCAACTTTACCGCCCTTAGCTTCTTTGACAGCCTGGACAGGGTTAGCGCTAACGGTGCCGCTTTTTGGATTTGGCATGAGACCACGTGGTCCAAGGAGTCGGGCGTATTTGCCGAGTTTTGGCATGAGCTGAGGGGTGGCGATCAGCACATCAAAGTCGAGCTTTTCTTTATCGAGGAGTGCAATGACGGCATCCTCACCAGCAATATCTGCACCAGCAGTCGTTGCTTTGTCGATATCCTCACTGGCCACAAAGGCGGCTACTCGTATTGTTTTACCTGTACCATGGGGTAAGGTGACGGTTGCACGAATGTTTTGATCAGCTTGACGAGGGTCAACACCGAGAACAATATGGGCTTCGACGCTGGCATCGAATGATGCTGGACTTGTTTCGGTTGCGAGCTTTAGGGCGTCAGCTAAGCTATATGCTTTTGTTCGATCAAACTTCGCAAAGGCTTCACGGTATTTTTTGCCCTTACGTTCATGATGAGGACGAATTTTTGGTGCTGGTCCCTTTTTAGTGTGAGCAACTGCTTCTTCTGACTGAGCAGTCGTATCGCCAGCTTCTTTGCGAGCCTCCTTTTCGGCTTTTGCCTCGGCCTCTTCAGACGCTTTGGCGCTGCGTTTGCCGGACTTGGCTACTTCAGCCTTACGCTCGGAAACAATATCCTTGTCGTCGTTTTCAGGGTTTTTATCTGCATTTTTAAGGGCCGCTTCAATTTCGGCTATGGTGTTTTTATCTGACACGTCAATATTACGCGTCTTGGCTTCCTCTAAAAGCTCAGCTTTTTTTGCCATAATTTTCTCCTGTGGTACTAGCGCATCAATACAATGCTCCCACGAATTAATTGGTAATACTACTATTATATCATAAAAAATAAAAATTACCCCCTAGAGACAGAGGGGGTAATAAGAGGATGCATAGACCGTTAATTTTCTACAGTGACGCCCATACTGCGGGCAGTTCCCGCGACAACCTTAACAGCGGCATCCAAATCATTCGCATTAAGTTGTTTCATCTTGATTTCAGCAATTTCTTCGAGTTGCGCACGAGTGATTTTGCCGACTTTATCGCTGTGTGGTTTGCCTGAGCCGGCTTTGATGCCGGTTTTTTCCTTGATCAGCTCATCGACTGGTTGGCCGAGACAAGTCCAGGTGAACGTTCGATCTTCATAAACCTTGAGATGAACGATAACATCTTTCCCATTAAACTCTTTGGTAGCGTCATTGAACGGATTGATAAAATCCATCATATTCAGGCCCCACTGACCGAGGGTTGAGCCGACTGGAGGACCAGCGGTGGCACGGCCACCAGGAACGCGAAACTTGAGATTACCAATAACTTTTTTTGCCATAGTTTCCCTTTTTAATTACTAAATATATAGTTGAAGCAATATTTAGTGCGTAACAAATGTATATTATACCTTTTTAACCTGTAAGGCGTCAAGCTCAACGGGTGTTTCGCGGCCAAACATGCTTACAAGTACTTTGATCTTGCCTTTTTGAGTGTCAATTTCGTTAATCGCGCCATCAAAGCCTTTGAACGGACCATCGGTGATATTAACGACTTCGCCGATCTGGTAGTCAATCTGATGCTTTGGATCGTCAACCCCCATACGTTTTTTGATCTTGGAGATTTCAGCGTCGCTCACCGGAGTCGGGTCGGAGCCGGTACCGACAAACCCAGTTACGCCTGGTGTATTACGGATAATGTACCACGCATCTTCGGTCATTTTCATTTCAACGAGTACATAACCTTGAAAGATCTTTTTCTCAACGATTTTGCGTTTACCGTTTTTGATTTCGATTTGTTTTTCTTTGGGAACCATGACGCCAAAAATCTTGTCAGCCATATCGACGGACTCGACACGCTGCTGAATACTTTCGGCGACTTTTTCTTCATAACCACTGTAGGTATGGATTGCATACCAGGAGCGAGTAGAGTCATAGCGTTGTTTGGTCATTAGAGAATTACCTTTCTGAATAGTTCATTAAATACATAATCAAGACCGAGTATGAGAGCGGCGAAAAATACCGAAAATAAAATGACCGCAAGTGTTAAGCTCCAGGTTGCGCGGCGGTTTGGCCAGCGAACCTGACGCAGCTCTCGCCACGCACCGGAAAAATAATTAACCTTTTCATCAGCTCGTTTTGTGGGGCGTCGCAGCTTCGGTAGCTTAAAACGGCTAACATCAAATCTTTTCGTCGGTTGTTTTTTCGAAGCCATGGTTTCTCCTTTATTCCACCAAAAAAGACTGCTTAGCAGCCTTGTCAAGTATTATATTACGCTTCTTGAGCAGTGCTGTCAATCTCCGTTGCAACCGGTAATCGAAAACGAAAGGCTGAGCCATGATTTAGACGGCTCTCTAACTCAATCTTTGTATTGATCTTGTGAGCTAGCTTTTCTACAACATATAGCCCTAGACCGGTTCCGCTGGTTTCGCGAGTCCGATAGTCTTCGGATCGGTAAAACTTCTTAAATACTTTTGTCTGATCGGCTTTGCTAATACCTATACCGGTATCTATAACACCAAAGGTTATGTCATGCGCTGACTGAGTAATCTCAAGAGTGACACTGCCTTTTTGGGTGTATTTAATGGCATTGGTAAGAAAGTTTTGTAGGATTTCTTCGATATAAAGCCGACTAACGAATATTTTAGCAGTAACATGTTGAGCATCAAGGTTGAACTGGAGATTTTTGGCTTGAGCCTTGGGACTATAGTCGTTGTAAAGATCATGAACAAGTTGTCGAACATCTATATACTCCGCATCACCACCAATGCCCCGTTCTGCGCGAGATAGTGTACTCAGATCATTTATCATTCGGGCAAGATACAGGATTTGTTCGTAAGAGACATTTAGGGCATCCGATACAACCGTTGATGTGGCGCCTCTCTCCATAAGGAATTTTGCATTTGAGAGCGATCCCTCGACAATCGTCACTGGCGTCCGTAGCTCATGAGATACGACCGATATAAATTCATCACGCTCATCTTCAAGTGTTTTTTGTTTGGTAATGTCACGGAGCATAAGGATATAGCCTTGATTACTGTCGTCATTGGCTTTGATGCGAGAACTACTCATAAGAATATTTATCGATTGACCATCGGCAGCTTTATGAGAAATATCATCACGATTTATGTGGGCCGGACCATCGGTGAGCATCTTGATAAGATTAATTGGTTTTTCGTCTTCATCAAACAACTTTAAAAACGTCGTAATACGTTTGCCTTTTAAGACCTCGTTTGTGTCGAGCAGATCGAGGGCAGCAGCATTATAAAATTGCACAACCCCTCGAGGATTGATGCTTACGATTGCTTCATTGACATTGTTTACAAGAGTAAACAGGCGCGTTTGCTCGGTAAATCGTTCTGATTTCTCGCGCAAAAGATCGGTATGCTGCTTGTCATGAACGGCTTGGAGCGAGCTAATGAACCATGCTATGACCCAAATTGTTATAAACATAATGATTCGACTGATGACATCAAGAATAGTAATGGAGGGGAGTGAAATAATATCAAAAAGAATGATTCCAAAAAAGACCACAAGACTATATAGCATCGCCTTGCGGTGAAAAACCATACCTGTTGCAGCAATTAAAACCGCCCAAAATAGCGAGAAGGGGTTCCAAAGCCCTGTAATATAAACCGTCATTAAGATAGCAAGGATGTGAAATGGAATGATATATGGACGAACACTTCTAAGACTACGATGTACATGAAAATACACCCATATTGCGCCGACGATGGTAAGGATAACGACACTTACGGCAGCCGCGAGACTATAATGTACCGACGTTGAGACAATCCCGAATTCGGCAAAAATTACATACAACGTTATGTATAACGATAAGATGATCGCCATTTTTCGCAGTGAAGCGGCGATGAGAAGCGAGTATTTATCACTTCCATTTTCCGATGTTCCACCCATGTTATTGCTAGTATAGCATGCTCGAATGTATTGGAATAGAATTTTAAAGATATGGACTAAATGTTTTGAGCTGTTTTCTGGCAGAACGATAGACGGGATAGCAACGCTCAACTTCAGCCCAAAATTCTGATGAGTGATTGAGATGAACAGTATGGGATAGTTCATGAATTAAAATGTAATCCACTAAACTCATAGGTAAGTTCATGAGGGCGACGTTGAGAGTGATTACGCCGCGGTTGGTGCAACTTCCCCAACGGCCTTTTGCATTTCCATAGCCAACGTTGCGATACGTAAAGCCATGGAGTTCCGCTAAATATGCAAGCCTTCGTGTTAAATACGCCTTAGCTTCCGCATCTAAGGCGCGTCGTACGGCACTCCGAACCACCGCTTGATGCGTGGGAGCTGTAGAGTCGTCCCCATGAGGAATATTCCAGATGATCAGTTGTCCGCGGACAACAGCGGTACTTCGATCAGTTTGCTTTAGGCGAATACGGTGTGACGCACCTATTTTCATGCCATCTTGATATATAGTTGTGCGAGGAGTTATTCGATTGTCTTGGAGGTTTTTTCGCAACTCTTCCCTTGAGGAGTCAACGAGCTGTTTGAGCATAAACACTGGTGCAAACCGCGGCATAGTAGCGCGTAACGTCCCATCGCCATGAATTCGCAGGCGTATATGGCGCGATGAGGAAAGACGTTTAATTGAAATTACGCCAAACTCGGTGTCGATGTATTCGGATGCACTCACGACAATGCTATTGTGCGGCGATTGCGCGTAGAGGTTGTCCGAGTAGCTGGTGAGTTCGATGTTGGTCGTTCAGGTGGTGATTGCGAGGATCGAGGTTTAATAATTTTTTTGAGAACAGTTTTGACTTGTGAGGCAAAGGTGTGTTTGCCACTAATAACCACATGGGTTTCTTTTTCTTCTGGAAAGGTTACTTTGTTGGCGCCCTCAGCAAACTGCTCTTCGTTCATCGGATAGTTATATTTATCGCCCAAACGTTTTGCAGAGCGTTTGATTGCTCGATACTGTGCCGATGCATCATCGGTCTGAATCCAGATCGTTAAGGTCGCAAAGCCATTTTTGGCAGCTAGTCGTTCGATAGCCATGCGGGATGTTCGCGTACTGAGGCTGCCATCAATCAGGAATGTTTTGCCAGTTTTGAGTAACTGAGTGATTTGTAGCCGCATCACATTGGCGATCAAAATCTCTTCCTCGCGTGAAAACGTCGGTTGCGCGAATAGCGTATACTGAATCTCATCAAAACTAACCAGCGGCGTCTGAAAGACTTTTGAAAAGTTCCGCGCAAAAAAACTCTTTCCTGAACCGGGAATTCCCACCATCATGATAATCAGTGGCGTGTCAAGATTTAAAGACCTCATATGTATGCTAGTATAGCAAATTTATGTCACGAAATGACAGGGATCAGTTGAGCGAGTGCCTACGATCATATACACTTAAAAAATGAATGAATCCATATCCGAAGAAATCAAACAGTTTTTTACGCATCCGAATAGCTTTCGATCTATCCTCATACTGCTTATTACCGTCTTGTTGGCGTTCTTTTTGAGCCGGATTGTGGCAATGATTGTTATTAAGATCGCGCAGATGGTCGCGGTTCGATCGGACAATACGGATGACGAGGAAGAAAAAATTCAGTTACGTCGGGTGGAAACATACCTGAGTGTGACTATTGCACTTTTGCGGGCGGCAATCGTCGGCTTCACGGCGTTTTATGCTTGGCAGTATCTCAGCCCTGCCAGCAACAATGCGGCTGCAACGATTGGTGCTGGTACATTTTTTATTGTGATTGCTGGTGCGACAATCGGGATGGTACTCCGGGATATCACCGCTGGATCAGCGATGATCGTCGAGCAATGGTTTACGGTTGGCGAATTTATCAAGGTCGAGCCATTCATGGATGTTAGCGGTGTCGTTGAGCGTATGACGCTACGGTCGACCAAAATCCGTAGTCTCAATGGCGAAGTTATCTGGCTGCACAACCAACACATCCAAGGCGTACACGTAACACCAGGCGGTGTGCGAACCATCGCCGTTGACATCTTTGCCAATAACGAGACGATTGGACGAACACTAATTGAAAAAGCGATTGATACGATGCCACGCGGTACCTTAAAACTAACGAAAAAACCGCACATTTCACGCGCTGAAAAATGGGGTGAAAAGCTCTGGTATTTCACGGTCATCGGTACAATGCCGCCAGGCCGCGAATGGTTGATGGATCGGTATTTTATTGAGTCTCTTCAGGAGCTCGATGAGCGTCGCAAAGGTCCCAAAACGTTTGTGCGCCCACCGATCTCGCGCTATGCTGATGACAAGGCGGAGAACACCTTTCGCCGAGCAGTCCGTATGGCTGATCGTGAAGACGCAAAAGACTAAATAAGGATAGAGCCATTATAAAATGCCGCTTCTTGCGGCATCTATGGCAGGGGAGACAGGACTTGAACCTGCGACACCCGGTTTTGGAGACCGGTGCTCTACCAACTGAGCTACTCCCCTTCATCTCCTGGTAGTATACAGAAAAAGCGCCCTTCAGACAACGCATGATTTGATGTTGCACAAATCGTGTTTAACAGTATGTAGCTATAATGTCAACTACATTTTTATCTATACTAAAAAATTTGTTTCATCTCAATCTGTTGTATGTTGATCATAATACTACGATTTATCATAGCTTTTGTTGATAATTTCCCGTATACTGGAGGTATCACTCAGGAGGGTGCAATCATGAAAGACGAGCCTATCAACACTAATGGTTCTCTAGAGATTGCCACTGCGTTGCAGCGACATATTCCATTCTTTCATTCCATCGGTCGCAAGTTGGGTCAAACGGCGACAGGAGCGATTGTCAAGACGCACAAGATACTTACGAAGGATATTGCCCTACCACGACCTTCACTCGCCCAAATCAAACAAGTTCTGTGGAATGATTCGATATCGCGCCAAAAACTGTTTAAAATTGTTGAACGATCCAATGAGCAACTTGTAACCGCGACAACAGTATTTCCTATCGATGTTTTTCCTGATACGATCATTTTGGATCGAACAAAACTGACGATAACTCGACGATCATTTCTCATGGCTGATGTGATGAGTATTCGCATCGAGGACATACTCAATGTATCGGCAACGGTTGGCCCGTTCTTTGGCTCACTGACTTTTGCAACCCGAGTCCTAAGCTCTGATGATCATTTCACAATTCGCCATCTGTGGAAGGACGACGTGTTACATCTCAAACATGTTATACAAGGATACGTCATCGCCTGTCAAAACAACTTGGAGACGGACAGCCTTTCCCGCGAAGAGCTTGTTGAAACGCTTTGTGAATTGGGTCAGGATAGTCATCGAAGTCGGATGATGCAGACAATAATCTCTAGTCGCTCGATTCAATAACATACTAGTATAGATAAAAAACCATAAGTACTATTGTTATCTTGGAGTATGGGGTTTATACTCATAGTTATAAATAAAACATTTGGTTCACCATAAAGAAGACTTCAAATGCGAATATTAATGCTAGGGTGGGAGCTACCTCCACACAATGCGGGCGGCATGGGTGTGGTCTGTTATCAAATGGCGCGAGCATTAGCCGGCCAGGGTATTGCTATTGATTTTGTCGTTCCTTATACCGCGCATCACCCTAACAGTGAATTTATGAATATTATCAGTACGTCTTCTCGCAACCCTGTGAGAGATGATGGAACATGGGTATATGACGCCTGGCATGGCGCGCAAAAAACGTTTGAGGCGCTCAACGATGAATTTACCCAAGTCGCGATTAATCACGCGAAAAAGTCTCGACCAAATGTCATTCACGCTCATGATTGGCTGACGCTTAAAGCGGGTATGGCGGTTAAAGAAGCCACTAATCTGCCGTTGATCGCGCATGTTCATGCGACAGAGTTTGATCGCGCTGGCGGTAGCACGGGTAATCCGATGATTCATGAGATTGAACAAATGGGATTGCTGATGGCGGATCGGATATTTGCTGTCAGTAAGCTAACGAAACAAATTATTGTTGAGCAATATGATATCCCTGAGGATAAAGTTGAGGTCGTCTACAACACGATTGATTATGCGGATTTTGCTGAACCTGTAACTGGTGAAACCTATCGTTACGCTCAGCGCATGAAACAAGATGGATATTGTATTGTGGGTGTCGTAAATCGATTAACAGTGCAAAAAGGTTTGACGCATTTTATGCGTGCGGCTGCGAAAGCCTCAAGCCGTTTGAGCCGGTTTGTCTTTATTATTGGGGGTAGTGGCGAACAACGTGATGAGCTGATTCAGATGAGTGCCGAGCTGGGAATTGCCGATAAGGTACTATTTACTGGCTTTGTTCGTGGTGCGCAGTGGCGGGATATTTTTGAGGTGTCTGACGTGTTTGTGATGAGCTCAGTTAGTGAACCATTTGGTATTACCCCGTTGGAGGCAGCGGCTCATAATACTGCTGTCATCATTACAAAACAAACTGGTGCTGGCGAGATACTCCACAACAGTCTCAAATATGATTATTGGGATGAGGATAGACTGGCCGATATGCTGATTAACCTTGCTACCTCCTCTGCTCTCACCGCTCATCTCAAGGCTAACATTTCTGAAGAAGTCCGCGGTAAATCATGGCAAGATGTGGCGGGTCATTTTATCGATCAGTATAATCGCGTGGGGATACCCGCATGAAATCAGTTGTTCTCTATCTGCACGTACATCAACCATATCGGATTTCACCGTACAGCATATTTTCCGCTGGGTATGAGCATGATTATTTTGCTGATCATCGGGCGAAAGAATCTGCCCAGAATCAAACGATTCTTAAAAAAGTTGCCAAAAAATCCTATATTCCGACTAATGCTATGTTGCTCGAGTTACTTCAAAAACATTCGGAGTTTAAGGTTAGCCTGAGTATTACTGGAACATTCATTGAGCAGTGTGAACAGTGGGCACCGGAAATTCTTGATAGTTTCAAGCAGCTTGTTGCGACCGGAAAGGTGGAGATTGTTGCGGAAACATACTATCACTCTCTCGCATTTTTCTATAGTCAGTCCGAGTTTGAGAAACAGGTTACGATGCATCGTGAAAAAATCCAGAGTTTGTTTGGCGTGACACCAACAGCTTTCCGGAATACTGAGTTGGCGTATTATGATGAGATTGGCGCTTGGGCAGACCAGGCTGGCTACAAAGCCGTCCTTGCTGAGGGCTGGGATCCGATTTTGGGTTGGCGCAGTCCAAATTTTGTTTATCGTCCGCCACAGACATCTAATATTCGTTTGCTGCTCAAGAACTATCGCTTGAGTGATGATGTTGCTTTTCGTTTTTCAAACCGTTCTTGGGGTGAATGGCCCTTGACGGTCGATAAATATATGAGCTGGCTCCCGACTGGTAACGAGCAGGTCATCAATCTCTTTATGGATTATGAGACGTTTGGCGAGCATCAATGGGACGATACCGGCATTTTTGAATTTATGCGCTCTTTTGTTGCTCGGGTGAATGATAGTCCGTGGTATACCTTTAAGACAGTGACAGAAGCAGCGGCGCTTGAGCCGCGAGATGTTGTCTCTATGCCCTATACCGTTACCTGGGCTGATACGGAGCGTGATCTTAGTGCGTGGCTCGGCAATGCCATGCAACAAGAAGCGTTGCGTTACCTCTATGAGCTGGAAGAGGCAGTACTAGATGCTGACGATACACCGTTAGTAGCTGACTGGCGTAGATTGCAGACATCTGATCATGTATATTATATGTGCACAAAATGGTTCCGCGACGGAGATGTGCATGCGTACTTTAGCCCGTACGAATCTCCGTATGATGCATTTTTGTATTTTATGAATGCGGTACGCGATATGCGATGGCGTATTCTTGAAAATCACAAAGGATCTTCGTAAATGCCGCGGCCGATAGTTCTCGGCAATGGAAGCGTGCAAGTAGGGATTAACCAGTTTGGGTTGATCGAAGTTTTTTCATTCCCGTATGTGGGTTATGAAAATCATTGCGCTACACATGGAGAATACCAGAGAATTGGTGTCTATATTGATGATACGATGCACTGGTTAGACAATGGGTTATGGGATGTGAATTTCCGATACATCGATCAGGCATTGATTGGCGTTGTGCGCGCTCACAATCCAACGATAGGTATTGGGCTGGAGTTGTATATGGCGGTTGATGCCGAGCTTCCAGTTTATATCAGCAGTATCAATATTATTAATGCTCATTCTTCTAAACGAGAAATTACTGTCTATATTCAACAAAACTTCGTGCTAGGAGATACAAACTTGCCCGATACGATCCAGGCGTTACCGGATAATCATGCAATTGTACAATATAAAGCCGACCGATATGTTATGGTGGGAGGCGTTACGATTCATGGCGAAGGTTTCCAGCAGTATGCAGTTGGGCGGTATCATTCTAGAACAAGTTCGGGTACGTTTCGGGATGCCGAAGATGGACAGCTCAGCCAAAATCCGGTTGATCATGGAAGAGTTGATGGAGTGATTGGTTTTATGCTGTCGGTGAACGGGAATGACTCAAGTCGACTCGAGTATTGGATTGCTACGGGCAGCTCTATGGCTTCGGTTGAGCGGGTTCATCGACAAATGCGGAAAGACGGTGTCCTCTATCATATGCTGAAAACAGATCAATGGTGGCAGAAATGGCTACAGCGTACGCTCTGTGCTGCCGATCGTCTACCGAGAAATGTCCGTTCACATATTATCGAAAGTATGATGATCATTAAAGCTCACATTGACAGCCACGGTGGGATTGTCGCGAGTAGTGATAGCTCGATTCTTGATCATGAAACTGATACGTACAACTATATATGGCCTCGAGATGCTACCTATGCACTCTGGCCGCTTATTCGACTAGGTTATGCCGATGAGGTATTACGATTTTTTGATTTTTGTATTCAGGTGATGGAGCCCGAAGGTTTCTTGCAGCAGCGCTATCTTCCGAATGGCACGGTTGGCTCAACGTGGAATCCATACTTTCATAATGGTATAACGATGCCGCCCATCCAGGAGGATGAGACAGCGATTGTAGTGTTTATGTTTGCGCGCTACTATGAAGTGCATAAGAAACGGACTGACCTGGAGACGTATTACCCGAGCCTTGTTAAGCCGATGGCGAGTTTTTTGGCCACATATTTTGATGAGTCACGAGGTTTGCCGAAAGCGTCCTATGATATTTGGGAACATGATTTTCAAACGACAACCTATACGACAGGACTAGTCTACGGCGCGCTTGTAGGGGCTGCTCGACTGGCTGAGATAATGCAAGACCCAGATAGCGCGGTACATTGGAAGTCAACTGCTGATATGATAAAACAAAATCGTGATACGTTTTTTGATCAGGAAACCAGTTGCGTTATTAAGGGTTTTTTGGCTGACGGCACGCCCGATAAAACACTTGATAGTGCCAGTGTGTATGGGGCATATATGTTTGGGTTATATGGCGTTGATTCACCACAAATTTCGAGTAGTATTTCTCAGATTCGAACACGACTTCATTGTCAAGCGTTCCCGTATGGGGTTATGCGATTTGAGGGTGACGACTACCGCAAATCTGAGTCCAGCCAGCAGAGTAATCTGTGGTATGTTCCCTCACTTTGGATGGCACAATACTATTTCGAGAAAGATCAAATGGATGAAGGTATGAAGATTATCGAATGGGTCACTTCTCAGATGTCTTCGACGAGCATGCTCGCTGAACAGTGTGGTTCCGTATCGGGTAAACCTCTTTCGGTCTCACCGTTCGTCTGGAGCCAAGCCGAATACGTGAACTGTTTGTTGGATACCATACCGCAAGAAGGGTCTTCATAATGCCTTTTTATGGATTTAAACTTACCCAGAAACGACTGGATACGAAAAAAACCTACAAAATTGTATGTGATCGATTTGATCTCGTATACTTTGGTAGCGTTTCACAGCATTCTGACGAACATCAGATGGTGCGCGGTTTTACGCTTTCGCCGACTCATACGGATCGGCACTATTGTGTTGGAACGGTTGCTGGCAAAGACGTTATACTACTGGAGCGTACGGATACTATATCGTTTCCTGATAAACCATCAAAAAAATATCGATGGGTTGTGCTTCAGATTGATTTAGTAAAGCCGATTGCGGTTCATATTCTGCTAAACGGTAACTGTCATGACGACACTCTTTATAGTACTCTGCTGCTACGGCATCGGACAATGCAACTATATGATCAGTTTGCTGTCTCTGCAATAGATCGGCAATTTGCTTCAGCCTTCCGAGTGTATGCACCACTGCAGCATATGACAGATATAGCTCATCTTCTGACTCCAGAAACAGCAAGCGTATTAGGTCATCATTTTAAACAATTTGATTTTGAGCTGTTTCATGACCGATTATTAGTACTGGCGCAGACAGATACGCCGACTCCTGCCAAGATTGAGAAAATGTTTCAAGCTGGTTTGTGGCTTGCTGATGAGATAAACAATCGTCATCCAGAGCATAAGCCCTAGTAGGGTTGCATTATCACTTGCTTGTCGCCTGCGGCACATATCTGATGCGTATATCGTGCTGATTTTACATGATCTGAGACTCAAAAACAGTATAGTAACCCCAGCTTCGCATAACATCACTTTTGTCAGGTCATCCAACCAACAGCGGTT
>JAPUDQ010000043.1 GCA_027493025.1 Candidatus Saccharimonadota bacterium | reverse complement strand
CCATTACTAGGTAACCTTGAGCGGGATCGGTAACCTTTACTTATTATCTAACGCGTAAGCAGCCCCAGTCACCAGTTATACTAAGTTTGTAAGTCTTAAAAACAAACAGGGGTATATATGGATCGAGAAACGCTGCTTATCACTATCTATTGTATGGTTGACGACTTTTGTGTGCAACCGAAGGTTGCTGCCCAGTTACGTCGCCCTGGGCGTAAGCCAAAACTATCCGATGTAGCAATCCTCAGTTTAGCTCTACTCCAAGAGTTTACTGGCATTGTTGACGAGGATGACTACTGGCACTATGTTTGTAGTACGCTCGGGTCGTATTTCCCGGGGACACTCGTAGATCGTAGTCAGTACAGCCGTCGGAAGAAAAACCTCAACCCACTCATCAACACCTTTCGTTTGCAGCAGGTCGCCTATCTGCCAACCATTCCCGGACACCACATCATCGACTGTGTCGGCACAAGTGTTGCCACGGTTACAAAGTTCTTTGCTAGTCAGAGCTTTCCGAATGCTGGCGTTGGTTTCTGTGCGAGCAAGCAGTTGCACTACGCCGGCTACAAAACAGCAGCCATTGTTTCGTTTACCGGAGTATTGGAGGACTTTGTGGTCGGCTCCGCCGAACCACATGATACACCGTATGGCGAGGCATTACTGGCTGTACAAGAACCCGGTATTTATCTAGGAGACAAGGGCTTCATCATGAAGCCAGAGGAACAGCAGCTCCTGACGGCTAAACGTAAAAACATGAAAGCAACGACACCGGACTACGTCAGGTGGTTACTTAAGCAATTTCGATCCATGGCGGAAACTGTCAATGGGCATCTGACCGAACTATTCAGCTACAACAAGCCTGGTGGTAAAAGTGAGCGCGGGGTGTTCAGCAGGCTCAACTACAAGTTAGCTGCCCACACTACTGGTCAGGTCATACTACAGAAACTAGGACTACCGATTACCAGGTTGGATTGGTTGACTGGAGTGGTTTGATTTCACACAATGGGCTATACCATTTATTTTGCTAACATGTGGTCGATTATCGCGCCAGCAATATCTGTGCCAGTTATCATCTGTGCGCGCGGGAAAAAACATGGTGTATTCACTTCTGCCAAATAGTAATCTCCCTCATCACCGATCAATATATCAACGCCCCCATACTCAGCACCAAGTGCCGCAACAGCCGCAATTGCTGTAGCCTCAATGTTTGGTGAGAATTTCTCCTCATGTGCAACAAGCTCTCCAGCATTGGTACGAAAATCATCTGCGGGCTTCATGTATGCAATACTGCTGACAACAGTATTACCAAGAACTATCAAACGAGCGCATTTTTTGTGTTGCACAAAGGCGCGCAAGATATATGGTATATCGCTACGATGTAGCTCTGCGATAGCCACTAGCAACTCTCGCATGTTTTCAACTTTTCTCACACCGCGTCCGTGACACTCACCAATACTTTTTACGATAATCGGGAAACCCCCAAGCTCATGTACGTATTTTTGTAGAAGTTCTTCACAGCGCGTTCTATCAAAAATCGTTTTTATGACAGGCAACCCATAGGCTTGATGAAGCAGTGTGTTGTAGACGACATTTTCTCCAGCGTATATTGCTGCATGCTTGTCACGATACAGCATCTTTACACCTGTCTGGGCAACACAGGCTTTAAATAAAATATTGGCACTAGTCAAGGTCGATGCTCGGTACAACATATCGTGCGCATGTAGGTTGGCGAGTTGCCCGTAGTCAGTCTTACCGACCACCATACGTTTCACAACAACATCCCGCTGTCGACCCGCAGCCTCGAATAATTCTACTATTTGTTGATGGCTGATGTTACTCGACGTAATAACGTGTAGTGTATTCATCTTTATATTATAACAATAAGTACGTTGCTTTGTCAAATCTTCGTCGGCCTTTTATCCAAATAGCCCAGGCTTCGTCGTCCTAAATGACTCGAGCAACTCTCGCTGTTTTTTACTAAGTTTGGTTGGCGTGTCGACTACGACGCTGACAATATGGGCGCCACGCGAGCTACCGCGAAGATGCGGCACGCCATGACTTGACAGTTTAAAATCAGTGCCGCTTTGGGTCCCAGACGGCACTTTCATTCGCACTGGTCCATCCACGGTTTCTACGTCAATTTCTGTACCCAGTGCTGCATCCACCATAGAAACATGCTCCTCACTCAGAATGATATCTCCCTCTCGTGTAAATTTCTTGTGCGGCTTCACGCGCAAGCTAACATACAGATCACCTTTTGCGCCGCCGGCAATAGCTTCACCACGCTCGCGAAGCCGGATAGTCGCACCGTCATCGACTCCCGCCGGAATATTAATCGTAATCTCTTGTTTTTTGTGCTGAACTCCCGTACCGCGACAAACGCTACAAACAACCTCCGGAATTTTGCCGCTGCCACGACATTTGTCACACGCAACTGCTTGCTGGATAGCTCCAAACATCGTGTTCATGACCCGCATTTGCTGTCCAGCGCCTTTACATTGATCGCACGTTTTCATATCATGCCCCGGCTCAACTGTCGAGCCATTACAATGAGGACATGTATCATCAAGTGAGACCATAATCTTTTTGTCTGTTCCAAAAACAGCTTCTTCGAACGTCAAATCAACATGCGTCTCCACATCACGTCCCCGCTTTGGGCCACGATCATGCGCAGCACCACCCCCAAAGAACGACCCGAACAAATCACCAAGCCCGCCATCGCCAAAGTTAAACTCAAAACCCTGGCCGTTACCGCCAAATCCCTGAAAACCTTCAAACGGGTTCCCACCGCCGCTATAGCCACCACCCGCTGCGCCCCCCACACCAGCATGACCAAACTGATCGTAGCGTTGACGTTTTTGCTGATCTTTAAGGACCTCATAGGCCTCGTTGATCTCTTTAAATTTCGTCTCATCACCACCGTCTTTGTCAGGATGGTATTTGACAGCAAGTTTACGAAATGCCTTCTTGATTTCATCAGCCGAGGCAGACTTGCTAATTCCTAAAACTTCATAATAATCTCGTTTTGACATCTGTTACTAGTGTAGTCTCTTAGCACTCATCAGTCAAGAGTGCTAACAAAGCATTTCCCCTCATAGGGCGAAAGTGATACCTCGATCGTTTTATCTGCCGAAACTACGACCCGCTCCTCGCCAGATACGAAAACAGTATTGAGCGGCATATCAGACGAGTGGATAGTAGTTTTTACGGCTTTATCCGCAAAGTTAAGTACCGTCATCTGCATTCGACTATCCCCGAGTTTATGCAACATTGCAATCGTGCTACATGTCGTTACAGACGGCTGTTCGCACTGATAGCTTGTTGCAATGCCATATTTTTCACGAACCGATAACACGGACTGAAGTCGTCTCACAAATGAGTCTGGGTTGTTGAGCTGTTCGGATAAGGATCCATAGAGAGCAGTCGCTTTTGGCATGCCAGTCTGTGATTCACTCGCCTCAGGATTTACATCCATCAGATCATAGGCGCCGCGGTTGATCCAACGCGTATCACCCTCTGCAATCAACTCTGCAACCTCATCACTGGCTAGTGTCAACGCGCCGACTAGATCCCAGCCCGATAAGGCAAATACTCCAGGCTGCCAGGCATTAAACTTGGCCAGCAAGATATGTATATCACAGATTTTAGCAATTTTTTTCGCATCAATCGCCGCTCTATCTTCATAACCAAGTATTGCCGCAATCAAACTCGTCGTCGTACAGGCAATACCATTTTCAGTAAACTTCAGATTATGATCCGACGGCTTAACAAGAGCCTCCAGTAAATCTTGCTGAATTACATGCCGCAGCTCAACACCTTTATACGTTAACCCGCGAAACCTAAAAACCTCCTCGCTATGAATCGTCCAGAAATGTACGAGCTCATAGGTTAGTTCATCATGGTTTTGCAGAGCATGGACAAGTGAGGCTGGGTCAACCTCAAGTTTTTGTGACTCGTGAATTATCAGCCGTAGGAATTCGGTGTCACCCGTCGCAAGAGCATGCTGCACGGCAGGTCTCGTCACAAAATCGTAGGACAAGTCAGCACCCATTTCGGCTGTTTTCTTAATATCGTCAATCGAGAGGTTAACCTCCTGAAACGTAAAAGAACCGAGCTTTCGCACCATACTAGAAATAATCTGATTTGCTGTGATAGAAAGTGGATGACCTTCGGACCACGCCGGTAGGTCCCCTTGACCGCTGACTTCAACTCCTAAAAAGCCATTTGCGTCAAGTCGAAGCCCACCCGTTCCCAGCTCGCCGAGAGAATGAAGCGCATCACCAATCACTAACCGCATGCCAGCAAAAGTCGGATCAAGCCAGTTAATTGATGGCTGACCCTCCCAAAAGTAGTGCAAATACACCCACCGTCGTAAAATGCCATCAATTCCCCGTACAGCTCGAGTCACGCTCCAGTTTGTTTCTTTAACACCCGGCTCAAAGAAGATAACCCGCTGCAACTTGCCGATAATATAACCCCGTTGTTTGAGTTCTGACTCAACTTCTGGGGTTAAATTGGCTGAATCTTTACCTTTCGTAACCGCCGGCAAGATATCCCAGTCGTCACGCCCAATTTCAACCATATGATAAATACCCGGGTACTCGCCAACCGCCATTTCAGCCAGCCGAAAATCCGCTCCTTTTCCGGTATGTCCAGGTACGATGTCATCAATAATTGTGGCACGATATTTACGAGCCGTTGCAGTCATTGCTATAAACTCTTCTTCGGTGCCAAAAATCGGATCAATACCGTTACTTATCCGGTCAAAGTGTCCGTCAATACTGGCCGTTTTATTCCAACCCATGAGGCCACCCGCTGTCTTCATCGGTCCGGTATGCAATCCATTGATACCGATCGTCTCAAAGGTCTGCCACAAATCTTCCCGTCCCAAATGTCCGATCATACTCTCACCAGGCTCAGTAATTAGTGATATGGGGTAAGCAGTGTACCACACTGATGCTTTTTTAACAGCCGCTCGTGGCCGCGGTTTTGCATACGGATTCTGCCACATTGCTCCCGTTCCAGAATATGTCCGGGCAAGCAGGTTTGCTTTTACAAGCATG
>JAPUDQ010000042.1 GCA_027493025.1 Candidatus Saccharimonadota bacterium | reverse complement strand
ATTATCCTGGGCTCGATATGGCTTCGTTTTGCTCATCCGATGCAGCTTGGCGTGGTAACGCTCAATGGATTGCCGGTCGGTATGATTATTGGCCTTTTCTTTGTGGCTCATGATCATTTTGCTATCGACCGCAAAATCGAACTAGCGCTTTTATTAGTCATGACAATTATCAGTTTTTTCTTACCAGCTGGAATAATTTTATAACCTAGTATGAATAGCCGAGAGCGGCTTGAGTGACAAACTCATCAAGTGTGATGTTGTTATTAGTGAGAGCTTTTGCTAGCACGGGGCCCACGTAGCGGTAATGCCATTCTTCGCCAGCGATGCCGGTAATTGATTGTTTGCCTATAGGATAGCGCTGGATAAAGCCGAATCGAGCGGCGTTTTGCTGTATCCAGGCGATCCCAGCTGGCTGCAAAGTACAGAGGTCGGCATTCTCCTTGCATTGATTGGTCACGGTTGAGATATCAATTGCGAGGCCAGTTTGGTGTTCACTTGTACCCGCAGTCGCGACATGTGTCGAGGTAAATTCACGGCCGCGAGCCGTGTAATAAAGGTCGTAGAGACGTTGTTGGTCGTCATACGAGCGGTAGGCGCTTGACGCCATTAGATCCACGCCATCAGCCTGTGCGGCAGCCACCAGCGCTTTTAATGGCTCGACAATCTGCGTCGCTACTTTCATATCGGCATCGGCATGGAGGAGAGGGGCAGGAGAAAGACTTTGGATAAAATCTTTTGGCAGTGGCGCTTGTTTTGAGGTGAGTGACCAGAGGGCTCCGTTTTTGAAGAAAGACCAATCAGGTATTGCAACCTTATTTGTACCGATTTCGATAGTTTCTACGACACTCGGTTGCGAGGCTTCAAGAACGCTCGTGCTGTCGTCAATTTGTCTGATAGTTTGCTCTGTAAATACCCCCCAGCCAGCGACACCAAAACCAACAAACATCAGCAAAATCAAAGGGAGTGGAGAGGAAATTCGGCGGGACATGCACTCATTATACCAAGGAGTTTATGGTATAAATAATGTATGGCAAAAGCAGGTGAGGTGACGCTTGTGAGTATCGTGAAGGTTGTCGTGCTATGTATAGCATCTCTTGGAATGGGGCTTGGAATTGCTCTTATACTTTTTGCGAAACCTAAGACTAGTGAAACCCTTACTACTTCTCCGTCAGTCACTAGTGCACAGGATCAGACAAAAACTATATCTCTATCAATGATGGGGGATATGCTCGCGCACGATTCGGTGGTAGCCCAAGCAAAAAACGGCTCAAGCTATAACTTCAAACCATACTTTGATGCCGTGCGTTCTAGTTTCGCTGCCGATATCGTGTTTTGCAACCCTGAAACACCTGTTGCTGGCGATACGTTAGGTATAAGCGGCTATCCGACCTTCAATGCACCTGGTGCTTTTGCATCAGACCTTAGGAGTGTGGGGTGTAATGTATTAAATCTTGCCACTAACCACATGTACGACAAAGGTCAAACGGGTATCGATACAAGCATCGACGTCTGGTCAGCAACAAAGCCGTTAGCCGCTCACGGAGCCAATAAGAGTGAGAGTACACGCGAGGAGCCGGCGTATTTCACTATCAAGGGCGTCACATTTGCATTTGTTGCCTTTGCGGATTTTAGCAACACTACACTTCCAAATAACTGGTCTGTTAATCTCTATCATGACTCTGATTTTGTTAAACGAATTCTAGCAAAAGCACGAGCTAACGCTCAGGTTGTTATCGTCTCAGCACACTGGGGAACAGAAGATTCGACTAAAGTAAACGCTGATCAGACTGCCGCGGCAAAGCTCTTTGTCGATAACGGTGCTGATATCGTGATCGGTACTGGTCCTCATGTTATTCAAGCATTCGAAACACTCACGGCAAGTGATGGTCGTGCTGTTCCAGTCTGGTATTCGATCGGTAATATGCTGTCCAGTCAATTGCAAGCTGATGAGTTGAGTGGAGGAATAGCGAAATTGTCAATTGAGATGAAAGATGGCAAGGCTGTCGTGAAAAGTCCGGTTTTCACGCCGACATTTATGTCATACGATTGGTCAACAGCCGACAGGGCGGCTGAAAAACTTGATACTCGCTCCAATCTGAGGCTTCAACTACTCAAGAACGCTGATAGCCAAATAAAAGCCATGTTTCCGGGCGAGACAACGGCTACACGACTTGATTTTGTACGCAAAACACTCGGTACTGCTGTGACTGTCGAGTAATAACTACGTTAAATTTTCTTCTGATTTCGCAATTCTTCTAGGGTAGTTTGAAGATAGGGATAGGCTTCATCAAGTGTTAACTTACTATCATGAAGCGCCTTAGCGAGGTCGGTACCAACGTAGCGAAAATGCCACGGTTCGTATTGGTATTTTGTTACAGCCGTCTTATCACTTGGATAACGAAGGATAAATCCGTAGTCGATAGAATGTTCTGCCAGCCATTTACCTGCAGTAGTCGTACCAAAACAGGTATCGAGGTAGCACTCTTTGGTGGTGAGGGCGATATCCAAAGATAATCCGGTTTGATGTTCACTTTGACCAGGCTTGGCGCTATAGAGATTGGCCGCAGCTTCGCCAGATGCCTTCACGTAATTGTTGAAATACATAGCCTGTGTGGTGTATGATCGAAACCCACTCCCGATCATAAGGTCAAAGCCCGCCGTTTTGGCGTCTGTAAACATTGATTCAAGTGATGGCAAGACAATTTGCCTCATCGAACGTTCGTCACTTGTTTTATCGGGCCTCGTCGGAACAGTCGTGATACGTGTGAGGTCGGCGGGTATATATTGTTGATCGCTGAGAGGGTAATCTTTATTTACAACGACCCAGAGGCTTGATGGCAATGAATAATCTTCAACTCGCGCATCAATTGGCGAGGCGCCAGGAAGTTTGAGTGTAATCTTTTCGGGAACGACAACCGTCGATACTGGCGTATTATTCTCTGTTGAGGTAGTTTTTGCGGGTTGACGCGTAAGGAAGTAGGCAAGTGTAAATCCAATAATAAGGCACGCAATTGTAATTAGTGACAACAAGTATCGTGCTCGTGTTTTCATGCTTCGTATTATAGAATAAAGAATATGAAACGACGAACCAAAGTATGGCTACTCGTCATCTCGCTGTTGGCAACAGTCTTTGTATCACTCAGTTTTAATGGAGTAAGGGCGGAAAGCGCTGCCTGTGAACGTACAGAGCTCCTATGCCTTAAGCCACTTGTCATGAAACCGCTCGACGATATACGAAGCGTGAAGACACCCGAGCTTGCGATTCCGGTATGGCTGACGACGGGAGTATCGGGATGAGTGAAAAGTTTGTAAATCGCCGGGGGCACCATCACGATATAGAACCTGAAGATTCTTTAGTATTTAGCGTTGAATTACCGAAAAATATTCCAACAACTCGCTCTGAACGTGTTCGCCGCACCTTGCCCTGGAAAAAAATAATTGCCATGTTTGCACTAGTACTCTTAATTGGATTTGGTGCTTTCGAACTTATTACGATAAGCTACAGCTCGTCCGTAGATGGCGCTAAATCAGCACTACTTAGGTTGCAGGACAGTGACCTACAGACCCTTCAGAAACAGGAATCTGTTTCGTCTCAGGATATTAATAAGATGAAAGATCTTATCACTGACATTCGCGATAAGCTTTGTCCGGGAGAATTTGTTGACAATCTTGCCGCACTTTATCCTCGAGCCAAAACAACGCACGATACGTGTATTTCCTATCGAGCAAAATTCGATACGCTCATAAGCGCTCTTGAAGAGATGAAAGCCAAAGCAGCATACCTTGAACAATTGTCGCCGCTTATTAAGCCAATGACGGTTGCTTCCAATGATAAATTTGCCATAATCTCTGTTCAGCGTGACAACTGGAAGTCGCTTGAGGCAACGATGAATAGTCTGTCGGTGCCTGGTATGCTTTCAGAAGAGCATAGTGCGCTCAAAAATGCCGTTTCTGATCTTGCTACGACATGGAATGATTCAACGGATGCCTTCAATACCCAAAACGCAGCTGTTTTTACTGAAAAATCAATTCTATTACCGGCAAAATACGATACGTTTCGTAGTACCGCCGATGCGCTTGAGGCTTCGTTGAATAAGTCGCAGCAAAAAGTCACATCAGCTTATATTGCGCTAAAAAATTAAAATGCGGCCCGATCAGTATTGATCAGGCCGCTCAAACCAGGGGAGTCATCGATGCTCCCGAGGTTAGTCGTAACAGCGTGCTAGTGAAGCATTCTCCACTCTTGCACCGCTGCGTGTGCCGCTTCCTCGACGGCAAGTTCACGCCGCGAGAGGTGGGGTGTTGGGATTGGATAATCCCAATAAACTCCGACATATCTCTTCGTTCGAGCAGATTGTCCCTGAACAGCCTTCTTGACGTGCTCTACTGAACATATCGCGGCCGTGATATGCACCATCAGTGCATCGAAATCCTTGTCATTACCGAGACACCATTCAAGTAGAGCTTTGAAATCAAAGCGACTATGGGTGTGCCTTGCTACGGGCATTACCTTTTTTAGGGGTATTGTAGACATGAATGTCCTTTCTAGGAGGGTTGACTAAGAAATCAAGGTAGAGGTGATTGACGGTACATGAGAGGGAGAACCGCTTCGATATTCCACTCCCCGCCATTTTCTTCTTGCTTCTTCCACGTCTTACGGCCATCCAGTCCTTCTTCAGGTTTCCATTCTCCGGGTCCAGGACAGGCATTCGCAAATGCCGCACCTTGACTATATGAGATCCAATGGACTCCGCTCGGATCTGTCACGAGATAGAACGTCACCATACACCGCCAGGAGTACTCGTAGGAGTAATGCTTCCTTCGGGGTGCTCGGCGAGAGGTGTATTCGTCTTTCCCTGATTGACCGCTCTTGTAAGCATGATTGTCCAGTTATCGCACGACCACTTCGTACCCGCAGATGTCTTACGTTTCTGCCACACACCGAGTCCACGCGGACTCAAGTACGTGATCGCGTCAGTAAGCGACGATGCCCATCCGCGGAATACATCATCTTCGAAGATGATGTAAATCTTCGTAGCCTTTTTCCCCATCTCACCATCTCCGATGCTCATAGATGTTAAATTGCTTTTACGACTTTATCATTACACATTAAAATATATATTATGTCAATACTTATCCGTCTCATAAAACGTCGAAACCCGCACCCCTCAGCGGAGCGTGGGCTCGACGCGAAGAAAATGCG
>JAPUDQ010000041.1 GCA_027493025.1 Candidatus Saccharimonadota bacterium | reverse complement strand
AGGGGCTACATCCCACGAGCTGCCGCTCGGGGAATTGCGAGGGATGGATTAAATAATCCCATACCAAAACAACAACACGCGGTGTATATACTGAGGGACAATATGGTGTAACAAAACCCATGCGGCCCGCGGAGGACTACGCTGCCGTATCGACTGATTCTAGGTACTCACGAATCTTGAGCGCTGCCGTTGCGCCTTCGCCGACGGCTGAGGCGATTTGAGCGGTTGCACCGCTACGCACATCGCCGCTGGCAAAAACACCAGGCATAGAGGTCTCAAGACTGGTAGTCGTCTTTATCATGCCGACCTCATCAAGTTCTATCGCACTATCTTTCAAAAACCCGGTATTCGGTAGTAGCCCGACAAAGACAAAAACACCATCAACCGGAATCGTTTCCGCAACTCCATTTGCAGTCGTTTTCACCCCGGATACCATTTTGCCATCTGTTGAAACAATTTCGTCGCTAGTGGTATCAAGATGCACGGTAATCGTACCGGCTTTAACGGCTTCATCCAGCTTTTGCTGTAATACATCACTGGCCCGCAACTGTGATCGTACGAGCAGATGGATGTGCGAAGTAAATCGTGTCAAAAAGAGCGCCTCTTGGACTGCTGAATTTCCGCCTCCAACTACCGCCACTGTCTTGTCTCGATAGAATGCACCATCACACGTCGCACAGTAATGCACACCGCGACCGTAATATTCAGCTTCACCAGGAATGCCCAGCTTCTTATAGTCACTGCCTGTCGCGATCAACACCGCCTTGGCTTTCAGTGTACCATCGAGCAGTGTCTCGACTTCTTTATAGTCACCTTTATCGGTGATCTTGGTCACTTCACTATAGCGAATGTCCGCTCCAAACCGTTTCGATTGCGCCTCCAGCTGTTCGGCCAGTTTTAGGCCTTCGATACCCTCCGCAAAACCAGGATAATTATCTACCCAATCAGTCGTTGCCGCCAAACCACCCACCACACCCTTTTCCAATAGAACGGTATCAACATCCTCGCGTGTCGTATAGATCGCTGCCGTCAACGCGCTTGGACCAGCACCAATCATGATGACGTCATGTAGTTTGGTATCCGTTTCCATATACTCTCCTTAGGCAATAGCTGCCATTAATGCACCTGGATTCCAGCCAATACTGGCAATTTTTTCGTCACCACTCTCGGACTGTACGACTACGACAGGTACCGTGCGCGCTCCGCTTTTTGCAACGATTTCTGCTTCGGCAGCTCGGTTTTCATCGAGATTTACCACCTCGTATGTCTGACCCTTCATATCTAAAAGTTTTTTGACTTGCGCGCAATAGCTACAAGATGTCCGTGTATACACGGTAATTTTTTTTGACATATTTTTCCTCCAACGTTTGTCTGCTATCCATTATATAGCGTGCTTATGCTTAATCAAGACGCTATATGTTGTATTATTTAACTGATTTAATTTCAACGACAAACAGCAGTGGTCCAGCCGGACGGCCTTGAGCGGCCGCGTCTTTACCATAGGCCATTTCACTTGGAATCCATAATTTACGAACCGTACCCTCTTTTGCTCCCGCTAGACCTTTAGTCCAGCCCTGGATAACACCATTGAGCGGAAATTCTGCTGGCGTTACCGTGCCATCAACATTTGTACTATCAAAAATCTTACCATCACTCGTCCATCCAAAGTAGTTGGCGTTGATGGTTGAGCTTTCGGTTACATCTTTACCCTCACCGACAACGAGATCCTCTGTCCGTAACTCTGGCACAGAAGCAGCGTCAAAGGCTTCGGCTGCATAGCCATCGAGCGGTTTCATTTTAGCTTGGCGTTCCGCTTGCGCCTTTCTAAACTCTTCCATCTGCTTTTGGTAATCCACTTCATTTTGGGTTGCCACCGGTTTTTGTGCCGCTGGCAGCATAAAGATAAAAAATGATCCAAGCGTACCAACCGCCATGACAATTGCAATTACCCAGATAATCATGCGCTGCGTGCGCGATGTAGACGTTTCAGCCATATTCTCTCCTGCTGTAGGTTACTATTACCTAAATAGTATACCACTGCGCACATCCTTAAACATAGACACTGGCTAGCTGTCGATTTCAAACTGTTTAAGACGTTTTTTGGCTGTGAGAGCGTCACCAGACTGCAATGCCAGCAGTTGCGCATATATACCTTCTGTTTTGGCAAGTTGACGTGGAGTACCAACCTCATCAATCTGTCCACCACGCAAGGTAATAATCGTATCGACATGAGCAATCGTACTGAGGCGATGAGCAATGATAATCGTTGTCCGGCCTTTCATAAGGCGATTCAATGCTTGCTGAACCAGCTGTTCGGAGCGGCTATCAAGACTACTGGTTGCCTCATCGAGTATCAGGATCGGTGCGTCTTTGAGGATTGCCCGAGCGATAGCAATGCGCTGTTTCTGCCCGCCACTCAGTTTTAGTCCACGTTCTCCAATCTCCGTATCAAAACCCTGTTCCAATTTGGTAATAAACTCATATGCGTTGGCTGCCTTTGCTGCCGCCTCAATTTCTTCATCAGTGGCATGAGGTTTTGCATAGGCAATATTTTCGCGAATTGTACCGCTAAAAAGTGCTGGATCCTGAAACACCACCGCAATATTTTCTCGAAGACTTGTCTGGCGAACTGTCTGGATCGGTGTCCCATCAATCAATATTTGCCCTTCAAGCGGATCGTAAAGCCGCAGCAACAAACTTGTCAGAGTAGTCTTGCCTTCACCACTCTGACCGACCAAGGCTACCTTTTCATTTGGCTTGATCTCAAAGCATATGTTCGTCAGAACTTTCTCACCTTCATGGTAGCCAAATGATACATTGTCATAAGTAACCACACCCTTTTTCACCTCAAGTGCTGGCGCATGTTGTTTATCTGCAACGTGCGATTTCATTTGCATAACCTTGAAATAATCCTTGCTTCCTGCTATCGCTTTCTGCGTTCCATCGACAATAAAACTCATGTTAAAAATTGGAAAACGCATCATATTAATCAGCTGTATGAGTAGAACCATTTCGCCAATCGTAAATCGGCCGCTTGCGGTGGCTACAAACAAAAATCCAAAAATAGCGAAGAATACTATATTAAGCACCAGTCGCCGCATAATATCCATCTTGTGCCAGTAAGCCGACTGTTTTTGCGTTATGTCAACCGTCCGCTGGTAGTGGCGCTCAAAATGCCGAAACTCAATTGTCTCCTGAATGAAACTTTTCACTACTCTGATCTGCGCAATAACCTCGGCAAACCGGCCGCTCGCTATATCCGTCTCATGATTCTTTTCATCTTGCCAACGTTGCCATTTTTTACTAGTGAGTGTTGTCATCCACATAAATATCGGATACAAAACAAACAAAAGAAGAGCTAGCTCCCAACTATAAAATAAAACAATTCCTAGCGTCAGAAACATTGTCAGAAACATCTGGAAAAAGTTATTGGAGAACATATTCGCAAATTGCGTTACCTCGGCAATCGTACGATTGAGACGATTAATGATCGTACCGGTCAATTCTTGGTCATAATAACTTTGCGGTAGCTTTAACAGATGAATATAATACCGTTCACTCAGCTGCTTTTTGAGCTTATTGCTCATCATGTCACCCAAATACCCGCCCCAGTTCGTGAAAAAGGTATTCGCAACGTCAACCACAAACAACCAGACCGCAACCCAGATAGCTCCTGCAACGTTTGCCCGTCCAGCCTGGATTGAACCAACGATCAAATCCGTCGCTTCTTTGATAAGAAATGGCGTTGCAAGCGCAGTTAAACTCATCAGAAGCGAGAAGACCGTAATACCAAAATAATACGGCCACAAGTTACGCGCATATCCAAGGACACGAAATAAGACTTTCATCATTACCAGTATGACACAGGTACGTCTTGGATGGAAAACTGCGCCCATGCTAGGCGCAGTGATGTAGCAAATACTAGCCGTCAGTCTAGATTGCTATGACAAATGTTTCTGCGAGTCAACACCGACGATAGTCTGAAACTGATCCATAGTATTCGCTACCAGGTTTAACCACATAACACCTCCTCTTTACGTACTCTATAGTATCAAGAAGCTCACATAGTATATGTGACGTATCTCACAGAAACCACAAGCACAGTCCTATAACAAGCTCGTTTGTTCGGCCTCATCCTCACCGCTTTCAAGAGCTTGGATCGGCGGCAGACTCCGCGCCGTTATGCCCTGTAGATCACCATACATCCCAAGAGTATTATCAATAACCGCTCGGATTGACTTCTCTTGTCGCGCCCACCGAAGCGCCGAAGCTCGCTTCTCTTTTTCAATCTCTTCCTGAAGTACGCCATAATTTTCAACGATCGCTTCAACCCGATGACGAAACTCAGGTCCAACTAAAAATGCATAGAGCGCCTCCATTTTCGCATCTTTGCCCTCCGCATTCCTGTTGGCCGCATTAACCTGAAGAATAGTCGATCGAAGCGCAGCCGCCAATACGGGAGCTAATCGAGGTTTAACGGCCCAAACATTCCCCTCAAGATATTTCATATCACCAAACTCGATCGGTAATTCGTGGGAGACAATCACCCCAATATTTGCGTTCGCCTCGCGAATATCAGCGCGAAATTTTACCGTCCACGCCGGTTGCCATTTACCATTTTTTGTCTCCCATAGCAGCACGCCACAGACAGCAAACTGTTTGTTTTTGACAGTCTGGACAATATCAGCACCTCGTTGTCCTTTCTTAACTTCCTGAATATCATCAAACGGAAATTCCTCGTGCAGTCGTTCTTCTAGATCAAGCTCTAAGACTTCACCTTGGTTTTGCTGGCTCCCTTGAGAGGCTTTACGCTGAGCATCTTCGAGCGCCCGCTGAGTATCAGCCAGTTTTTTCTCCATCTCAAGCTGTTTGAGATGATGGGCTTCATCAGCTAATTTTCGTGCTTCATTGCGGATATTATCCTCGTTTTCAGCTAATTTTTTCTGAGCCACAATCTCCGCATTAGCGCGAGCATTTTTTTCTTCACGGAGCGTCATCATCAGCTCCTTCAGCTGAGTTCGTAATTCTATATTTGCCTCTTTTTCAGCTTTGGCATCTTCTTGTAACTGCTCAATCCGCAGCGTTTGCGCTTGGGATTTTTTACGTACCTCTCCCTCAAGCTGCACTTTGAGACGCTGGCGTTCTAGCTCAATCTCCTGACGTAATTTTTCGGAGTTTATCTCCTCTTGTGATTTGATTTTCTCATTCGCCGCTTGTTCAAGACGTTTTTTGTCAGCGACAAATTTTGCTTCTGCTTCAGCCATCATTTTGACAATTTCTGCCTCGTGCTTCTTATGTTCAGCAGCAAGAATTTCGGCCTCAACTTGTCCGACAAGTGCTTTGTCGATCTCGATCGTTGTACCGCACGTCGTGCAGGTAATCGTATTCATTTCACTCCCTGATCAGCTTTCTCACCGGAATAACACAGGCGACAGCGACGGCCGATAATATCCCGGCAATAGCAGTTTCATACAAAGATAGTGGTTCAAATGAAAAGAGCTGCTGTATGGGTGATACCGTATAAATTGCAAGAAGTGCCAGCGTTACCACCACCAGCACCGCCATCATAGCACTTAACTGGCGGGAAAACAGCGACTCTTTGACAGCACGGCGACCTGAGACTGCCGCAATCATCAATACGTTCGTAAGAGCAATCATCAAAAACGTCATGGCCCGCTGCTTACCTTCTGACCAACCGAGGCTCATTACATACCAATGAACCGCCAAAATAATGCCCGACACAACCAGACCGGTGATCATGCTCGTTAGTATCATTTGTTTGCTAAAGAGGGGCGCATGCAGCTTTCGCGGCGGTCTTTTCATTGCATTTGGCTCCTCGCTTTCACCCTCAAAGACAATTGTGCAGCTCGGATCAATGATAAACTCCAAGAATACAATATGAATTGGTAGTAGGACGATCGGCCAACCAAAGAGAACTGGCATTAACGACAAGGCTATGATCGGTAAGTGAACAATTAAGATATAGGCAATTGCTTTTTGTAAATTCGTAAAAATCCGCCGACCGGTCCGAACACCTTGAACGATTGAGGCGAAATTATCGTCCAGCAACACAATCGATGACGCTTCGCGCGCAACGTCTGTCCCGCGATTACCCATTGCAATACCAATATGCGCGCTTTTGAGTGCTGGCGCATCATTCACCCCATCTCCAGTCATAGCGACAACTTCACCGTTATGTTTCAGGGCCCCAACAATCGCTAGTTTGTTGGCCGGTGTCACGCGACTAAAAATAGAGGTTTCTTTAACTGCTCGATACTGTTCAGCCTGCGAGAGCGCGGCAAATTCTTCGCCGGTTAGAACGTTGCCGCTTGATAGACCGATCTCCGTACCAATCCGTCTGGCCGTCTCAGCGTAGTCGCCAGTGATCATAATCACTCGGATACCGGCACTACGGCATAGAGCAATTGCTGATGTCGCTTCGGGACGTATTGGATCAGCTAGCGCAACCAGTCCCAAAAGCTCATAGTCATATTGATCACGGGTATCATATAGCTTTTTCGCTGGTTTGCCTTTGGCTACTGCCAATACACGCAATCCATCACTCGCAAGCAGATATACCCGTTTCTTAAGTAACGTTGCCTCTGTAGCAGATAGCTTACATAAGGTAAACACAACTTCTGGGGCACCTTTAAGCGCTACAAATCGTTGCCTATTTTCTTCATTCCCCCATACATGCACAACTGACAATGAGGTTTCATCAAGCGGATATTCTTTAATGATTTTTTGACCATCATAGATACGAGAGAGAGCACCTAGAGGCTTGGCCGCATCAATAAACGCTTCTTCCATCGGATCAAATGGTTTTACCTGAGAAGCGAGCACGCCATAGGCAATAACTACTCGATATGCATCAGTGTCGGCAGAAACCAACTTGCCCTGACCGTCCGAAACGGCATGCACTTTCATTCGATTTTCGGTGAGCGTACCGGTTTTATCTGTACAAAGTACCGTTGCGCTGCCTAATGTTTCAATCGTCGAACTTTTGCGGGTTAACACGTTATTTTTTGCCAGTCGCCATGCACCAAGCGCCATAAACACAGCCAGAACAACGGGAAACTCCTCTGGTAGTATAGCGATCGACAAGGTGAGTCCAGCTAAAAAGCCGCGGAGTAAATCATTGTGCATCAGCCAAAACACAATCGTCAGCAACACAGATGCTGCTATCGCAAATACCGCAAGTCTACGAACTGCACTACTGATTTCCTTTTGCAAAAAGGTTTTTTCAGTTTTTATGGTATTAAGTGATGTACCGATTTTACCAATTTCTGTCTCAACACCCGTCGCAACGACCTCTGCTATGCCGTGCCCCTTAACGATCATTGTTCCCGAATATACAACCTGGGATTTATCGCTCTCCGCAGCGACAGTCTTATCAACCGCAGCTGATTCGCCGGTGAGTAGCGATTCATCAGCCATAATATTATGGGCTTCAATCAGCCTTGCATCGGCAGGAACTCGACCCCCTTCTGACACCAGAATGATATCGCCGACTACAAGCTCTCGACTTGGAATAGTCAGATGTTTACCGCTGCGAATTACGTTACAACTTGGATTTGCTAAACCCCGCAAGGCTTCAAGCGCCTTCTCGGTTTTACGATTTTGATAAAGCTCGATACCCATAATCACAAAGACTGATATCATCAGAACTGTTGCTTCACCCTTGTCACCGAGCAAGAAATAGACGATTACAATTGCGACAAGCAAAAAAATCATTGGTTCAGTCAAAACCTCTGCAATAATTTTTAGTGTGTTCTTTTTTTCTCGATCAGGTAATTCATTATACCCAGAGGTCTGTTGTTTTTGAGCCGCCTCATGCTCGGTAAGTCCTTGTAAAGATATTTCCATTATCTATGTATTGTACTACAGGTTATACGAGTTCTCTGTACATAGTAAGACGGGGTTTTGCATGCTACAATAAACCGGTGAGAAAATTCCGATACTATGATATTATTTTGGCTTCATTTGCAGCTATTTTACTGATATCAAACATTTCTGCCACCAAACTCATCGCACTTGGTCCAATTCTTACGGATGGCGGAGCCGTGCTGTTTCCATTCGTATATGTGCTTGGTGATATTTTAACGGAAGTCTACGGATATAAATACGCTCGTCGAGCCCTCTGGGCTGGTTTTGGAATCATGCTCTTGGCTGCGCTGACTTTTACTCTCGTTGCCTATCTGCCCGCTGCACCGGCCTATAAAGACCAGGCAGCATTTACGAGCGTTCTGGGATTTTTCCCACAAATTGTCATTGCCAGCCTCGCGGCGTATTTAATCGGTGGTTTTCTAAATGCCTATACACTTGCGAAACTAAAGATTAAAACAAAAGGTAAATCACTCTGGTTTCGCCTCGTCTCTTCTACGATAGTCGGAGAGTTTTTTGATACCATCGTTTTTGCGGTGATCGCTTTCGGTGGAATGATCGCTGGCTGGGATATGGTCAACTATATGCTTGTTGGCTGGTTATTTAAAGTTACCGTTGAAATTGTCATGCTTCCTGTCACCTATCGAATTATTAATTACCTTAAAACGAAAGAACGGATCGATACGTACGATCGCAAAACAAATTTTACCCCATTTCACTACGCGCTTGATCGATAAAATCTCTTGTAAAAATCTTTTTTATAAGCTTCAAAAGTATTTGCTTTTATCGCTTCACGTATCCCGTCAACCAGCCGAAGCGTAAAGTACTCATTATGATAAGATGTCAGAGTTGCTGCGAGTATTTCTTTACTACGGAACAAATGATGAACATAGGCTTTGGTATAGGTCTGACATACCAAACATTGGCAACCTTGCTCCAGAGGAGTAAAATCTTCTCGATAACAAATATTTTTGAGATTATATCGTCCGTCCCCCGTATAAATAGCACCGTTGCGCGCTTCACGAGTTGGTGCCACACAATCAAATGTATCAATCCCTGCTTCAACCCCCTCAAAAATATCATTTGGTGCACTAATTCCAAGCAAATGTTTTGGTTTATCAATCGGCAATTCTTCGGTAGTCCAGCGAACAATGTCTCCAAGTAAACGCTTTTCAATCGCACCGCCAATCCCAAAACCATCAAATTCCATGCCGCCAAGATATTTGGCTGTTTTGCGGCGTAGGCTCTCGATATTTGCTCCTTGCATTACGCCAAAAAGTGCTTGATAGGGTTTGGCTGGATTTTGTGATTGCAGTTTACGAAAATGCCGCAATGATCGTACCGCCCACCGATGGGTTCGCTCAAGCGCCTCATAGTGATAGTCTGGCGTATCCGCAAGTGACGTCAGCTCATCAAAGGCGAAACAAATATCGGCTCCCAATGCATGTTGAATCTCCATGGAAACTTCCGGCGTAAACCGATGCATGGTACCATCACGATGTGATTTGAAATTTACCCCGTCGTCATCTACAAAAGCTCGGCGGGTGCTCTTTTCGGCAATCACTGCCTCATCAGATACCATCGAAACTACCTTTTTATAGCCGCTGCCGAGCGATAACACCTGGAACCCGCCAGAATCTGTAAAAGTAGGTCCATGCCAGGCCATAAATTCTGACAGTCCACCAGCTTTTTCCACGAGTTTATGTCCTGGCTGGATATACAAATGGTAGGCATTAGCGAGTATCGCTTGCGCGCGAAGATCACGCATCATATCAACGGTCAGGGCTTTCATCGCCGCCTTTGTACCCACTGGCACAAAAGTCGGTGTTTCGATATCACCGTGTGGCGTCCGAATAATTCCCGCACGCAAAAACCGAGGATCGCCCGTTGCTGCAGTTATCGTATAAGAAAATGAAGGCATCTGCTCTATTGTACTATGGCAAGAGATATTTGCTAAAATATCCAGAATTTTTTGCGAGAATATACCTGCTGATCGTCGCGGATGATATAGCCTGTCACCATTGCCATCACGGCCATGAGCGCAACAGCCGTCATGATAACCAGCTGATAGCGCCCCGCCCAGCCAGTCGGCATAATGTGTTTAACCACAATGCCATAGTACGCCCACACCGGCACAAGAAGATATAGCCAATCACTATTACGCAGCGCAGTCATAAGTGCAATACTAGCACCAACCAAAAGAATAACCGCCATCCAGATATCCGCAGCAATTCCCCAACCATCCCATCGAAGACTCACCAACCACGTTGTTATGTTCGCAATCAAAGCAACCGTAATCCATCCAAAATAGATACTAAATGGCGCGCGGATTATAACAGTTTCGACCGCAGTAAACCGTTGTTTACGTAGTATGTCAGCGATTTTTGCCAAACAATACAAAAGTCCAATCATCAGAAAAACACTCAGCCAAATAACCTTGTAATGCCAAGCGACTATCCAAAGTGCATTTACAAACGACGTGGCTATAAAATACGATGTTACTTTATCCAACACAATCTCTGATAGCTTGAATTGTTTATGTCGAACTATTCCCAGCTGATAAAGTGTATACGCGGCAAGCAAGACATAAATAAGACTCCAAATCGAAAACGTTACCGCTGCAGGTGCAAAGAGGTTCGGGTAGGCATCGGATATCTGACCAGTTGTCATACCGTTGAGCGGTATAATGTTCGCGAGTGCATTGATTACAATCGTCACCGCAAAGGCGATTGCTGCCACAATTCTTCCTAATTTCATTGTTTTTCTCCTTGTCATAAGCATATCATAGCTAAGCTCGATCGTTCATATCGATCTCGGTCTAACTATGAATTGCCCCTAATTGTTCATGTGTTTTTTGCGCTATTGCTTCTATATACCTACTAACTTGCTGGTCAGTCAACGTCTGATGCATGTCTGAAATCGTTACACGTAACGTAATAGTCTTTGATGTTTTGTCCTCGCTAGACTGATATATACTAAGTGGCAATAGACGGCATTGTTTGTCGCCCGCTACTATTTCTAGTGTATGTTCGACAACCTCAAAAATCTCCGCATACCGAACACCCATAGGTACTTTAAGGGATATATCTTGCGTAACACTTGGGTATCTTGAAAGTGGCAAATAGAGCTGCTTTGCCGTAGTATGAGCTTTCATGATACCTTCAAAATCAAGTGTCATAGCTGCGGTATAGATAGGCAACTTAAAGCTCCTCAGGACTGTCTGCTTCAGCTCGCCAATCATGCCGATAAACGTTCCTTCACGTGTTTCGATAAGCGCACTTCGGCTTTGGTCAAACGGCGCTGTCACAGGATAGTCAAGCTCTTTTGTTATCGGTTTAAACTGACACGTAAATCCAAGATTCATGCAAAACTGCGATGCGAGCTGTCGCACCTGATAGTATGGCGAACCTTCACGGGGCTTTTTAGACGCATAGACCGCATCAACAAACTCAAGCTCGCGTGGTAAACCATTATCATCAGCGGCATGATATTTTTTGTTATGACCTTTGCCGATCTCAAACAGGATAAACTCGTCATGACCCGCTTTGATATTGCCATAGACTTTATCTAATAAACTCGGCAGAACCGTTAACCGATAGTATTGCAGCTCCGGGCTTAAGGCATTGGATATCTGAAAGGCCTGTGTATGGTCTTGTTCGGCTTTTTGAAACGTATCTTTATGAACAAAGCTATAGGTTAACACCTCATTTGCGCCTAGATCAGAGAACGCTGAGCGTATTTTCATCTTCATTTCGCGACGAGGATTTTTTGCCACAGGACGGATCGACCGCTCTGGCAACTCACGTGGTAATTTCTCAAAACCATAGAGTCTTCCAACTTCTTCAACAATATCTTCCGGATCATGAATATCAGTACGCCAAAACGGCACCGATACATGCCAATCATCACGATCGTCCTTGGTATCCTCGGGATTCCATCCGCAGTCTTCACAGGGCGTAAACTCAACGTTTTTAAGAAGCTGCACCATATCATACTTTTTTATAGAAAGACCCAATCTGGTATGGACAAACTG
Source organism: Candidatus Saccharimonadota bacterium (assembly GCA_027493025.1). GTDB lineage: Bacteria > Patescibacteriota > Saccharimonadia > Saccharimonadales > Saccharimonadaceae > JAPUDQ01. Next base: position 24,956 of record JAPUDQ010000041.1, on the reverse strand, counting down.
CGGGAGAAGCGTGACAGGATAATGATATTCATCACTTTCGACGTTATTTTTTAGAGAATCACTGATAATATCGCTAATCTCACTGGCTTGCACTCCCCCAGCAAGACCGATAACATTTTTGAGTAGCTCAAACAGAACACGGTTAGTCTGAATTGGAGACTGTCCTTTGTTAAATCTCGTAACCGCATCGGTAAATAACCCATGTCGCATACTGGATTTGCGGATCGTGTACATATCAAAGTTAGCACACTCCAGGATAATGTTATTCGTCTTAGCGGAAACTTGAGTATCTTTACCACCCATAATTCCCGCGAGTCCAATAGCTTGTTCATGATTAGCAATCACAATATCTGACACATCAAGCTTGTATGTCTTACCGTTGAGTAGCGTTATCGACTCACCTGGAAGGGCCATACGTACGCCTATTGCGAGCTCATCGTGCTTTGTTCCATCCGCATTTTTCTGTACGATGTCTGCATCATAGGCATGGGTTGGCTGACCCGTAATCAACATAAAATAATTAGTAGCGTCAACTATATTGTTAATCGGCTTACTACCCATTGCAACGAGTGCACATTGCAGCCACAGCGGACTCGATGAAACAGTTACATTCGATATACCAACTGCCATAAATCGCGCTGCTTTATCGGTTACATCATTAAAAGCTTGTAAAGGTATCGATGCATTTGTTGGTTTTGGATAGGTACCTGGCTTTTGTAGATACCAGTCCGGACTGGTAAATTTGTACCCCAAAATTCCAGAGATTTCTCGTACCACACCTAACTGACCGAAGCAGTCTGGCCGATGCGTGAACATTTTGTTTTCAATGACAATGACGGTATCATCTAAACCAAAGACTTCTGAAAAGGCTTGCCCTGCCTGAATCGATTTTACGGTGGACGGGAGATCATGTTCGTCAATCTCCATAATGCCTTCGTGATCCGCATTAATTCCCAGTTCATCACCTGCTGCGAGCATACCATAGCTCATCACGCCACGGATTTCACGCGCGTCCAGTTTGAACTCGTCTTTTGTACCATAGGTAGACGGAACGACTGACCCAGGCGGCAGCCATACCGCCCACATATCCGTATGTACATTTGGTGCGCCGCACACGACTTGTATGGGCGTACCTTCACCAACGTCCACCGTACAGACAGAAAGTTTGTCGGCATTTGGATGCTTTTGGCAGGTTAGAACCTTTACAATGCGGGCGCTCTGATATTGAGTACGTAGATCAATAATTTTCTCAACACCGCCAAGCTGAGCATTAATGCGCGTCACCAGCTCATCGACTGGTGGCAAATCAAAATCGATCCATTGTTTTATTGTATTGAGACTAACATTCATATGTTCTTTATTATACGGGATTCATTACCTGATAGGAAACGGAATATATGGCTATATCTCTGAGCAACTTAAATACGTGGCGTATGCGTAATCACACACGTATCTGGAGTCGAGTCAACACCTCCTGTTGTAGTTGTAATAAGCCGCCAAGTCACCGTTTCACTCACAGACACATCAGGCGCGACATAATAATCAGCGTAGCCAGATCGTGTCAGTGCAATAGCTGACCCGCCGTCAGCTCGCTCCCATCGCCAACGCTGCGGTATACCCGTATCAGTTTGTCCACGAACCATCAGTACAACTCGACGATTACCGGGCACAATTTGATCAGGTCCCGCATTTGCAACCGGAGTTGTCACGGCCGTAGGCAACGTACCTTGATTGTTTGCTGCGATAGTAACAGGCGTAGGAGTAACACCATCCAACAATACATTATCACGTATATCTGCACCAATATTGGATTCGGGTGTCAGTAATATATTGTGCTGAACATCAGTCGGATTTGGTCCTTTTGCACGAAAACGATTGCCAACAATCGTTAATAACGGTATTCCCGGACCACCCTCATCCCAACGAGGCCAGGAAGAAAATTGCGTAAACGCCCCATAAAACCAGTTCTGAATAACCTCGATTCCAACTATATGACTTGCGTATGGAGTAAGTACGATGCCTTGCGACTGTGTGTTTAGCGAACAGCCAATGATCCGATACGTACTACCACCACTAACCTGCAGACCATCGCTATGCGAAGGCCCTCCTCCCTGTACCGGATCAACCGGATACTGAGAAGTCTCCAAACAACAACCTTCGGCTACACAATTTGCAATATCAAAATTCAACGCGTCTACCGGTCCATCTTTGAGATAGTTTGCCTCCCCCAGCAAGGCCTTACCACCGATAAAGCAACGCCGAATAGTATAGTTTGCACCTTTTACCCCATATGCGTGAACAGAGGGATACTCTGGAATGATCGTTAAAAATTCTAATACTGTCCCCGTAACCGTACTTTGTATTTCGATTAAAAACCGATTTATAGTTGTATCAGCTCCACCGCGGATAATACAGTTTCGTACGGTAATGTTATTAGCTCGTATTAATAATCGTCCGTTAATATCAAGCTTCTCGATCACCGCACCAGGAGTGGTTGCATAATAATCACCCGTGATATTCGTTAGGGTGAGACCAGCTATACAGCCTGTATTACTCCGGGTTGGTTCTGTAATACCAAGGATAAATGCCGTTGGTTTTTTGGTAATTGCGCGTGTTAAACGGCGTGAATGTAGCCCCATACTACTTATGATACCGCGTAATAAGGATTTGCTAAATAGTACAGAGCGTCATTTTTAAAATTGCTTTAAAAAATCCAATTTCGCCGATTCGAGATGACGAATATCTTCAATACCATACTTCATCATCACCAGCCTATCAACGCCGCAGCCAAAAGCAAAGCCCGTGTATATTTCCGGATCAATCTCTGCCGCACGCAAAACATTTGGATGGATCATGCCGCAACCTAACAGCTCAATCCAGCCCTCGCTACTACATACCTTGCATATCGCCTCGTCGCCTTCGCAAAACGGACACGAAAGTGCAAATTCAAAGCTTGGTTCGGTAAACGGAAAGTAAAACGGATTAACGCGGACCTCAAGTTTCTTACCATAATACGCTTCAAGAAATGTTTGCAAGGTTGCGATAAGCATGCCAGCATGGACATTTTTTGCAACATAGACACCCTCGACTTGATAAAAGGTATGTTCATGTCGCGCATCAAGATCTTCATTGCGAAAAACTCGGTCAGGAACAATTGCCGCAATTGCTTCATCAATCATTAACGTATCGCGATATTTGCGGAGTATACGGTTTTGCATTGTACTGGTATGGGCTGGCGCAGTCAACGGATCACCCTCTCCGTCAGTTTCAACGGTCATAAAGGTATCGTAATCATCTCGAGCTGGGTGTCCTTTTGGAAAATTCAAAGATTCAAACATATGATATTGGTCATCTATCTCCCGTGACTCTTCCGCTGTGAACCCCATACGGTAAAATATGTCGCAAATTATGGCGATTTCTTGCGTTAGCGGATGAATTGAAGCACTCGTTCTAGCGAGTATTTTTGGCTCAGGACAATTTATATCAAACGGTGCCGTCACATCAATAGGTGGTAGCACGATGGACGTCTGTTTATTTGTCTCAACGAGTTGCTGTAGTTCTTGATGAAGTTCGTTAACCGCTTTGCCATAGGCACTACGTTGATCGACAGGTAATTTTGGAATTTCCGCAAACAGCTTTTTTAGTTCAGGTGCTTTTAAAATATCAGCTTTTGTTTCAAGTACTTCAAACCGAGCGAGCAGTTCCAGGCGGGTTTTCGTAATCGTATCCATATGTATCAGTTTAGCGTGACAATAAAAGGTACGCAATCCCAAGTATGACGACTGCCGTAATCATCACCACAATCGCCCCAAGATTTCGAGACTCACTCGTATCATGTTCGATAGAATTAACTGGTTTTTCGTATTCAATCGAAGATCGTTCTTGTTTGAGTTTTTCCTGTAGTTCAGTGGCTAATCGTTCTTGTAGTTCGGTCCGTGAGTTTTCTTGTCGTACAAATAATGCCATAGAAAAAGTATACCATCTTATTGTGATATAATAAGAAGCATATATTATATAATGGGAGTATCGTTTCATGGCCACCAAAGCCAAATCAACAACTCGTTCGCGTACTGCGAAACCTGCAAATGCCGCTACCACGAAATCAGCGCGCACCGTCACGAAAAAAACAGTTGTAAAAGCCGCTCAGCCCGTAGCTGCCGTACGACCGGTTACTCGTCAAAAAACATACCAACTATCGAATGATCTTTCCGGTGCACAGGTCATTGGTGAAATGATCGGTACCTTTCTATTGGTATCCGTTGTCGTCTCCACCGGTGGCAATGCCTTCCTTGCAGGTATTGCGTTAATCGCTATCGTCACCGCACTCTTTACGATTTCAGGAGCACACGTTAATCCAGCCGTTACCTTTGGACTGTTTGTTATGCGCAAAGTCAGCGCGGTCAAAATGCTCTTTTACTGGATGGCGCAGTTTGTCGGTGCAATCGCCGCAATCCTTGCTATAAATGCGTTCGCAAGCTCTCCGGTAAATATTTCACTAAGCAGCTTTATGCAATGGGATTGGCGTGTTTTCACGGCCGAGCTTATTGGTATGAGCATCTTTATGTTTGCAATTGCTGCCGCTGCTCATCGCGGACAAACAGATAATGATAAAGCTCTGACCATCGGGCTTGGATTATTTGTTGCTCTGTTGATTTCCGGCGGACTTTTACAGCAGGCCGTAACCAGTGCCAGCAACTCATCTCAATCTGGTAATACCAAGGAGTCCCCACGCATCACCAAACTGAGTGGTACAACCGTAAACCCGGCCGTTGCCCTTAGCCTATCTGAGTCAAGCAGCAACAACGCTATGGCCACCGATACAGCCAAAGCACAGCCAAGTCGCTTAACAATTGAAGTTATTGTTGCCACACTTGCTGGTGCCGCACTCGGAGGTCGACTCTATCTCCTTCTGGCTCGCAATACTGAAGAAGGTAAACTCTAAACCCTTTAGGTACATAAAATTAAAAATACACCCCCACAATGGGGGTGTATTTTTAATCATCTTTTTGAGGACGATCTACCAGAAGTGGCTCTATGCTCGGCATCGTATCAACAATCCGTACTACGTCTTTATCTATTTTATTAAGCTCTTTGTGAGCAGTATTAAAATGATTTACTGTCGTGCTAAGACTGGAGCCAAGCTTTTGCATATAGGTATCAAAGCTCGTTATATGACGCCCTAGTTGACCTACTCTAACCTGAATGTCCTTTGCTTGTTCTTCGATCTGCAAACTTCTGAGGCCTTGCATGACGGTTTGCAAATACGCCATGAAGCTCGTCGGGCTGACAATGATGACGTGCCGGTCTCGAAACGCGTATTCGATAAGATCACGCGAGCTCGTACCGGTTGAGCCTACTTTATTTACTAAAAGGTCATAGTACAACGCCTCACTCGGAATAAACATGAAAGCAAAATCCATTGTATTTTCTGAAGGACGAATGTATTTACTAGTCTCATCAATTCGGTTTTTCAGATCCTGCCGAAAAAGCACCATGCGTTTAGCCCGTGTTTCAGGATTATTTTCATCAATAATACGATTGTAATTCTCAAGACTAAATTTACTATCAATTGGCAGCACCTGGTCACGCTCTAAAAATATCGCCGCATCAACCGTTTCACCATCTTTAAATTTATATTGCATTTGATACCTATTAGGAGGCAAAATATTTTCCAAGACAGATTCAAGGTAATATTCCCCAAAAACACCGCGCTGTTTTGGATTCTGTAAGACATTCTGTAACGTTTTAAGCTCAGTAGTCACGTCAAACACCCGTTTATTTGTTTCATCGAGACGCGCAAGTCGACTCGAAACATCTGCAACCAGTTTTGCGCTTTCACTAAGTTGTTTTTGCATACTAACTTGCATAGCAGTTTGTGATTTCTCAAGTCGATCATGTACGGTTGTCTGCAAACCTTCTTTAAGATTTTCTATAGTTCGACTAAGTTCTATAATATCTTGCTTCAACATAACAGAGCTGTCTGAACTCGGACGAGAACGTAAGATTATAAAAGCAACAACAATCGCAGATAGCACCGCACTGCTTACAATACTAATTATGATTTCCATACTACTAAGTATACTGGATCAAACTATTAACACTACAATAACGCGATAATGAGACGAGTCGCAATCACACTAACGATTGTCAATACGAGGGCAACAGGAAAAAATAAAAGCCGGTTAATCCACGCATAATACATATAACCGAGAGAACACAATAAGCCACTATATAATGTTGCCAGCCACCAAGGCATGCCCGTAAACCACACATGCATCCCCCATACGCTAACGACTGCCGCCAAGATTACTAACAAAGGCCGTAGGGCACCGGTTCTAACTAACGCAACCAGAGCGATAAAATGAGTAGCGAGTGAGGCGACGACGAAGGCAACCAACAGCGATGAGCCACAGTATTGCGGTGAATACGTACAGAGTACTGGTCCAAGCAAAAAACGATCTAAAAGAAGTGTCAAAAGCCACGTCGATATACCAGCCCCCAATCCTATAATCAATGGCTGAAACAATGATGAGCGATCAATAGGCTGATAGTCAATATAGCGATTATTCATAATTATACTGATTATATAGTATTATTGCTAATTATGCAACTTACTGATTGTACTATCCTTTAGCATTTTATGGTACCATATGGCCCCGCTCAAACCGGCTACAACACCCCCAAAGATATCTAGTGGCGTATGAACCAATGCCAGAACACGGGCGACGGCCATAATAACGACAAAAATACCGAGAATGATCGCCATCTTTTTATATGGAGTTATGAAATATACCGCACAGACAACGACAACAGCTAGCAAGACATGGTCTGATGGAAAACCAGGATTATCTATATAAGCCGCTCCGGCTGCTACGCCTTGCTCAATAAATGGACGAGTCATCGACGGCTGATAGATAAGGCTCAGCAGTTTTCCTACTAGTAACGAGGTTAGTCCTGCCATGACCGCCATGGGAAGCACCTGTTGCCAGTTACGCCATTGCACACCTTTGATCGCCATCATCCCGGCAATAGCAATGATTATTACCAACAAACCATCAGCGAAAAGACGAACTAGTGTATCCATACATCTGTATTATAGGCTATGAGAGACGAAAAAAATATTATTTTTGATGTCTTGGGCGTTGCCAGGGCCAATGCCCGTCGATCTCCATCTGAAATTGTATGCCCAAAAAAGCTCGGACTAACACAATTAAAGCCAGGATAATCACCGCATCAAAACTCAGCTGACCACCGGCAGAACGAACAATATCACTTGCCACCAAAAACTCTAGCCCGATCATAATACTGCGACTTAAATTCCATCGATAAGAATTATATAAATCATGTGTCGGTTGACTCGTGCAAAATTTAATACATGCCCAGACTGTTGCTCCAACTACACCAACAAGAATAATAGAAATTCCAATGAAATCTAGAAATCTCGCAGCTAGCTGTGATATAAACGGTAAATCAAATACCATGCCATACATCGCTTCCATGGTCATTATGCCTTTCCTGTCGCCATGGCATAAAATAGTATTGAAACCGATATAGCCATGATCGTGAATGCTAACCAGATTCCGATATTTGACCATATACCATTTCGGTATTCACCCATAACTGCTTTATTGTTGCTCACTTTTGCGATCATAAAGAGAAGCGGCACTGCCGAAACTCCATTCACGACCGCTGAAAAAATCAATGCCTTAATCGGATCAATATGAAGAAAGTTTAAGCTAAGACCGACTAAGGTTGCTGCAATGATAACCCCGTAAAACCCTAGGGCTTTACGGAATTTACGCCACAATCCTTCTTTCCAACCAAATGATTCAGATATGGCATAGGACGCTGAGCCCGCTAGTACTGGAACCGCCAAGAGCCCCAAACCGATGACTCCTACTGAAAAGATAACCTTTGCAAGTAATCCGGCATTAGGGAATTGCTGCACCAATGGCTCGAGTGCTTTTGCCGCATCTGCAGCGGTATTTATATTAGTTACCCCATGAGAGAACAAGACAGAGCCACAGACAATCACAATAAACCACGCCGTCACACTCGCAAGCGTCATCCCCGTAAAATTATCTATTCGAAGTTTTCGCAAAAAGTTTTTCGTCGCAACAGGATCTCGTCCAATTTTTGCCACGTTACGTTTCGCAATCTCCTCTTCGACAACCTCTGATGTATCCCAGAAAAACAAATACGGTGATACAGTTGTTCCAATCAACCCAACAAAAAGATACATGGAACCAAAATCCAGTTGCGGAACCGTCAGAAAGGTTGCTCTAAAGATCTCGCCCCAAGGCTGTCCAATAACAAATGCCGTTATCGGATAGGCAAATAACGTAATCGCGAGCCATTTCAAAATCTTCGCATATAATCTATACGGTACGGTAACCTCAAGAGCAATAATGAACGCCGCAATCCCTATCGCTAACCATTGAAAAGGAACATCAACAAATAACTGCATCGTGGCAGCCATCGCCCCCAAATCAGCACCGATATTTAAGGTATTAGCTACTACGACGAGACCAACGGCGGTGTAGAGCATCGGTCGACTATAATGTTCTTTTAGGTTAGCGGCGAGACCTTTGCCGGTTATAGCCCCGATTCGGGCGCATGACTCCTGAACTGCCAAAAGCAACGGATACATGACTGGAAAAGCCCATAACATACCGTGGCCATATGCTGCGCCTGCTTGCGAATACGTTGCGATACCTGATGGATCATCATCTGCTGCTCCCGTTACTAAGCCTGGCCCCAACACACGCAAAAAACGGCTGTAACGTTTACGATTTACCGCCGCCTTACCTAAGGCAAGCGCACTTCTTTCCATGCGATGAAGGCTTCTATTAAATCTCGGTATTTTCATTTTGCTGCTCGTTTAGCAACACTATAGCATAAGAAATATAAAACACCTATTTTCTTTCCATGACTAATATTGATAGTATAAGAGAGATGATTCAATATCTTTTATCAATGACAGCTAAAGAGCGGATAACTGAACAAACGAAACTTTGTGAGGGTGCTTGGATACGCTGTGAAAAACCAGATAAAGATGAGATCCGCAAGCTTGTCGCACTCGGACTTGATGAAGATATTATTAACGATGCCCTTGATCCACATGAAGTACCACGTATCGAGCAAGATGACGACATAGTGTATTTCATTACACGTGTTCCTGATGTTGGGGACGCTTTTAATAGCTTTACAACGCCAATTATGTTTGCTTTGACTGATAAACATCTTGTCACTCTTAGCCGGGATTCGCTGGGACGGCTATGGCAGCCTTTTATTGAAGCTGAACGCGCCGTTACTTCACACAAAAAACAGCTCCTTCTCCTTATGCTCGATATGATTTCTCGTCAGTACGACGCACGTGTTGCGCAGATTAATAGACAGACCCGAGCCGCAACCTATAATGTCGTTCGGCTGGATTCAAAAGATATTGCCACACTCGTAGAATACGAACGAAAATTAAATGATTATTTGGATGCGCTCATACCAGCAAATTCCGCGACCGAACGCTTGTTGAGCAGTCGATTTATCATCCTCAGTGAAGATGATCGTGATTTGGTTGAAGATTTGTCCATCGATCTCGAGCAGGTGATTGCCCGTTGTAAAAGTTTACTGCGTACCATCACCAATATTCGGGACTCATATCGAGCAGTCATGGATACTCGTCTGAACGAAACTATCCGTTTATTAACCGTGATTACATTAGCCCTTACGATCCCAACAATGCTGGCTGGGTTATTTGGCATGAACGTCAAGCTACCAATTGACGAACAATCACCAATCGATTTTTGGATGATTGCCGGCGCCAGTATCCTGCTTAGTTCGGCACTAGCATATTATTTCCTCAAAAAACGTCAGTGATATTTACTTTTCAATTGTCGATGTTGAACGAATAAGCTCTCTTAGAGAGTCGGTGACATCAAATACCATCCCGGCAATCGTTATATCACCGCCATATTTTTTAACAATCCTGCCTCTATCATAAAACCGTTTATAGTTTCCATTTTTCATTTTTATACGATAGGTTGTCTCATAAATATCTTTTTTTCCATGAAGGTGGTCCTGCATTGCATCCATCATCGGCTGATAATCCTCTGGATGTATCAGGTCAGTGAAACTTGTGTAGTGAACAAAATCCTCGGCATTGCGGTGCAGCATTTTGACTTTATTGGGACTAAAGAATATGACACCACTCGGCATTTCCATCATCCACCACGCCATTCCTGCAGCTTCAAGCGCCAGCTCAAATACTTCCAAATCATCGGTATGCGTCATAGTCTCATTACTGTATAGGATAGTCTCTGATTTGTATACTATATCGCGCCTGCGGCTTCCCACGCTTTATATTCTGTCCATAATTGATCAACTGTCATATTACGACTATTGAGTGTCTGTATGATCGCATCAGACCAATAAGTTTTCCCAATGGCTGGATTTGCGGCGTTCATAGTCATATTTAACTTGTATATAAAATCTGGTTCGGGTGCAGGTGATGATCGAACAATATAGTCAAAAAACATCGCCGTTGTCTCGTATCCGTCATACCAATTCACCCCACCACCAGTAGGACGCACTGGCATAAAACCAAAATGTATCATGGTATGCATCGCAATACCCTCGCAGGTACCTGTTACTTTTTCTTGCCCGGTTTGGCCATAAAATTTATTGTGTCCATACGAGTGGGTTAATTCATGAGCAAGGCCAGCAATGATAAACCCTGGTGATTCGTTAGTCAATAAATTACCGATAAACACATCGCTAGAAGCTGGTTTAGCCCAGGCATAGTATTGTGTACTCGTCACAAAATGTAGTGCCGTCAACGGATACCGCACTGGTTGCTCGTCAGAGTTTCGGTACAATAGTGAACATACGTTACGAATAATTTGGTTTAGGATTGCTAGTATACGGGTATCATTTGTCGTTTGGTCTGCGGATGTTGCGCCCATTTTTGCCATAAAAGCCGTATGCGTAGCTTGATCTTGAATATCATAGGTAAGCATCTTGACCGTCGTATTGCTGTATCTATTGCTATTCGTAAGAACTGGCATTGTGTAACCACCCGAGAAACTTAGTGTCGGCTGTGCGGGAACGATTGGCGCCACATAAGAAGCTGGCTTGACTTCTATACTAGAGATCGCGCCACTAAACGGCCAGTCGCTTTGATAATAGTACACGCCAGTATCAGGAATGTCCTTGGCTCCATCAAGATAAAGGATAGCTCCAGATCGATCAGCGTCTTCGTATAGATAGACTTTACATGGCCGCAAAAATTTAACGGAGCGAATATTCTCATTAAATGGCGTCGTAATGATTGGTCGTTCGGCATTTATCCGTAAGGGATAGATATTACCCGTATAATTCAATCCTGTATATAGCAATACATCTGGTCGTGATATGGAACGCAAACAACGACGAGCCGTGACGGACATTTCCTTGCTATACTCCTTTTTCGCCAAATAGTTCGATATATTTTGCTACCGCGTTTGGATTGGCAGCGTATGTCGTTCCATCCGAATTCATTAATGGCCATTTCGTCACCATATGCCAGCTTCCGGCGTCGTTGTGGGGGTTGGGGAGGCGTGTCATGGGGGGTTCCTTTAGTAAAAGTATATACAAATCCTACCTAACTACCTAAGTATAACGAAAAGGCATAAAAAATATAGACACGCACGTAATACACGTGGACTATATGTTGCACATAATATGTGTTAACATTGGAGTATGTTCAGCACAAAGCCTGTCTGCATTTCGGGGGTGGGACTATCTCGATTAAATCCAGATACGTTACCTTTGATTGATATTCAAGCTATATCCCTTACCTCTTTACCGAAAAATTCTTGTTTATCGTCAGTAACGTGCAGTAGTTTTTTGTATGAAAATGTCTCGCGACAACTTTGTCTAGCCAGTCAGAGATTTGTTCCTCGACATATCATAGCCTTGACGCAAACGATACGTAAAAGCAAATCGGAGGCCATCATATGAAAAAACAACCTCAGCATTACCGCAAGATGATCTGGGACGTTAATGTTAAAGCCAAGGACCAACCTCATCTTTCGCTCGGACAATACGACGCGATGCACGTACCAAAAGGTTTTGCCATACATATAACTCCCTATCCTGAACCAGACACGATCGTTACTCAGGTTAATCTCCTAGAACGACCAGATGAGTACGAGCTCGTCCTCAGCATTGCAAATTATGGTGACAAAACAATTACTGCACAGGTATGGGCTCTCTAAATCATAAATATTTATAGCGTATTGTTTCAAAATTGACTTTATCGCTATCATAGGATATAATTAAGTAAACTATCATCTGAGTCTTTGTATCTATCATGCTCTATTTCAAACACTCCGCACTCGCCAAACAATATCACGTTTCACTTAGAACCGTGCATAATTGGATTGATGAGACAAAACAAGGAAAGCTTGATCTGACACTCGTTGATGCTGGTGGCAAACTCTATGTCGCCAATACCGCTAAAAACATTTCCCTGCTGACAAGTCTCGTTGAAAACCGACGCAAATACCGCAACACCAAAGCCGTCAAAAATATTTACCCTAAACCCGAGTTTTATGATCTCTACAGCGAAGCGCAAATATATGACATCGTTACAAATCTGGAGATACATCATGAGATTCCTCGACAATATAGTTATATGGATCAGGGTGCTGAGCACTGGGACACCTATGCGATTCGACTTGCGACCGAGCGAACAGCTAATATTCTTAATAGTACCGTCAAACTACTTAGTATCAGCCAACATTACCTTGATGAACTACTTGCAAAGTATAAGAAAATCAACATCATCGACATTGGCGCCGGCAATGCTTATCCTGTACGCGGTTTCCTCGATCATCTAATTAAACAGAATAAAATGGGTCGATATATTGCACTCGATGTCAGCCCCGACATGCTCGGGATTGCAAAACGCAACATCCATGAGTGGTTCGGCGATGCGGTCAAATTTGAAAGTCGGATCTGCGATATCAACTATGATCGCTTTTCCGATCTGCTTATACAAGAGTATGCAAATGAAAATGCACGGGACACCGTAAATGTCACCCTGCTGCTCGGTGGCACCCTAAGCAACATGCGTCATCCAGACGGGGCGTTTCGTGTTATTCATGACAGCATGGGTATCAATGACATCTTTATCTATACCTACAAACTCGATACCCAAACAACCCGAAACTACTTTGATTTCAGTACCGATCCCAGCCAAATACGCCTTGCCGACATTCATCGTTTTGTCGTGGACCTCCTCAATATTGATGAGTCCTACTACACCGTCGAACTCGGCTATGACCCTCGTCTCCAACAACGCACTGAGCATTTACGCCTCAACGTCTCCTTGAAACTTATTTTCAAATTCAAAGCCGGCATTCGGGAGGTTGAACTCAATAAAGGCTCGTCTATCCTCACGTGGCGCTCACATCAGCAGACCGCAGCCGATATTCATCGACAAATTGAACGTAACGATTTCTATATCCTTAACTCTACCCAAACTGATGATTGCGAGTACATCCTCTCTGTGGCAAAAGTGAAGAGTGACTAGCCCTGTATCATTAACGAACTTTTAGACTTTCATCCGCGTTTTTTATAAGTGGATCAAAAAAGAATTGTATGATTCGGCGCGTACCTGTCTTTATTTCAACCGTGACAGTCATACCAGGCATGATCGGGACGTCCCTAGAATTAATCTTCATAATCTTTTTGTCGAATGTAAGATTTGCTTTATAGAGAGACGCTGTTCCATCTTTATTGTCAGCGGAATCTGGACTAATTGCAATAATCTTACCGGGTACTACTCCGTATTGCTGAAATGAAAATGCGTCAAACTTTAGCGCTGCGTCTTGTCCGACGGTAACATACCCAATATCCTTGTTCTCTATCGATGCATTCACAATCAAAGGCGTTTCGGTCGGCACAACTGTGAGTAATGTTTGTGCCGGAGCCGCCGCCGCACCAACCGTATGCACGGTAAGGCTACTTACCATCCCATCGACCGGCGAGACTAATGTTTGCTGCTCGACACCAACCTTAGCTTTTTCAAGCTGGCTCACGAGGTTCGAAACTTTTTTATCTTGCTCAACAATTAATCCTGATAGTGTCGTACTATTATCATTTTGCGCTGATGATAGGCCAGATTTTGCCTGTGTAACCGCCGACCGAGCTTGTTCGACACGACTCTTTTGCGCATCAACTTGAGATTGTATCGCAGTCTTTGCAGGAGAACCGTCAGGATGAGAAGACAAGGACTCTTCAAGTCTCCGCAAGGTATCTTCCTCTATATTTAGTTGTGCATTCGCCTGATTAAGAATCTGCGTCATTGATTGTTCTTTTGAACTGAAGCTTGTACTTTTCGCCCATACAGAACCTTGGACGTCTGATTGGGTTTCTTCTGTTATCCCGGCATCGGCAAGCGTTTGTTTGGTTTTATCACTTGCCTGTCCATACTTCAACAAATCTAATTCAAGAACCGCTATCGCATAATCACGACTAATAGATTTTAAATCGGTATTTTTGATTGTTGTGTCAAGCAAAATAAGTTCTTGGCCTTTCGTGACTTTCTGGCCTTCCTTCACCTTTATAGCTGCTATTTTGCCACCCTCGTTTGACTGGACGACCTTGACGGCTCCGTCGGGGATTACTTTCCCACGAGCGATAGCTATAACGTCAACCGTTCCTAGCGATGCCCAAAGTAACGCGAAAACAAGTATTCCTACGATACCCCATATCACGACTTTGCCGAGAGGCGAGGGAGGTGTTTCTATAATCTCAAGCGCATCTGGCAAAAACTCATACTGAAGCTTATCTTGACGTGACATCTAGAGCCCCTTTTCCTGTTGTGATCGTAAATGATAGAATAGCCCCTTTTGTTTGATAAGCTCATCCGGAGTATCATATTCCATGACCTGACCTTTATCCAAAGCCATAATTTTCGTCGCGTCTTTAAGGGTTGAAAGCCTATGAGCGATGATTATGACGGTCCTACCCTCACATATAAGCTTGAGATTTCGCTGTATGATACTTTCAGACTCATAGTCTAGTGCAGAAGTGGCTTCGTCGAGAATCAGGATACGGGGATTATTTAAGAGTGCCCGGGCTATCGCGATACGCTGAACTTGACCGCCTGATAAACCTGTGCCATGTTCTCCAACCATCGTGTCATATGCATCGGGAAGTTCCATGATGAAATCATGAGCTCCGGCTATCTTCGCCATTTGGATAATCCGCTCCGTCGACACAGTAGGATTTTGTGCGGCAATATTCTCACGGATAGAGGCATTGAATAAGAAGTTTTCTTGCAAAACAATGCCAATCTGCCTCCTTAGCCACGCTGGATCTGCCAGCGCGATGTCGACACCATCTATGAGAATTTTGCCTGTCTCTGGTATATAAAGCCTTTGTATAAGTTTCGAGAGGGTACTTTTACCTGAGCCACTTCGACCAACAATCCCCAGTACCGTTCCCGATTCGATGTCAAACGATATATCCCGTATAACTTCTGCCGCATCAGGCCTATAACGAAATCTGACACCCTCAAACCTAATCCTTCCTTCAATCATAGGTAGTCGTGTTTTTGTCGCGTCTACCGTTGGTTCGGGTCTTGCATTAAATATATCTCCTAGTCGTTGGATCGAAATACCCGTCTGCTGGAACTCTTGCCACATCTGCACAAGCCGAAGGACTGGGCCACTCACACGCCCCGATAGCATCCTGAAGGCGACGAGTTGACCGACCGAGATATTACCATCGATTACAAGATGTGCACCAAACCACAAGATACCTAAATCGGCTATTTTTTGGATGAGCTGGCCTATCGCACCTGAATTTCCCGAAAGAATAGCCGTTTTGTAACTCGTTCGCGTATAGTTTGCGAGTAATCCTTCCCACTTTTTTTGCGCCTTAGGCTCTAATGCCAAAGATTTAACGGTCTGCGCACCACTTACTGATTCCACTAAATATGATTGAGACTCAGCCCCCGCATTAAACCGCTCATCCAACCGTTGTCTGAAAAGCGGCGTCACAATAGCTGACAAGATTACATAGGCAACTAATGAACCGAGAACAATACCTGTAAGTAACGGGCTATAGATAAACATCACGACGATATATACAACAATAAACAATGTATCCAGCAATGCCGTCAGTGGCTGTCCCGTTAAAAACTGCCGTATATTCTCAAGCTCCCGAACCCTCGCCACCGTATCACCAACCCGTCTCGCCTCAAAATAGGCTAGAGGGAGGTTAAATAAATGACGGAATAATCGAGCGCCAAGAATAACATCTAGTTTGCTCGTTGTGTTAGTAAAGATGTAGTTTTTAGCTATTGTCATGAACGTCTCGAAAAGCGCGATGGCTATCAACGCTACGACTAGAACGTCGAGAGTAGAATACGAGTGATGAGTCAACACTTTATCTATGACCACCTGCATCACAATAGGCGAGAAAAGACCCAGTACCTGTAGCGTAAAGGCAGCTACAAGCACATCTATTAGCGGCCGTTTGTATTTGCGGATGACGGGCAAGAACCATTTGAACCCAAATACATGGTATTCCTCTTTCCAAAAACGAGGACTGCACAGGATAATACGTCCGCTCCACAGCTCTTTGAACTTATCGACCTTGATTATCTTCGGTCTACTTGCTTGCCCTGAAAACAAAACCAAAGCCTGATTTGCATCCACTTTCGCGATAACAAAATACGTCCCGTCTTTTGCTTTACCTATGGCGGGTAGTGGCATTTTGAGTAATTTTTCATACGTCATCGAAGCGACCCGAGCCTTTAGCTTTAGGCTGCGGGCCGCCTTAACGATGTCTGAATCGTTCGCACCCTCACTGCCAATAGCAAATACATGCGAAAGCTGCGCAGGGTCAGCATTAATCCCGTGGAAATTAGCAATCGTTACAAAACTTAACAGACCCGTATCGACAAAAGGTGTCGAAGATTTATCACTCTTTCTCGCCATGAATGACTACAGTATATCATCCTATACCGCGTCACTCCACCACCTATAGCGCATATACCTTATGTCTATACGCTAGACCTGGACCCAAAACTGCGACAAGATATTCTGGACATCCTGCGGTCGCTGATCGATAGCTTGACTCCAGGTCATACCGTTGTTTTGAGCAGAGAATGTTGCCATCACTTGTATGAGCTGGTCAACCTGCGTGTTATTCAACTTATGGCCATCGCTCGATACGAATTGCTCGATTTGATAATTCGTTCCTGAATACCACCATCCAACCGTCGTCTTTGTCTGTGACGACTGCTGCGTGATATATAGTTGACTACTGTCGTTGGTGAAAATGAGGTTTTTGTATGTATCACCAAAGTTAATGACATCCGTCCCTGGTTGCCAACCGTCATGATCATATACCATGTCGTTGCCCTCATTAAGTCCGATCCAATAGGTATCAGAACCTGCCTCGCCTTGGAGACTGTCATTGCCCACGCCGCCTTTGAGGATATCGTTGCCTTCGCCGCCATAGATGCCATCATTTCCGCCACCACCAACTAATGTATCGTTACCGATATTGCCGTACAGATAGTCATCTCCGTCATCACCCTCGACAAAGTCATTGCCTTCATTGCCATATAACATGTCGTTCTGATCACCACCATAAATTACATCGTCGCCCATGTCGCCATAAACCTTATCGGACCCTAGACCGCCATAAAGAACATCGTTGCCGTCGCCGCCATATAAGGTGTCATTACCATCGTCACCATACAAGGTATCACTACCGGCAACTCCTTGCATGTAATCATCACCGCCAAGTCCATGAATGACATCGTCTGTTTCAAAGCCCATGATATCATCATTGCCTTCGGTAGCAGAGAATAACTTTTCTGATATAACCGCGGAGTTCCAAATAGTCCCATCGGCGAACCGTATGCTTGCGATATTTTCGCGTGTTGTAGGGCGACCGAGCATATCGTAAGCTGTTTGGTATTGTTGAGCGATAGTTAGACTTTCTGATGTATCCTTGATTGTAACTTTTAGCTGGGAGTTCCACCGAGAGAGCTTTATATCATTAGGCGAGATTCCTTCTTGAAGACGGATGATGTTAGTAAAGCTGCTTCGCTCGTCATTTACCCAGTCGCTGCCATACCCTCTGCCGAAAACGTATGTGTTTGTGCCCATTCCACCGTATAAACTGTCATTACCCGCGCCACCATCTAGTATATCGTTGCCTGCGTCAGAATCTGAGCTATCTCCACGTAATATGTCATTGCCGTTACCGCCATAGAGCGTATCAGCCCCCTCAGCCCCTTCGAGCGTGTCGTTTCCTTCATCGCCATACAACGTGTCGTTTTCACCTGCGCCGTATAGATAATCGTCGCCACCCAAACCGTGGATCATATCAGCACGTTCGTAACCTTGCAGACTGTCATTTGTTTCTGTTGGTCGTGCTTTCTCGGCTTCTTCACGCATTTTCGCGTAGTTCCATATCGTGCCATCGGCAAATTGTAAGCGTTCTACATGATATGTCATATCCTGGTACGGTTCTTCTAACGATGAGGTGATAGCGTAGAACTGGCTTTCAATCGTTAGTTCATCAGTCGTATCGCGTATCGAGATTATAAGGTTTGAGCCCTGTCGTTTCAGGACGATATCTTCGGGCATGATACCGCCTTTGAGCATGATGGTATCTGCCACTCCCTTATTCTCACGGATTATATCCTTGCCATACCCTCTACCAAAAATATACGTATCATTGCCTGTGCCACCAAACAAACGGTCGTTGCCCTCTCCGCCATCAAGTATGTCGGAGTTATCATTGATATTCTCA
This sequence comes from Candidatus Saccharimonadota bacterium, assembly GCA_027493025.1. GTDB lineage: Bacteria > Patescibacteriota > Saccharimonadia > Saccharimonadales > Saccharimonadaceae > JAPUDQ01. The sequence goes on along the minus strand of JAPUDQ010000041.1, from coordinate 6,134 downwards.
TAGGAACTATCATTACCATAAAGCGTATCATTACCCGCGCCACCATATAAAACATCAGAGCCTATGTTACCATCGAGGGTATCATCGCCATCACCACCGTAGATAAGATCATTACCCTCTCCGCCAAATACGTAGTCGTTGCCAGCCTCGGCATATACGCGATCTCCTCCGTTGCCTGCCTGGATAGTATCGTCTCCATTTCCGCCATAGATGACATCGTCTGCGCTACCGGTTACTATCATGTCATTTCCATCTTTCCCATCAACTGCGGCTGCTACATTGACATTGGTAGTGATTTGGTTATTTGCGGCATCTCCGTTTATTACGTTGAGTCCAACCATATCCATTAGTCGTGCATATTCTGGATTTATGGATGCAAAATGATCACGAAAACTTATAAAATTAACCTTTCCATATAAACCAAGTCCCTTGATTGCTTGAGAGAATTCGCGTAACATTTTACGACCGGCAACATTGTCAGTATTGAGTTTTTCCTGAATTGTTTGTTGTGCGGTAGACAGGTCTATAAAAGAACCCGTAGTAGATGTATTGACACCAAACGAACTAAAAAGGGGTTTTAGGTGGGTTTGTGACATAAGCGATGCATATGTGTACTCCAAAAGTTCACTATACGCACTTTGGATATAAATTGCATTTGTTGCTGTTGGAAGTCCTGTTCTGTCTGTACCAATATATGGCATACCAGAAAACTTTTCAATCACCGATAACTCTTGAGCATTTACATACGCCCCCCTGCTTGCAGGTTCAATATTTTCGCTTGCAGTCCATTTTATTAATAATGTACGAGCTGTTTGTAAACGAGTTTGTTCATCTGTCTGTGCTATAAACTGCTCGACTAGTTGACGTAACGCGCCTGTGTTATCGCTAGCGATTGCATTATGAAGGGCGGTGACATTACCACTACCGGAGATATTCGGAAGATCTGCAATAGACTGAGTAATATTTGGTGAAAGTGTTTCTGATGAATTGGAAGGATTTCGGATCAGATAGTATTCTCCAACTAGCCTATTCTCTCCGTTTTGAGTAGTGTATGATCCTCTGTTCATACGAGTATTTCCCCATGAATCTAACCAGCCAACGCGAGGTCCATTTGGCGTCAGGAATCTTTCTTCTGAATAGGTAGTGCTGATAGAGGCAATTCCCAATGACTCAAGAATCTTGAGTTCACCTGGATCAGTAATTCCATCGCTATCAGTGTCCTGCCATATTCTTAGCGATCCATACGAAGAATCATTGCTGTCAATTTTGCCGTCGTTGTTACCATCTAACTCGGCGAGTGCTTGATATCCACTCTTTGATACGCTGCCGTCAGCCAAAAGTGTCTGATCTCCAAAAAGCTCCTTTGCATCATTGATAATGCCATCATCGTTTCTATCCATAACGAGGAGTCCGTCATCTCTTGCAGCCCATGAAGTCTGTTCTGCGAAGCCATTGACGTCCATATCGAAAAAAGTAGTACTACTATCAATACTCGTCGTTTCAATTCCATCACCATCTAGATCAAAAATGAGGGGGTCTCTAAGCTGAGGACGGGCAGGGTTTGATAATTCATAGATTTTAACAACCTGAGGTGGAATATCAGCATGGCTTTTGCGAAAATATTCGTACACGATTTCGTAAGCTTTTTTGACCGCATGATCACTATAGGTTACAGTGAGATAAAGAGGGTGTTGGGTAAAGGATATTTGTCCCGATATATATTTTCGATATGAGTCATTTACGGAAATCATATCATCAACATCGCCGTCAAAGCTGGCTTCCTCACGGGATTTTTTAATTACCGTCATAGCCCCTATGAAATTCATCACAGCTATACTATTTTCGGCATTTTCAAAGTTATTGGGTGTGGGGTTAAGCTGGCCAGTGGCTATATTTAAAAGGTTTCCTAAACCATGAAAACGAGTCAAGTCTCCTTGTGTATTATCATTAATACCAAAGTATCCATTAAATACAGCTAGTGTAGCATTAGTATCGTACAGCTCTTTCTCTATCTTTGATAAAACATATTGCTGCGCTGCGACCGCCTCTGCTTTAGAGACAAGACCAAATTCAAATGCAGATTGAGTAATAAGCATTTTGTTCAAACTATAAAAATCTACCTTCGCATAATCAATATCACCTCGATCAGAATGATATACAGTGATTCCAAGCTTTGGTATCCCATAATTACCTACCCAGTCAAACATATTAACATGGTTTGTGACATTATACGAGGTAAGCGCGCGATTAGGGTCATATGATGAGTCGTTTTCTAATGTATTTGCTATCCCTATAGCATTAAAGGTTTCGGCATGCATATTATTCACGGCGAAAGAAATATATTGTGCTATCCCGCCACCCAAACTATGGCCCGTACAGGTATAGAAAACACCCGTACCAAACTCTTGCTGTATTTTCTGAACAAAAGCTTTTGCATCACTAAACTGCTGGGGCATTCTACCCATAAGAATATCGAGATCAGTAGAAAAATCTTTTATTGCAGTGAGGCCTTCTGGTTCTGTTCCTCGGAATGCGAAAACAATCTCGCCAGTTGGAGATTTAAAAGCCGCCCCGGAGAAGCCTGAGGCGGTGTTGGGTTGGAAGTCTATCAATGTCCAAGAGCGAAGAGAGGAGCCAGGGTTGGCGAGAGCGGATAGGTCGGGGGAGGAAAGATCTTCAGCCTTGATTTCACTGTCTTGCTTTTCAATAATACTACTCAGTGTCCTACCTTTTGAGTTTGCGTTAAAATCAATGTATGCTAATTTTGAAAAATTTATATAATCTAAAGTATTGATCATTTCTAATTCTCCGCCTTTCTCATACACTTCGTTAGTATATTTTCCTTACCAAATTGGGCATAGTGCTCATTATCCAAGTAGCATCTGTATGAATCACCACCATTCTTACCTCTATAGTCTATGGAAAATTGTTTAACTCCTTGTGATTGAAGTTCGTCAACAAGGAGAGATATCTTGTTTATATCAGCCTGTAAATCATCATTTGAAGCCTGATCGTTCGTAACTGCAATGTTATATGAAAAACCATTATCTAAGATCTTTGCCTCTTTGAACGTAGGACTTTTCTTAGTTGCGACATCAGTTAAAGGGGGCGTTGTCCAAATGCCTAACTTAATTATTATTGAAGAATCTTTACCATATATTCGATCTATAACTGGCTGCATTTCCTTTTCGGCCTGTTTGGTCCAAAGCGCTGCTACGTAGTAATCACTATACTTTTCCTGGTAAGAACCCACGTGGAATTTTATATCCTTTGATTGCACTGGATATGCTTCAGCTCCCCACACGCCCTCAATACCAAAGCCCCCATTCTTATACGTTGCTTTCCCTACTACAAACTTTTCCCCATATTTCTCCTCTAAATATGTCTGCATTTTTTCTTGTTCAGACGTCATGAGAACTCCAGTCATTTTGCCAATTACTCCTAAGCCGAATAAAAATACTATAATTCCTACAATAATTATGCCTAGTTTCTTTTTACTGACAGGTTGTGATAATGTAGTGCGCTGATTTGTTTTTGTGCTTTTTGTATTCTGCGCTGGCTCAGATGACTTCTTCATAGCCTCTATTGTACGCATGTATTTTATGAATAACAATAAGCACTACGGCAAGATACCAACTCATCATACGCTCGAAGATTAATATCTATTCCGTCTTTAGCTTCAATAACCCCACCAATACCTGGAGCATTGAATGTTACCGCCTTACCCACTCCAGCCATAGTGTCAGTGTTGGTCTTATAGGTCATGTATGATGCCAGAGAGCCACCCAAACTATGACCCGTAAAACTATAGCTCGCGTTACTATGCAGAGGGTTATTAAGAATTGAGTAGACGAACTGTTCAGCATCAGCGAGTTGTTGAGAGAGTTCATTGTTTGGTTGTTGCTGAAATATAGCGGTATCCGCTATAAGATCCATTACTCGTGCATGTAAAGTAGTATCTTCTGATCCTCGGAAGGCGAAGACGATATCACCAGGTGTACCATCTGCATTGTCAGGTTTTTGAAATACCATACCGGAGAAGCCTGAGGCGGTGTTGGATTGGTAGCCAACAAGCGTCCAGTTTGACATTGAAGAGAGAGCCAGGAACTCGGGGTTGATGTTGCCGCCATTGAGGTCTCTGTAATTCTTAATATCTTTTGTTCGTAATATCTCCGAAATTTTATTGGACATTCCATCATCTGGTATACTGTCTAAGTTTGAATACGCAAGCGCTGATAGCGCTAGATACTGTTCTGTAGTCATCGTATACTCCAAACTTTAATCCTTGATTTTAATTGTTCTTGTGTAATAGGAGCTTTAATATCTTCATTTCCTAATGCAATTCCGCGTACGGAAGTCTCGTTAATTGGGTTTGCGTAGCTTAATACGCTAATATGTGCATTACGATTAATTACATCTTCCTTAAGTCGGAGGTACGTTTTTGCAATATTTTCCTCATCAAAAGGCTTATTAGCCTTAACTCTCAGGACATAGGTAATTTTCTCACCATATTTTTGAGAGGCCTGCATAAAAGAGCCGAATTCGCCACTAATCTGCCCGTCTAAATCATGTAAGGTAGATATATTTAACTCATATTCAGGTAAATACCCAAATATTTCTTTTAGCTTTGGCTTGATGTTTTCATTTTCTTCTCTTGACCACACTGCTCCAGGGTAATCGTCAGAGTATGCATGTTGTCCCTCTTTAAATCTACCCCTGTCAATTACCTCAAACTTAAGCGTTCTATCTTCTTTTGGATAAGCGTCAGCAGTTGGGTCACCTTCAATTCCAATACCCGATCCCTCTACTCGATAGTTTGAGACTACAAAGTCTTTACCGTATTTATCTTTCAGATAACTTTCCGTGGCTATGCGTTGAGCCAATGATGAGCCGCCTGCCAAAAACCACCAGAGCAAAAACAGTACACAGGCAATAATCGTACTGCCTATTATTCTATTCTTCCGAGTCTGTTCTGGAGAGAGAGTATTCTTTGACGAATAAAGTTTTACTGATTGTGTTGAATGAGTTTTTTTGCTTTTTGAGACGGAGATTTATATTGCTTCATAAGCTAATTGTAGGCATATGTAGTATGAATAGCAACGAACCTTATGCTCTACAAACTTGATTCCATAATTTACACATTCCCTGCGCCACGCCCCCACCTAAACTATGCTCCGTACAGCTATACGGAACACTCGTACCAAACTCTTGCTGTATTTTCTGAACAAAATCTTTTGCATCGCTAAACTGTGCGGTGAGTTTATCGCTTCCTGTTGCGATATAAATCTTGGAGAAGATCTTATAACGTATCAGCCTCTGTGTCACGGAAAGCAAAGACGCTACCGCCTGGGGTACCATCGATAGTCGTCACTCCGGATGGTAATCGGGCGTTTGAATCCCGCTCATCGCAATCATGAAAAAACGAGCCCAAGCAGGACTCATCTTTTCATGGCTGGGGCTCAGTGACTTATTCCAAACTTTTGAAGACCTTGAATCTGTTGTTGATAAAGAAGCTGAAATTGCAAATATTAGGGAGCTTTTGGATGAGGGCAAACTACAGCAAGACGACGAAAAAGAGCTGTTATGTTAGCACTACGCCAATTCCTTATTCGTGCCAGACAAACCTATCAGGAGCTACATGTTTCCGAGCTGTTTGATGAGAAAGGTTTTTACCCCGCATTCACAAAAGACCTCAAGCGTTGCAAGCGCGAGCTGGTTATTGAGTCACCGTTTATGACCAACCGACGCCTAGCAACCATTCTGCCCGAGCTCGAAAAGCTCAGTGGAAAGAGGGTCGGCATAATCATCAATACGCGTGACCCGATTGAAATTGATGATGAATATCAGCGGAATGAGGCATATCGTGCAGTTTCTCGGCTACAACATAGCGGGATTCGTGTGCTATATACCAAGGGGTTACATCGCAAGGTTGCGATCATAGATCGGTCGATAATGTACGAAGGCTCACTCAATATACTTTCACAAAATGACAGTGCAGAGATCATGCGGCGCATAGCTTCTAAGCAGCTTGTCGAACAAATAGTGTCATTTGTCGGGCTAGAGCGATACATATAGCTCATAAACCATTTAGTTATATCTTGAGGGATGTTACTATAAAAGTGAATTGGCAGCGC
>JAPUDQ010000040.1 GCA_027493025.1 Candidatus Saccharimonadota bacterium | reverse complement strand
GAAGTATACTGGGAGAAATTAACGTGAAGTGTCCTACTTCAGGGCTGACTGTACGGTCGACCATTTTCTATATTATATCACAATTATGTCGTTTTTATACGCTTATATTGGGCTTTTGCAACCGGTCGCCAACCTGTCGCTGCATTTGGATCGTACTGACTGATAACGCCGTTTTTAATCTCTGACACGCTAACGAGCGCCGGATTGTACGGAGCCATTAACCGGTAAAACCGTAGATCACTCTCGGTGATATCATGTCGACCAGGATAAACTGACTTGAATTTTTCCTCGGCGACGTCATCAAAATAATTTGGCTTTCCTCTGGGCGAACAGTAGGCTTCAGCTTTGAGGCCCATCCGAAGGACTATCTTACGTACATCTCCAAGTGTCAGCGGCGCTGCGCCAGTAATAATCACATAAAGTTTATTCTTCGCTGTCAACACGAGACTAGCCTGTACACTCCTGCCGGCTGGGATGCTGCGTACGTAAACTTTATCGATGTCAACCGAAACGCCAAACTCTCGTTTGGTTAGTCCTTCAATCGCCAGATCATCGAAGATATCGTTGTTCATTACTGGTATTGTACCACTGGATACGTCTAACGGAAGCACTAGCTCGTTGTTGCAGTCAATCGCAACAAATTTATTTCAAAAGATCATTCGCATGAAATTTGTGAAAAACTATTTACATTTATCAAAATAATATGGTATAATAGTATTGTCATCCGGAGAGCGTATTCCGGAAGATAGTCTCGTTCGCGACGAGGCTAAGTCGCGCTGACGACAGGATGTCGTGGCGCTTCCCTAATCGGGTGCGATTGTGCCCACTCCTGAGGAGCATGAGCGACTCTTTGGGCGATTTAGCTCACGTGGCAGGATCGGATCAATTGAGCGACGTCGTCTACTCATTGGTTCGATCCTGCCACACCCAAGCTTTTGTGCAGCTCGGCGCCGTGAGCGCACAATGCCGGTGGCATCTGGTGTTCGTTTCGGGCACGCCACCAGCCGCTCCTGCGGCGACCATAGCGAGTAGCGCTGACCCCCCCTGAGTCAGACAACACCCTTTGGTCGACCGCAGGAGCGGCACCCCTCTTTTTGGAGGGGATTTTTTATTCTACACCGTTCACCGTATACTTATATCTATGACTTCATTTGAAAAGCACTATCAGTCTCTGAACAACAGCCAAAAGCGTGCCGTTGATGCAATTGATGGCCCGGTGATGGTAGTTGCCGGACCGGGTACCGGCAAAACCGAGCTTCTCAGCGTACGAGTTGCGAATATCCTGAAAAAGACCGATGCCTTACCGCAAAATATTCTCTGTCTAACATTTACCGATAGCGGCGCGATTGCGATGCGCGAACGTCTTGCCGGACTAATCGGCCCAGAGGCATACAAGGTCGCTATCCACACATTCCATAGCTTTGGGACGGAGATTATCAATCAGTACGGTCAGTTTTTTTATCATGGAGCACACTTTCGACCCGCCGATGAGCTGAGTACCTACGAAATACTGGCAGAGATACTCGAAAAATTACCACATGACAACCCCGTAGCGAGCACCATGAATGGTGCCTATACTCATCTAAAAGATCTGTTGGCAACGATATCTGATCTCAAAAAAGGCGGCTTAACGCCTGATGAACTTACAGCGGTACTCGATAGAAATGATGCGTTTTGCGCCTGGATTGAACCACACCTTCAGACGGCTTTTGGCCCAACACTCAGTAAAAAACAGTTTCCGGCTATCAGTGACTTGTTGCGGGAATTAGAAAATTATAACGCAGAGCCACTTGATTTAATAGGCTATGAACCGCTCAATCACTTGACTGCAACCAGCTTGCAAGCTGCCTATATTGAATCAGATGAATCTAGCTCAACAAAACCCCTGACCGTCTGGAAACGACGTTACCTCACAAAAAACAGCCAGGGGAGACCCGTACTCAAAGACGCCGCTCGATCAATAAAACTCCGGGCGACAGTCCACGTATACTATCAGTACCTAGTTGCAATGCAAGACCGGGAGTTATTTGACTATGACGATATGATCTTGCGTGTTGTTCATGCCCTAGAGGTCTTTGACAGCCTACGCTATGAGCTCCAGGAAACATATCAGTATATTCTGGTTGATGAGTTTCAGGACACAAATGATGCCCAAATGCGCCTCGTTTGGAACCTTACAAATAACCCTGTCCTAGAGGGCCGGCCCAATTTACTCGTCGTTGGCGATGATGATCAGGCAATTTACCGCTTTCAGGGAGCTACTATGAGTAATGTTTTGGATTTTACGAAACGTTACCAGGACGTTACAATCATCTCGTTGCTTGACAACTATCGCTCAGCATCAAACATTCTTAGCGTAGCACGAGCAGTCATTGTCCAAGGAAATGAACGACTTGAGACATCGCTCACTATAAACAAGACGCCAACTCCACATCATTCGTCATCAAACTCCAAAACGGTTCATTATCAGTATCAAACTGCCGCAGAAGCTCGTCATCAGCTTGCGCAAATCATACGCGACGAATACAAAGTCGATGCGACACGCAGCCGAGCTATTATTGCCAGAAACCATCGGCAACTTGTCGCCCTGCTACCGCATCTACAGGCCAGCGGATTACCGCTGCGCTATGAACGACAAGACAATATCCTTGATAGTGAACCTATCGCCCAGCTGGAGCTTGCAGCCCGAGTTGTCCATGCTATTGCCGAACAGCGCTTCGATGAAGCAAACTCGCTTCTTCCAGAACTATTAGCTCATCCTGCCTGGCAAATCCCGGCAAAGTCATTATGGGAATTAAGTCTGAACTCATATAAACGACGAGTATTCTGGCTTGAGGAGATGCTGGAAACAAAAGGAAAGTTGCACGAAATCGCTGAGTGGCTTATCGTTGCCTCGCATCAATCGCAAACTGAATCATTAGAGTATATGTGTGATCTTTTATTTGGTACACGCGAGCATCAGCAGGCTGATACACCCCATGATGACGGTATAACTTCTACACCAACGGTCGACGAGGAATTTATTGCACCGTACCGGGCATATTTCTTTCCAAGTGAGAGCCTTGATACCCATCCCGGGCAATATCTTGCCTGGCTACTGGCGCTCCAAAAATTTCGTAATAGTTTGCGAGATTTTCACCCCAACTCTATCCTTAAGCTCAGTGATATGATTGAGTTTATAGACTTACATCGAGAAATGGAGCTAACAATTCAAAGTGGAGGCAATACTGAGCAGGATAGTACGGCGATAAATCTTCTCACCGCCCATAAATCCAAAGGCCTTGAGTTTGATGATGTGTATATTATTGACGCACAGGAAGATATCTGGGGAAGTAGTGCCCGATCTCGCAGCCGGCTTATTCAATTCCCTGAGAACTTGCCGCTAGCCCCTGCTGGAGACAATGACGATGAGCGGCTACGGCTGCTTTATGTGGCCATGACTCGCGCCAAAGACACCCTCTCTCTATATAGCGCTCAGTATAATGACGTCGGGAAAGCTATCCTTCCGATCGGGTCTATTCCCGAAACCGCCCTATCGATTACGCCCCAAAAAGCTTTATCGGTCGCTACTCAGGTAGAGACAGCCCTTCATGACTGGCGTATCCCCCTCTACGATGTGCCGATGGCTACGAAGGATCAACTGCTTCGACCATTGCTTGATACCTATAAGCTAAGTGCCACGCACCTCAATAATTACCTTGATGTAACTCGTGGCGGACCGCAACTCTTTTTACTCAACAATCTCCTGCGTTTCCCTCAGGCAATGAACCCCAGCGCCGTGTATGGTTCAGCTATTCATGCCACCCTACAGAGGGCGCACGCTCATCTCAGCGCCAATGGTAAATTGCGTCCCACCGAAGACGTCCTGCATGATTTTGAACAATTCATCCTTGAATCCCACCTAACTCGGGAACAAGCCGGTAAACTACTCATCCGTGGCAGCAAGGCGCTGGAAGTCTTTTTACAACAACGCTACCATAGCTTCCAGCCAAGCCAGCTTGTTGAGCGCAGTTTTGGCGCCCAATCAATCCGTATCGGTGAAGCGGTCATTACAGGAACGATCGACCTTATCGATATTGATACCGATGAAAAAACAATTTTTATTACTGATTACAAAACTGGTAAACCAAGTAAAAGCTGGCGCGGCCGAACCGAATATGAAAAAATCAAACTGCACCACTACGAGCAACAGCTCATGATGTATAAACTTTTAGTCGAAAACTCTCGGCAATTTGTCGGCTATACGGTCACCGGTGCACGATTGGAATTCGTTGAACCCGACGAGCATGGAGAGGTGGCTCCACTAGACTATACGTATGATAATGAAAAGCTCACGAGGTTAGAGTGTCTCGTCAAAAGAGTATGGTCTCGCATCCAAAACATGAACTTTGACCATCTCGATGATTACGAATCGTCATACAAAGGTATCATGGAGCTTGAGGACGACCTGGTCAACAGTTTGCAATTATTCGTATAACTTTGTATAATAAAAACACCTACTATCAAGAGGAGGTGAGATGAGTGGGGTTCTGGACAAATCAACCCACCCATCGGCAGGCCATGGGAGGACCGTATTGCCCGGGTTGTTGCCCAAGCTGTCAAGGAAAATGCGCTCAAGGCAGCGGAACGGGCACATGCTACCAGTGCGACCACAGCGGTCATCAATCGGGCTGCAAAGCCCGGCACTGAAGCAGGACCCCCGGCAAGCCTTGCGCTGCCGGGGGTCCTACCGCCTCAACTTCTCATATCCGGTTTTACGCGTATCCCGATAGACGCGTGCTGACCTGCTAAATGGCAGGTCTTTTTCATTTTCTTCAGTCTCGATATAATAAAATGTGTGCAATCCGGCACACGATCATTATGAGAAGGACGCATGATGTTCTCCTGGCGAAAAGAACCAAAACGCTATTCAATCTTCAAGCGTAAAGCAGACAAATGGGACGGCCAGAACAGAGGATTCGCCCATGACTGGGATGCAACACAAGACAGACTGTTCAAAGAAATAGTAGACCCTTCGAAGAAACGGTGGTGGCAGCGATAAGATTGCCATAGGACATACGGTGCAAAATACCCGCTGCACCGTATGTCCGCTCAACTTTAGACCAATAGCCTCTACTCGAAGCTAACAATTTCGTACTTTCGATAGAAAAATTTGTATACTATTTATAGAATGATATAATAATAGTTATCCGTCAAGCGTACAGTCAGCCCTGAAGTAGGACACTTCACGTTAATTTCTCCCAGTATACTTC
>JAPUDQ010000039.1 GCA_027493025.1 Candidatus Saccharimonadota bacterium | reverse complement strand
AGTCTCCGCTGGCTTACCTAGCTGCTACGGTTGTTCCGGATTAGTTGACTGAATCGGTCAGCCGGATGCTTTCCAAGAGGGTTTGAAGCTAGTATTATGAGGAATGTGAAACGCATAAATCTTGAGTCGATCGGTAGATCAGTTACCCTGCAAGATATTAGCGCGTACGTCCAGACACTCAGTGGAAAAGAGAAAATAACGCTAGGTATCACGGTCATTCCTATACTATCGTGGGTGATCGTAATGGCGATTGTTCTTGTAACAATGAACAGTTCTCGAACTGATCTAGGACTAAATATGGGTAGCTTCGCTAGTATATTACTGGGGATGATTGTGATTGCGTTGGCGCCGTGCTTTATTTGGATCAATGCTTTTAGAAAGCTTGTGTGGGCAGTACGGTTTCAGCGCTTTGCCAGGGATAATCAGGCGACATTTCTATCCTATGATCGTGAGATAGCTCGGCATCCGGGTCTTATATTTAACTTAAATTATAGTGATGATCAAGTTATTCGTGAAGGCGTATTATTTGATAATGGACTTGAGATTGGTAATTATCAATACTACACCGGTAATGGAAGAACGCGACAGGAGCATGTTTTTGGGTATATAAAGATTGGGGCTACCCGCTCATTGCCTCACATTGTACTTGACGCAAAAAAGAAAAAGCAACCATTTTTTATAACGATATCGGAATATTTACCAACGGACTTCGCGCCTTCGCAGAAAATTACGTTGGAAGGAGACTTCAATACGTATTTTACTGTTTACGCTCCTGATGGATATGCAACTGATGCGTTATACCTGCTAACTCCCGATGTAATGAATACACTGCTTGCATATAAGACGTTTGATTTTGAGCTTATAGATACGAGTATCTATGTTTATCTAGCACACGGCTTTCACTTAGCAGATCGTACGCAAGTCGATCAAATCGTTCAATTAGTTACAGAACTACAGAGTCAGCTTGGTAAGCAAATTGGAAATTACCGCGACAGTCGTTCATCTGCGTTTGCGGCAAATACGGTTGCTATTCAGGGTCAGCGGCTAAAGTTAGCGAGATCGCCGATTGTAACACTGCTGCTAATTAGTGTATTTGTGTGGATTATGGCTGTCGTATGGCGCTTTATACGTGAATCGTTCTTACAGTAAGGGTTTTTTGAGCTCAACCACTTTTATACTACCGTCGGTAATATAGATGGTGCGGAATTGTTGACCGCGAAATCGTGTCTCCTCGCCAACGACAGTGGAGGAGATAGATTTGACATATCTGGCGCGTTTGAGACTATCAATAATAAAATCACGTTCTCGCTCTGCGTCATGGCTACCTGCATGGGTTAGTTGACCTGTTCGCCACTGTATATCAATAGGAAACGGTTCTTCAGTTGCTGCAGCTATCCAAATATAATTACTCCGTTTAATGAAGCGCTTTAGTTTATCAATCCAAAACTCATGATGCGATGGGTTGTGATTTTTGACAGAGGTTTCTTGAAGTCGCCAGAACCGAACATGATGACGCGTTCGTGCGCTCATAGCACGGTTTGTCGGTATTTCAAAGCCGATATCTTGTTTGCGGCCAAAAAGATATAGATTACTGAGAGGGGCAGCAGGGTATGGTTTATTGAATACCATTGACTGTAGCTCGCGTAATGCGTTTTTAAAATTCCATTCGTCGGCTTTGTACCAGCCGGCGGCTGCCATAGCTTTTTCGAGATGACGTTTGTCTTTGCTGAGAACAGCAAAGGTAATGGGGTCTGACGGCCACCCATCGCCAGTTGTAACAAAATGAGGTATGTGGTTTGGTTTAAATATAATGCGCCAGAACTTAATAATAAGCGGAAAAATTCCATACGCTAAAAGAAAATATACGACGAGTATTATCCAAAAAATTGGCAGTTTTTTGTCAAGATACGGAATGAGCACAAATGCGGTAAGATATGCGCCAATAAGGACAAGTGCAAGTGTTGCAAGCCGCCATACGGTATGCAGTAGTTGTTGTTTCATTACAGCTATTGTATCACTTTAGTTCTGTTGTCGTTCGGGTGGTATACTATAAGAGTAAATGATGGAAAAAAATAAAAATATAACGTTTCCGAAACGGTTTTTATGGGGAGCCAGTGTCAGCGCTCACCAGGTTGAAGGGGGAAATCATAACCAGTGGACCATATGGGAGCTGGAAAATGCGAAGACTCTCGCTAAGACGGCAGAGCATCGACTGAGTAGGCTTGGTATATGGACAGAAATAAAGGCTGAAGCAACGAATCCTGAGAATTATATCTCAGGTAAAGCTGTCGATCATTACCACCGGTATGAAGAGGACTTTGATCTGCTTGAGCACATGCATATGAATACTTTTCGATTTAGCATTGAATGGTCGCGTATTGAGCCGGAACAGGGAAAATGGAATTATGAGGAAATTGAGCACTATCGACGCTATCTGGTATCACTCAGAAAACGTCATATTCAGCCTATGGTTACGCTGTTTCACTGGACAGTACCGGTATGGTTTGCAAAAAAAGGTGGTTTTGAGAAACGTAAAAACATTGAGGATTATTTAGTTTTTGTCGAAAAAGTGATTGATGAGCTTGGGCAGCACTTCAAGCTTGTTTGTACGTTTAATGAACCGGAGAATTATGCGCTGTTTGGTTGGATAACAGGTGAATGGCCGCCTGGGAAGCGCGGCAAATATGTTCAGTGTCTTGCGGTCTATAACAATATTGCTATTGCGAACAATCGAGCCTGTAAGATGATTCATCAAAAGAATAGACAGCATAAAGTTGGCCTCAGTAAATCATTTTCGCACTATACGGCTCGTAATGAAGAGTTTGGTAGTCAACTTATCGCACGTATAAGTTACTATGTGGCTGATGAGTATTTTCTCAATAAAACGCGACGTCATCTTGACTGGGTGGGGGTGCAGTATTATTTTTCACTTGAATACTTGCACGGACGGATAGTTGATCCAAATGGCCCGAAGAATGATCTTGGATGGGAAATGACCCCTGATGATCTTGAGAATATCCTCCTTCGGGTACACAAGCATTATAATGTACCAATCATCGTGACTGAATCTGGCGTGGCGGACAAGCATGATCGCGCTCGGCGCTGGTGGATTGCCCATGAACTAAACGCTATTCACAATGCGATTAAACAAGGCGTAAATGTCATGGGATATATCCACTGGAGTTTACTTGATAACTTTGAGTGGGCGTATGGTAAATGGCCTCGTTTTGGCCTAGTTGAAGTGGACTATCGGACAATGAAGCGGACACTTCGACCGAGTGCTCTCTGGTTTGGCCGAGTAATTAAAAAAATGCGCGATCTATAGGTAGACTGTCTTTATTTGCTGGTTTGGATTTGTGGATACTATAATGTTAGTGATAGATTCACTCATCAAAAATTGTTGTCATTGAGGTTAGAACGAGGGTTTCATGCTCTGTTCTGTGCTAAAAATATTTGTTGCATCTAACTGTTTGTAACTCCGTATACGGAATATATGTAACTATTGATTTGAATTCACCAACGGTATCGAAATCGAGAATAGAGCACATTGTTGACAAAAAATAATCTTTATGCTAATATACGAATATGAGAAATAAAATAAACATCCAAACTCGGCAAATAATGGACATTACTCAAGCAGATTTTAAAAATGCAACGCTGTTAGTTTCGTTGCTTGTAAACCTTTTTGTCCTTACGACATGGCTTGTGGCAAAAGCGAGTTCTGTCTATGCAGCTCAGCTTATCCAGCTGTTCTAGGATAAAGCCAGAGCATATCCCGGGCACAGATAGTAGGAAGCGAGTGCTCTCAAGGCAGGGAGTACTTTTTTGTGAAAAAGTTATCCACAATTCTGTGGATAACTGACAGGTAATATTCATTTTTCAAAAAAAGGTATTGCCGTGGGTAAAAGTGGGTAGTAGACTAAAGGTAGTGGAAAACCCGAAAGGGACTCTATCAGCGAAAGCGACAGAGCAAAAACAAAAACCCACTGGCACCAAAAAAACACTAACCAATATAACGTATGGCGAGGACAGACTACTTTCAGCGTAAACTTGATGATAAGCGGCGGTTAACGATACCCGCTGAGCTTCATGATGAGTTTAATGATGGAATAGTAGTCACGCGCGGCTTTCAAAAATACCTCCATCTGTATTCACAGTCGGTTTGGGATGAAGAAGTCGAAGCAGCTCTCGAAGGCGATATTTTGGATGAACGAATTGCCGACTTGAACGTCCAATTCCGCATGGGAAAAACCGGCGGGGAGATGGATCAAAAACAGGGTCGGATTACGATCGAGCAGCATTTGTTGGACTACGCCGGCATTGACCGAGAGGTTATTGTCGTACGAGCTGGCAAATACTGGCGATTGAGTGCCGCAGTTTAACAACTAGGCGTGAATATCACGGAATTCCGATTTCGTGAGGTCAACTATCTGGTAGTTAGTGGGTGAAGCAAACGATGACACTAAAAACTATTCGTTCGTACTTACCACTTAAACAACACACCTCCCAAAACTCCACCTCACACACTTTATGATTCTTTACGAAATAGTCAAAGAATCACACACATAAGTCTCTCACTTGTCAGTGGGTATAGTGAAGGTACAATCTCGGAGTATGAAATCATACTCCACACCACAACAACTCCATTGACAAACTACCAAAACAAAAATACACTGCGAAAACAAAAACACTAACTATCAGTTAGGTGACCTCAATGAAAAATATACCACCACAACAACTCCGTATCTCTCCAAACGAGCCATACTCGGAAGGAGAAGTGCCGCCCCGAAAAGATACGGGCGGTCCTATTCATATACCAGTACTACTAGAGGATGTGGTACGACTTCTCGCGCCGAAACCGGGGGAAACGTATCTTGATCTGACAGCAGGCTACGGCGGTCATGCCTCAAAAATCATTGAGGCAATTGGCTCTGCCGCATCCGCAACCCTGGTTGACCGCGATGAACAATCAATCAACTATCTTCAAACTCACGGGTTTGAAATGGCGAAACTTCTTCATCGTGACTACGCGACCGCGGCTCGGCATCTTGTCGAGACGGGGAAGCAGTTTGATATGGTATGTATGGACCTTGGTGTATCGTCACCACAATTAGATAGATCGGAGCGTGGATTTTCGATTCAGCACGACGGACCGCTCGACATGCGTATGGACCAGTCAATGTTGCGGACAGCCGCCGAGCTTGTAAATCGCAGTTCGGAAACTGAACTTACGAGAATTATCGAAATCTATGGCGAAGAGACAAAGACCTCGGCCCGGCGAATTGCGCGAGCAATCCGGCTCAACCGACCGTTTGCGTCAACGTCGCAACTGGCTTCGGCTATATTACATACTCATCGTGGCAGTTATCAAAAAGTCCATCCAGCCACGCGTACCTTTCAAGCTATCAGGATTGCGCTTAATGACGAGTTAACACAGCTCGAAGCGACATTACCCTTGTTGCCGCAACTGCTCAGCAAGGGTGGGCGAGTAGCGGTAATCAGCTTTCATAGCCTTGAAGACCGACAGGTCAAACGATATTTTGCCGAGCAGAATGCGGCAGGATACGAGGCAGAGCTTCGTTTGCTTCTCAAAAAGCCTATCCTCGGTAGCGTCAACGACGATCACAACCCGCGAGCTCGCAGCGCAATACTACGAGCCGCAGTGAAACCATAAAACAAAAAGGAGTACGACTGTGAAAATCCCTGTCGTCAACAAATCCCGAGCAGCTCGCGTAACGGTTAATCACCGCTAAGTTTGCCTGTCCGGACAAGTACATAGCTTGAGGGATGAGCTGCACCAGCGCTTGTCTCTCAAGTTTCAACTATAAACCTAACGAAAAATTCCACCACATGTCTCATTATTATCGGGCGTCCGCTCCGAATTTTTCCTCACGGCAAGATCGGATGTGGCGCCGAAACCAAAACACTGCTAAATTTGCACCGAGTGTTAACTTAGGGCCAATTTCGCACACCATCTTGATAGCTCTGATGGTGGCCGTACTTGGCCTTATCTACCTGACTCAGGTAGTAAAAACCGGTGCGTACGGCTATGATATTAATAGCCTTGATGAAAAGCTTGCAACCCTCCAATCTAAGAAAAAGGATCTTGTCAATGAAAACGCCCGTTTACAGGCATTGAGTAATGTTGCGGAGAGTAGTGTTGCCAAAGCAATGAAATCACCGGCTGCTACAGAATACGCCCAAAATTAATTTTCAGTCTATTTTCAATAATATGCGCTATTTTTTTCATGGCCAACTGACTAGATCATCCATTCTTTTATGGGTTATGCTTGCGGTGCTTGGTATCTTTGCAATCCGATTATTCTATCTTCAGGTAATACAGTATGAGTATTATGTTGCCAAAGCCCAGGATATTCAGGTGCAGCCACTGACGATTCAGCCAACAAGAGGGGAGCTCTATGGTCTTGATGGGGATGATATTGTCCCTATCGTACTAAACGAGAAAGTCTATACGGTTGTGGCTGATCCAGTCAGTATTAAAAAACCTGAGACTGTTGCGAGTAAGTTACGAACGATTATTGGCGGTGATCTTGTAAAAGATTTCGAGTCGTTACTGCGAGACGACTCGAAAAAAATCCGCTATGCGGTTTTGGCTCGTAACATTAGTCGCACGCAGGCTGAAATGATAAAAAAGGAGTCTTTGGTTGGTATTGGGCTTCAACAAACGAATCGGCGGGTTTATCCTGAGGGACAACTCGCTGCACAGACGTTAGGCTACGTTAACAGCGAAGGCATGGGACAGTACGGTATTGAGGAGGCGCTACATGAGCGCCTCAAAGGCAAGCCCGGTATGCTGCAAACGGTGACGGATGTCAGCAATATTCCACTGACAATTGGAAAAGATGATATTAATACTCCTGCAGTTGACGGGGATGATATAGTTTTAACGATCGATAGAAGGATTCAGATGCGCGCCGAAGAAATCCTAAAAACAGGTCTAGAGAAGGCTAAAGCGACGAAAGGAAGCATTGTCGTTATGAATCCGACGACAGGCGCGGTACAAGCGATGGCGAACTATCCAAGCTATGATCCGGCTGCTTACAATAAAGTCGAAGATTATGCCGTATTTCAGAATAACGTGGTTAGCACACCCTACGAAACCGGTTCGGTGATTAAGGCGCTGACCATGGGTGCAGGGCTTGATAGCGGCGCGGTAACGGTTAATTCAACCTTTCCTGATGGAACGGGATGTACGCAAGTTGATGATCGCAAAATTTGTAATGTTGAAGAAGATCCGCGATCGGCAACGGCAACTATGCTTGACACGCTAAGATACTCGCTGAATACTGGTGTGGTGCATATTGCAAAACAAATGGGTGGAGGAAGTGTTAACCGTAAAGCGCGTGACACGCTGTATCATTACTATCATGATCAATATCGGTTTGGACAACTGACTGGGATCGAACAAGCTGGCGAGGCGAAAGGTATAATTATTGCACCTGATCAGCCAGAGGGAAATAATGTTCGATATGCCAACATGACGTTTGGACAGGGTATGGACCTTACGATGATACAGACGGCGACAGCGTTTTCGGCGGAGATCAATGGCGGTACGTATTATCAGCCGAGGGTGGTGGCAGGAATTCGGCAACCGGATGGAACGCTTACGAAAAAAGACCCTATTGTTGTTAAGCAGAATATTATTAGCCAATCAGCTTCAGAACAGGCAAGAGATATGATTTGGCAAGGTCGCAAGACAGGATTCTTTGGAAAGTTTGACCGACCTGGATATAAGATTGGTGGTAAAACCGGTACCAGTCAGGTGATTGATCAGACGACGGGTACGTATAGCGACCATAATTCAATTGGTTCCTATCTGGGGTTTGGTGGTGTAATCAAGCCAGAGTATGTCATAATGGTCAAGGTAGAGGATTCGCGTGCTGGCGGATATGAAGGAACAACTGCTGCTGGACCGATATTTAACGATATGAGCAACTGGATGATTGACCACTTGCATCTTCAGCCATCAAATTCAAATTAAATACGTATGACAGACATTACGATTACACAATTAACAACCGGTCTCATCCTTCTGGTCTCGTTGGCTTTGGGTTCTATGCTTTTATCGCTTTTGATGACGCCGATTTATACACATTATGCGTATAAATATAAATTTTGGAAACGGCAACGAACGACAAGTACAAGTGGCGAACAGTTAACGATTTTTAATAAACTTCATGCTGTCAAGTTTGAGAGAAACTTTCCAACGATGGCTGGGATAGTAATTGTACTTGCGGTAACTATTATTACTGTTGGCTTTAATCTCGATCGTGAACAAACCTGGCTGCCGCTTGCGGCATTAATTGGCGGGGCATTCGTTGGTTTGATAGACGACATCATTAATGTAAAAGGTAAAGAACTTGGCGTTGCTGGGCTGCGGTCAAGTATTAAATTTGCCATGATTATTGCTGTCGCTGCCGTTGGCGCATGGTTCTTTTATTATAAACTTGGCTATAGCTCGGTACATATTCCGTTTATGAATGGGCAATGGGAGCTTGGTTGGTGGATTATACCGCTTTTTGTTTTGGCAGTAGTGAGTGCGGGAAATGCTGTGAATATAAGTGATGGGCTTGATGGACTAGCCGGCGGATTACTTGCCTCAGCCTTTATGATTTATGCCACCATTGCTCTACTACAGGGAAACGAGGGTATTGCGGGGTTTTGTTTTACGATTCTCGGGGCGCTGTTGACGTATCTGTGGTTTAATGTTCATCCGGCTAGGTTTATGATGGGGGACGTCGGTAGTTTTGCCTTAGGGACGTCTCTAGGGGTAGTCGCTATGCTGACCAATGCAATCTTTTTGCTGCCGGTAATTGGCATAGTTCTCGTAGTAGAAATAACATCAAGTGCCGTTCAGCTCTTCAGTAAACGTTTTTTTCATCGCAAGATATTCATTTCGGCTCCAATTCATCATCACCTTGAGGCTATTGGCTGGCCAGAATCAAAAGTTACTATGCGGTTTTGGATTATTGCCAATGTCGCTGGATTCATCGGGCTGCTATTAGCTCTTGCCGGAGGACATATTTAGATGGCGCGTTTACGGCGACAGTCATTGCGTCGTAGCGATGAACAGACCGCAGAATTAGTACGACGACATCGTCCTGATTATCAAATAGTCCTGTTTATCGGACTCCTCATGCTAATCGGAGTGATGATACTATTCGCAATCAGCCCCTACCAGATTCACCGGATCAATTCCGAAGGAGGGAGCCTTGATCAAAGCCACTATATGTTAAAACAAATATCCTACCTAGGTATCGGTGTAGCTGCCTTTGCATCGGGCGCTATTATTCCAATACCGTTCTGGAAACGCTATGGAGCAAAACTGCTACTAATCGGGTTAGGATTATGTTTGCTTTTGGCTATTTTGGGAGCGGTGCATGCAGAGCCGCCAGCGCTCTGTTTTAATGGTGCGTGTCGGTGGTATGATTTTGGATTTACGTCATTCCAGCCAGCTGAATTTTTGAAATTTGCACTTCTTGTGTATATTGCGAGTTACCTAGGGCGTCGTATCACGCAAAAGCGCGTCAATGAGGTTGCAGATACGCTCATTCCGATTGGGGTGGTAGTGGGAGCGGCAGCAGTATTTGTGATTGGACTTCAGAAAGACATGGGTACGGGTATAACAATGCTAGGTATTGTACTTGCGATGTTGATTGTCGCTGGGGTTAGCCGCCGGCTGTTGCTGCTGAGCGGCGCTGTTGTTGGTGGTGTTGGAATTTTATTCACGATTTTCTCACCCCATCGTATTGCCCGGATTATGACATTCTTTAATACCAGTGCGGCAACCGATGCCTCAAGTTATCATATTGAGATGGCTAAGCTTGCGATTGGCAGCGGTGGGTTGTTAGGACGCGGTCTGGGGGGTGGAGTTCAGGCGTTCGGGTATTTACCAGAAGCCTTGAATGATTCTATATTTGCGGTTTTAGGAGAAACATTTGGCTTTATTGGACTACTGGTAATTATTGGTATATTTGCCGCCTTGTTACGTCGATTAATCATTATGACGGATTATTTACACGATCCAATAATGCGAATGCTTGCTGCTGGTGTGTTTGGTTGGCTCACCACGCATGTTGTGGTCAATATCGGGGCAATGACAGGTATATTTCCGCTGACAGGTGTGACGCTGCCGTTTCTAAGCTTTGGTGGCACAAGTCTTTTGTTTATGATGCTAGCATTGGGTGTAGCATATCAAGTTTCGCGCTATACTAGTCATAGCCAAACTATAGAAAGGAATAATGATTATGAAGCTCCTGGCAGTGGGGGGCGGGTCAGGCGGACACGTCACGCCAGTTCTCGCCGTTATCAACGAGCTATCTCAACGCGAGACTAATCTAACGGTTCACTTCGTCTGCGACAAGGCATTCGAGAGCCAGTCGCGGGGGTTGATGACGCACGCGCAAATACCGGTACGGGTATCGACTATTATGGCGGGAAAACTGCGTCGCTATCATAATGAGTCGTGGCTACAACGATGCATGGATGTGCGAACCAATCTATACAATATACGAGATATTTTTTATATAGTGGCGGGCTTTTTGCAGAGTTTGTGGTTGATTTTGCGCGTTAGGCCTGATGTCGTGTTTGCAAAAGGTGGCTATGTTTGTTTGCCTCTTGGTTTCGCGGCACACTTTTTAGGTTGCAAGTTAGTCATCCATGATTCGGACACTCGACCTGGTCTCACGAATCGAATTCTGGCTCGGTTTGCAGATGCAATTGCAACTGGATCACCATTAGAGAACTACTCGTATCCAAAAGCAAAAAGTAGCTTTACAGGAGTACCTATCGACACAGCCTTTCATCCCTTTTCAGCCAGTGAGCAACGCGCTGCAAAAGATGCTATTGGTGTAGTCGATGTGGATAAGCCCCTTGTCGTGGTCACGGGTGGTGGGTTAGGTGCAAAAAGTATTAATGATGCTATGGTACGTGTCGGTAGAGTATTGATCGAAAAGGGTATTCAGGTATACCATATTGCCGGCAAAAAACACTACGAGTTCGTTAGTGCACATGTTCCTGACCATCCGCACTATCAGGTGGTTCCATTTGTCTATAAAGATATGGTGTCAGTGCTTGGTGCAGCTGATTTGGTTGTTGCTCGGGCAAGCGCAACGTTTTTGCAAGAGCTAGCTGGTCTAAAGAAAGCTACTATCGTTATTCCGGCGGCACAGCTTGGCGATCAGATAAAGAATGCGCACATGTATCAAGCAGCGCATGCCACCTATGTGTTAACTGATGCACAACTTGCCGAATCAGACATTCTTGGTAGTGAGATTATGCGACTGCTCAATCACTCAAAAGAACGACAACAGTTAGCTGAAAACCTATATACGTTTGCGAAACCAGAAGCTGCTGCGGACTTAGCAAAGATTATTCGTAATGTAATAAAGCGAGGGTAGGGGTGGGTTTTATTTCACGCAGGCAACGTACGGAAGCAGTCCGGCATCCAAAACAGAATACATCTGCACAAGCACAAGCATTATTCCGTCGCAGCCGAACATTGACGGGTAGCGTGTCTTCACGGATTACCGCTGCCACTGAGGCTGCCGCACAGCTTCGTTCACCACGGCTCAAAGAACATGATCTTCGAGCGCATCGTCGCAAAATCAGTGTCATACTGATGATCTCGCTTAGTATGACACTAATAAGTCTCGGGGTATTGCGATTATATACGGCTCGTATTACGACTAAGTATACTTTTCCAGACGCACAGCTGTACCTTGAGTATGTTAATGATTATTTAAATACCCACCCCCTAGAGCGTCTTCAGCCGCTTCTTAACGCAAATGAGCTTACGAGGTATGTTAATCAAAAAGCACCTGAGGTAGAGGCGGTAGTATTACAAGATTCGGGATTTTTTACAGATACAGTGACTATTAAATTCCGCACAGCCATTGCTCGATGGCAGTTACATAATGCGACATACTATGTCGATAAGAGTGGAGTAGCCTTTTTACGCAAGCCAGAATTGGAGCCATCGCTTTCGGTAAAAGATGAATCCGGGCTACCTCTAGCTATGCAACAGTCAGTCGCTTCAACAAAAACACTTGGCTTTATTGGTAAAACAGTCGGTGAGTTATCAAATACGGTCGGGCCAGTAAAGGAGGTCATCATCCCACCCACTAGCCTAAAAGAGATTAATGTTGTGCTGGAGAAATATCCGTTTCGTATTCGTCTCCATAGCGACAGGGAACCAATAGGGCAGGCCACTGACATACGTAATGCGTTACGGTTTCTTGATTCCAAAGGAGTGACGCCTCGCTATCTTGATGCTAGATTAGAGGGCAAGGCTTTCTATCGGTAATATGAAAGAGCTAAGGCTTCTCTACTCACCTACAAATGTTCTATATTTGTTCTGATATTGTTGACGTTGCTGTCGCGAGAAAAACTATACAAAAATATAAAATTATAAAAATGCAAATATAGAGGGGTAGTGGGGGTATAAAAATAAATTACTTATAATGTCAAATGTTTACAACGTATGGATAGATAGTGTTTACAACACATTTATAAAACGCTGCTACATTGACCTACTTCATAGTGCTTGTGGGCAAAAGTGCAGTAGAACTTCAAACATAAAAGTATAGTCTGTAGTGAACGCATAGGAAAAAAGACGACTTCTTTACTCAATACACCCCCTATTTTATATGAGATAGATGGATGATAAGATAACCTTTACAATAAACTTATATGTCGTAAAAGATATATTGTGCGACATAAACTATATATTCAATATTCGTAAAAGTATTAGTGTAATTATTGGGATACGGACATTTTAGATGTAGTTTTCGTCTTCTCTATGCTGTTGTTTGCTGCCGCCGCCTCCTACTATGTGGCTTTTGTAGTTACATACTATTTATAAAATGTATGCAAAAAAGTGACTATAGCTTTTAATACAGAAATGGCGGTATTTGATAAGTTCTATTTATGTTCTTTTACGGAGACGTATATTGTTTTATCATTATGAAACGAAACAGTAGGAGGCTAGCTATCCCCTTCTTTAACGAATACGTAACTCTGTTGGGTCTTTGGGTGGTGTTGAAGCTGTAGATGGAACTTGTTTCAGATCTTTTTTTATGGCTAGCTCATTGTTTTTTTGCTTATCCGGTTTCGTGCTTGTCGAGGTATTCAACTGAGGTTTCTCTGATGATTGTGGTGATGTTTGTTGCATTTCGGGCTGTGTTGCTGGCGCAGCAGCTATAGTATTGGTTGTCTCATCAGGGGTGCTACGACGACGTTTACGGCTACGTGATCGTTTGCGTTTGGGGGGTTGTTGAGCCGGTTCTACGGCTGATGGCGACGGTATCGGTGACTGAGCTAGTCGTTGATCTGAAGCGGTCTGAGGCACTACAGCAGGTGGCATAATCAGACTTTGTGTTTGCTTGGATTGTTCGGCTACTGTTGTACCACCTTGGATAGGCCACGCTTTAGGGGTATTTTGTGGTACTGGTTTTATTGGTTGGAGTTGATTTGGGGCAATGACGGAGCGTATTTCTTCTTCGACAATAGCTCGATCGCGTGAGTAGAGAGCACGAGAATGCGCAATAATGCGTTCAAGGTGGTTTGTACCGGCCTGAGGCAGAGCGAGAGTGGTAGCGCTAAAGGCTGGTGTCTTCTCGCCTTTTATGACCATATTGATAACAAAGTTTCTATTATGCATTTGCAGCAAGTCCCCTGCCTCAAATTGTGGCTCAAATTGCTTGACAAGAATCGGTGCATCATCAGCGCTAACTCTAAAGCAGATCATGCTACCGACGTTACCAAAGACAGCATCACGGACCGTTTCATTCATCTGAGATATGTATTGGTTTGCGACGGTTAGATTTAGGCCATATTTTCGTGCCTCTGAGAGAATTGTGGCAAAAGAATCAGTAGCAAAGTTTTGAAATTCATCAACATATAGATAAAATGGTCGACGATCTTCAATGTCTTCGATATCGCTGCGGCTCATGGCGGCAAGTTGGATTTTCGTAACGATGAATGAACCGAGAATACTAGCATTATCTTCGCCAATAAGCCCTTTACTGAGGTTGACGACCAGAATTTTACCACCATCCATCAATTGACGAATATTAAACGTTGATTTGGGCTGACCAATGATATTGCGAATAATCGGATTAGCCGTGAATGCACCGACTTTATTGAGGACTGGAGCGACCGCTTCGGCCTGAAATTTGTCGTTCCAACTGGCAAACTCGATATTCCAGAAGTTTAGTACGACCGTATCTTGACAGCTGAGAAGAACTTCTTTGCGGAACTTTTTATCGGTCAGCATTCGGGTAATATCGAGCATTGTAGTGTTGGGGTGGTCGAGAAGAGCCAGGATGGTATAGCGCAAGATATATTCGAGACGCGGCCCCCAGCTTTCGCCAAACATCCGTTTCAGGACCCCAATGATTTCTGAACTGGTATTGTTTTTCAGGTTAGGATCCAGGACTTCCATAGGATTAAAACCAAGCGGATATGCTGTATCAGCTGGATTGAAATACACAACATCTTTAATACGGTTTTCTGGAATAAACTTGAGATTGTCAACCGCAAAATCGCCATGTGGATCAATGATTGCATAGCCCTGGTTGTGGTAGATATCACTAAGCGTAAATAGCTCGAGAAGCCCTGATTTTCCTGCTCCAGTTTGACCAATAATATAGACGTGACGAGACCGGTCTGACCGATACAAACCAAACTGATGATTGATGCCGCGAAAATTCGTCATACCGAAAGCACTTATCTGTTCATCAAACGCTCTATCTCCTGTCAGAACCGGAAGCTTTGAGGGTGGCTCTGCTGTTTTAGTGCTCGCCCAGACAATATTTGGCGTTTCGACGTTTGTATGCGGTAAGTGGTACACCGAGGCGAGCTCCTCGATATTGAGAATAAAACCTCTATCAGTAAACAAACGGGCGGTATAGGGTGCGAGATCATCACGCTTAAAGCTACTACGCGTCATACGAAACCCATTGAGGTTGGTTGAGTTAAACTGTTTAAAAGTACCCACGATCGCTTGCATACGTAACTTGGCTGCAGTTGAATCCTCGCCAAGATAGGCAATACGAATCTTAACTCGGTAGCCAAGTTTAGTAGATTTCTTCTCAACCTCGGCAATACGGGTTTTTTCACGCTCGGTTAATTCTTTGGGCTTTGCCCCCTCCCCTGTACCGCCACTTGGCGGTGTCCAGAGTGCCTCAAGGATTTTGAGGAAATAACTAAAGTCTCCGAAATTTATTCCAGCACTACCGTTTCGTACGCGATCTACATACGAGCTACCATTTTTGTGCCATTCATCCGGAATTGGTCGTGCGAGAATCTGTATCCAAACCTCTTCGTTATAATCATCAAGTTTAGCTAAAGTCGCGGTAATGCTCGCAAGAGGGTCCACTTCAAAGCTTTGAAATGTTTTGATAGGTAATACATCAGTATCGCTGAGCGTTAGTTCAGCAGTGTGAACTACGGTATGTTCAAAATGCCGCTTGGTGTAATCTTCGTCGGCAGTATGAATCTGAACTGTTGGATATTGCGCATAGATCTGCCCTTCGACAAAATTCTGCAAGTGTTTCGGCACCCAGACGTAAAATCGGATCAGCTTGCCAACAGCGGCAATTTCAAAACCCACGTGTTCTTGCCAGCCGCCACTTTCCCGTAGCTCTCTTTTATCACGCAATATACCATGGAGACTTGCAAACATTTGTTCGGCAGCCAGTTCTTGCTTGTCATTTGCCTTCGGGATTTCCAGAATAAGCAACGATGTCTCTGTGTTTTCGATATGGTCAGCTGCTCGGTAATTACGCCATGTCAGGTATGCGAGCATTGCCACGAGTGGGATCCAGACGTACCACTGTAGCAACAGATTGAGTAAAAAACCTAATAAAGCGCCCATATATCATTCCTTATTGTCGCTGAAAATGCATAAAATCGCAAACGGATTACCGCTATAAGCTAAGCAGCTGCCGTTTTGGCTGAAATGTGTGTGCGATCAGCCTTTTCGGTTTCTGCCAAGCTATAGGTTGCTTTCGCGACACGCTTAAATTCAGGCTTGCTTTGGAGATTAAGTAAAATAGTGGTTTCTTTTACCTGACGGTGTTTAAGAACTCGGCGAATAATCTCATCGCGTGTCAATGGACCACCCTCTTTGCGCAGAATATCAGCAATAATATCGCTTACAGTCCCCTTTTTATAGCCCCATTCATTGAGTGCATAGATACCTCGGCCAATAAGCACGAAGCGCTTGTCTTTGATAAGCTCATTATGAATGGCTTGAGTGGTAACATTTTTGCGTTTAAAATCACTGTCTTTGATGCTACGGGCAATTTCGCTGAAGTGCATTGGTTTACCATTATCCTGAAGAATAACGTAGATCTTGTCACGAATATTCTTAGGATTTACGGTCGGCCATTTATGGAGACCCCACTGGTCTTTAAGAGAGCTGAGGTTTTTGCTTAGACTGGCTACAGCGCGAACCTGGTCTGGATGTTCATGATCCAATTTGCTATGTAATTCGTCAATCGAGATCGGTTCGCCATGTTCCTTGATGGTTTTAACAATTGTATCGACGTCAGAACGAAGTTTTTTCTCGTCGGCTCGATCACGAATAGCTACTCCATGATGATAGTTGTCATTTTCGCTGAGTACGGTTAGGTTGGGCGCTAACTCAGCAATAAAGGCGACATGGGCATGATCACGCTCTGAAGGGTTTGGATGAACTCTGGTTGTCAGATCATTGACTTTAGCCGCACCTCCCATTTCATGGAGATGACGGATAATGTGTTTTTCGATTACCTGAACATTTTCGGTATCTTTTTCTGCCGCCAGTTTTAAACGAATGAGAATAGCCTTTTCAAGTTGACGGACACGCTCTCGAGTAATGCCGAGCAAATCACCAATTTGCTCTAGTGTTTCTTTACGATCGGTCAGTCCAAAACGTCGTGAAATAATTTCCCGCTCTCGATCACGGTCGACACTATCCAAGATACGCTGAACGGCGCTCCCCGTGTCAAGGGTTGAACTGGCATCTTGGAGAGACTCACTCATTTTAGATTTTCCTTTTAGTCAAATATTAGGGTTAATATCACTATTTATATATGATTATAGAACATAAATGATAAAACGTCAACAGAAATTATACTAATTATACTTATTTCACCACATCATTTCTGTATGTCGACTATTATAGCACATACTAGACGCTTATGGTAAATAGTATTTTGGGATGGTATAATTGAAACAAATTACGTTACCCACTGATGATTGGCTCTGATGAAACAATAGTATATTTACAAAATGTATATTTTGTTATATAATATAAAACTATATCTATGATAGCCCTGTCTACTCCTTATACCAACCAGCAGGAATTTGAAGCCTTTTATTACCCTGGGGAAAGTTTACGCTCTGGAGATGGACAGACTCAAACATTGGATGATCTTATTTCGACACTTGAAGAGCGCCGTACCGTACCGGTGCAGGCGCGAGTGATTCGCGGTATGGCAGATACTGCTCTTAGCGTATGTCTTGAAGCGAGCAAACACGTCGTTGGTTCCAAAACAGACCTGCGTTTAGTCGAAACTGAAAAACAGACAGAGTTGTTGACGGGACGAGACCTGCTTGTTGCGGAGTGGGTTCATCTGGGAAATGTCCAAAAAGAGAACGAAGCTGAGATGGCGAAGATGTTCGGTGTATCAAAATCTCGTGTAAGGGAGATTCGAGAACACGTCGAGCTTGATATTAGTGAGGCGGTTGATGATGTTCTAGCTGCTGTTGAGGCTACTCTAGATCCGTACAGTGGGCGGATGCGTGAGGAGCTTGCGGTGCGAATTGGAGCGCCGATACATGACGATACGGACCCGTTGGTTGTTGCGGGCTATATCATTGCAGAGGCGGCTCATAGCGGGCAAACTCGTCAAAATAATGGTGTTAGCTATGTGACTCATCCAGTCCGCGGTGCGGCCATATATCAGCAGGCATGGGATGAGGTGGCATGTATTGAAGGACGAGAGCCTGATCGTGAGCACCTTTATCTACAAGTTTTCTCCATTCTGACTCATGACGCTCTGGAGGATATTATAGCTAAAGATGGCACTTCCTTTCTTGGTCAAGGGGAGTTTCGAGCAACCCCACTTTTTATGCGGCGATTTCTTGAGCGTTCGGGCAAATCACCGGTGCAGGTTGATCGTGTCGTTCGCGCACAGCGTCTCTTGACAAAATCACGTAGCCCATGGGGACAGTCTCAGCCCTCATTACTCTATCAAGAGGGGTGTACGGAAACGCTTATGGCGATGATGAGTAAGTTTATCGATACGACGGATAATAAGCAGATTGATCCAAAGCAGCCAAGTGGAATGGTTGTAGATCTACATAGTACTGGTAGTATGGGGATGTATTTCAGCGACGACATGCTGATGGCGCTTGAGACGGGCAATGCTTCGGTGGTTGCAGAGATAGTTAAGAATGAAAAAACTGATCGGGAACGTGAATTATTTCTTCGTGCAATTCACGAACGACTTGGTGACCATGGCGATGGAGTGGTGCGAGATTATTGGGGCAAGCAGGTGCTTAAACGTGTTTCGGAAATCGGGAGGATCGGCCCAGCATTTAAGGCAGCTGTACCGTATATTTCTGTCGGTCGAAAACGTTCGGTAGCTACTCGTATAAAAAGCGGTGACAAATATTTTAATCTCGAAGAGCGTCCGGCGGTAAATATTCGTTAGAGAGTTCGGATTATTTTTTGCGCGGGAAGCGTTTTTTACTAGCGGGAGCCTCAGCGAGGATTTGTTTGGCTTGCTCATGAGTGATTGATTTGGGGTCGGTATCTTTCGGGATTTTGGCATTTTTGGTGCCATCAGTAATGTAGGGACCGTAGCGGCCATTAAGCACTTTGATGTCATCCCCGAAGTCAGCAATGTTCTTTTCGGCTTCGGCTTTTAGCTTGGCGGCGTAGAGTTCTTTGGCTTCATCAAGGGTTATGTCATGTGGATCAAGCGGTTTGATACTAACGAATAGTTTATCGATCTGTATATATGGACCAAACCGACCGATATTGGACTTGATGTCCTTTCCATCATCGGTTTGTCCGACGAGACGAGGCAGCTCAAATGCCGTAAGGGCTTGTTCGAGGGTGACCGTTTCAATCTTGGCACCAGATGGCATTGGCGCAAATTTAGGCTTTTCGCCACCTTCTACCGTTTGGCCAAGTTGAAGCATGGGGCCGAAACGACCAAAGCGTGCGATGATCGGCTGCTTGGATTTGGGGTCAATGCCGATTTCGCGACTCGAGCCAACAGTCGATCGGTCGATGGCTCCAGACTCCTCAACGAGCTTGTGGAACGGAGTGTAGAATGCCGAGAGCATGGCGCTTTTGGCGAGTTTATTCTCGGCGATGTCATCGAAGTCTTTTTCGACACGAGCCGTAAAGCCATAGTCCACGACTTGGGTGAAGTGGTTAGCTAGAAAGTCAGCAATCAGTTCGCCCGCGGGGGTTGGGACGAGTTTGCCGCGATCAGCACCGGTTTTTTCAGTGACGGTTGTACGAATTAGGGTTCCAGAAGCTAGCTTTTCTTCGTCGCTGGTTGGCGCGCGCCGTGAACTCTCCGCACCGTCAACGCTGTCGGCTGGAAAACCGGCTTCGCCTTCGGGTTTCGCCGATTCAGGTTGACGGCCCGAAGAGTTCGGGCTTGCCAAAGTTGACTCAGAGAAGCTAGCTTTCTGCCCTTTAGGGTTGTAGGAGAGTACGATAACGTCACGCTCTGTCCCCTCGCTTTCACCGCGGACGACGTAGCCGCGAGTTTGAATGGTGTTAATGATCGTCGCGTAAGTGCTCGGTCGTCCGATACCGAGCTCTTCAAGTTTCTTAACGAGACTGCCTTCGGTGTAGCGAGCGGGCGGCCGGGCAAAGGTTTGGCGGCCTTCAGCGGAAATGAGATCAAGTTTGTCTCCTTGCTGGAGTGGTGGTAGCAGGGTGTCGTCTTTGCCGCCACCATAGACTTTCAAAAACCCCGGGAAAATAACAACCTCCCCTTTAGCCTCAAAATGCGCGGTGGTTCCAGCTGGTCGCGGACTGGTCTGTATGGTTATCGTGGTCTTTTCAAGTTTAGCGGGAGCCATTTGGGATGCAAGAGTCCGATTACGGATAAGGTCATAAAGTTTTTGGTCGTACTCGCTGAATTTACTGCCGAGCTCGATTCCACTAATGGCCATATTTGTCGGACGAATGGCTTCATGCGCTTCTTGTGCTCCAGCGGATTTGGTCTTGTAGGTACGCACTTGGACGTAATTCTTACCATACGTTTGTTCTATGTAGGATACAGCGGCAGCAATAGCTTGCTTACTGAGGTTAAGGCTGTCGGTACGCATGTACGTGATCTTGCCATCCTGATATAGTTTCTGCGCACTTGCCATGGTAGCTTTACTGCCAAAACCGAGCTTGCTGTTGGCGTCTTGTTGGAGGGTACTGGTCGTAAATGGCGCGGCGGGGTTGCGAGTGCTTGGACTCGTGATAATGTCGCTGACGATATGCATTGTGCCGTCTAGGGTTGCCAGAAAGTCATGAGCGGACGTTTCGCTAGCAAAGCGTTCAGGAAGCTCGACTTTGATGTCACCGCTTCCGTGTCGCATCAAGCCGGTTATTTTATACTGTGAACTGGCGACAAAGGCGGTAATCTCGCGCTCGCGCTCAACGAGCAAGCGCACGGCCGGACTTTGGACCCGGCCAGCTGATTTGCCACCAGGGACTTTTTGCCAGACGACAGGGCTCAATTCAAATCCTACAATTCGGTCAAGGATTTGCCTCGCCTGCTGAGCCTCTACTAGGCTCATATCAACAGTGCGTGGGTTCTGGACGGCATGCTGGATGGCGTCCTTAGTAATTTCGTGAAAGACGATCCGCTTAGTTTTTTTCGGATCAAGTTTAAGAACCTCGCAGAGATGCCAGGCAATCCCCTCCCCTTCACGGTCCTCATCAGTTGCGAGCCACACAGTTTCGGCGGCTTTTGCGGCCTTACGGAGCTCGGCAATAATCTTTTTCTTCTCGCTATCGATTTCGTAAACGGTCTTAAAGTCGTTTTGGACGTCAATTGGTGGCGTGCCGTCCTTGGTTTTCTTGGCAATACTCCGGATATGACCAATGCTTGAAAGCACGGTGAAATCATTGCCGAGGTATTTCTCGATGGTCTTGGCTTTGGCCGGACTTTCAACAATAACTAGATTCTTGCTCATAGTTCCTATTAGTATATACGTTTAATGATACAGTGACTCATACTACCGCGGGAATTATAAAAATGCAAATAACCCCTCAATTGAAGCGGGCCCCGCATGATGCGGGGCCCGCTTGCTCGGGTAAAGAGATGGATCGGAGCGCGTCAGAGCGCGGTCGTGACCCATCCCTCTCCGGACTCGAGGCTCTTGCGGACAGCGAGATACTCCTCACCGGGCTGGCTTTTCTGGTTGAGCCAGCTGTGGGAGCGGCCATTGGCTCGGCGTTCCTTGAGCCAGCGAGCACGCTCTGCGTTGACGCGGTCGATGACCACCTGGAGCGCCAGGTTGCCGAGTTTGGCATCTTGGCGCCAGGTCAGGCCGCTGCCTCCAGCGACGGCTCCCATGTAGTAGGCGCTGTCGCCCCAGGCAAAGTCGCCGCTACCCAAGAGGTGAGGGTAGCTCTCGATCAGCTCCTGGTTCGTGCGGACTAGATCGCGATGGCGGTCCGCCGCATCGACTTTAGCCGCAGCGCCGGGAATGACCCCTATCCTCCCATCTCGACTCGTCTGATTGTTCGTTTGGACAACATCCGAATCGAGATAGTCGAAAGGGGGACGTTTGTCGCTACAGGGTTCGGGGCGCCCGCAATCATCCAAAGAAGCGAGGGATATGGAAACAAGGAATCATACCTGAGATTCCTGGGATGATGAGGACAGCCCTGAGACACTATCACCCCACGAAACATGTTTCGTGGGGACCCCGACTTTGGTACTTTTGCGGTCAAAAGTACATAGATGTATTTTTAGTAAAAATAAGTGTCATGAAACTAGTGTAAATGGTAAAAGAAGTTTATTTACAATCGCCATTGATTTCCACCACAAGCATGAATTATGCCTTTGATCTCAAGCATGGTCATCGTTGTCGTATACGTGTCATAATCAAGTTGACTTTTAGTAAGAAGCTCATCACCATCAGATACGCCAGATTGCAGCAATTGCAACAATGTAGCTTCTGCATCATTCTCGCCAAAGATAAGTTTTTGCGGGCCAGTCAGACCGATTTCTTCGAGAAAACTATCAACACCCGTAAGAGGTCGCGCACCCTGAGCGATAAGACGGTTGCAGCCGGCGCTGAGTGGGCTCGTGATTGGTCCGGGCACCGCATAAACTGTTCTTCCCTGGTCAAGTGCTTGGGTAACGGTGCTCATTGTACCGCTGCGCAGGTTAGCTTCGACGACGACTACGATATCGCTGAGACCGCTTACTATGCGGTTGCGGCGCAAAAAATCATACAAGCGTGGCCGATAGCCTTCGGGGTATTCAGAGATAAGCGCCCCGCCAGAGCTTAGTATCCGCCGTGCCAAGCCGTGGTTTGTTTTGGGATAGGGGTCGTCTAGCCCGCTCGGTAGAATTGCTATCGTACGGCCGCCTCCAGCGATAGCTGCTGCATGAGCTAGGGCGTCAACTCCAAGAGCCATACCGCTGAGTATGATGGCTTGACGGCGTGCGAGTTCACGAG
Source organism: Candidatus Saccharimonadota bacterium (assembly GCA_027493025.1). Taxonomy (GTDB): domain Bacteria; phylum Patescibacteriota; class Saccharimonadia; order Saccharimonadales; family Saccharimonadaceae; genus JAPUDQ01. Next base: position 15,131 of record JAPUDQ010000039.1, on the reverse strand, counting down.
CGAGCTGCTCGGTAACGGTTCGGCCATAGGTTGTTGGCCGGCGGCTCCCGACAATCGCGACGCGTGTACAATCGTCCTCGGGCAGGTTTCCGATATAGTATAAGCTTTTTGGATTTTCGACAATAGTTGATAACCTCTGAAGAAATGGATGGTCATCTGGTGCAATGTTATTGATTTTCATAGTGAAATATGCAAAAAAGTGTTGACATTATGTTAAATACGTGCTAATATAGCCATTGATAAGTTTTCTGCGAGGAAACTTACTGTACCTTATACCCCATTTAACACTATTCTATAAGAATTTTGTTAGGTTGCATATCGGCGTTTGAAGTTTTCTACCCTCCACTTTAAGCATATTGCATATTTGTTGCAATAACCCCGGTATGCATACTAACCCCTTTAACCCCTTGTCTTCGGGCAAGGATCCCGATCAGGTAGGAAACAAATTGCGAATATAACGTATTGGTTTTCCAGGCGCAGGTCACGTATATGAATATGACCATGACGCTTCGCTGTTTTTTACTGGGGTGGGTTGAAGGGTTAAACGGCGCCAGGTGATGCCCACCCTTACCTGGCGCTTTTTGATTGTGCTTAGTTTCTTGATTGACAGCTGTTGCAGCAATAGTAGTTATTGCAACAAATTTGCAATAACTACTTCTATTTGTGTACCATGTGCGGTATGAGAATTGGATTTTTTGGAAAAGGTGGGAGTGGTAAGACGACCCTCTCGGCGTTGACTGCGCTTTTTCTTGATGAAAAAGACTATCGAACGGCAGTCTTGGACGTCGATGTTAATAGTCAGACTGCTAACCTCCTGCCTGTAAAAGCACAAAAACCTGAGTTATCGAACAAGCAGTCGGTGGAGGATATATGGCGGTATCTTGCAGGAGATAATTTGCGAGTGAAGTCAGATGAGTTTCTCAATACTACCCCACCTGGATATGCGTCGGGACAATGGCGCTTAGCACCAGACAACTATTTGACGAGACGATATGGCCGTCCATTTGGTAAATTTTCGCATAGTTTTACTCTTGGATCATATAAGTCTGAAGGTATTGGTACAGCATGTCACCACTCTACGCAATCAGTAGCAGAAAATATGATCTCTCATAGTTTTCTTGACACAAAAGATTGCTTAATTACAGATTCGGTGGCTGGTAATGATGCGTTTGGAACGACGCTATTTTTACATGACCTCCTTGTATTTGTTATTAAACCAGAGCGTGAAGGTGTCGATGTGTTTACGAGATTTATGAGCCTTGCAGCGGCAGCTGGGATTGAAGATCGGGTAGTAGTGTTGGGTAATCAAACACAGTTCAGTATTCAGCGAGATTTTATCAAAAATGCTATTGACCCATCTCGTCTCATTGGGTGTTTATCGCTCAGTGAGTCGATGGTAGCAGCACGGCTTGCCGACCAGCCGGTTTCTCTTGAGCAGTTGGACGAACAGTCAAAGGAGACATTTTACAAGCTAGGTAAGCATATTGAAAAGGCGCAACATGATCCGTGCTATTTACATACACGTTTAGTGGAGCTTCATCGACAGGTGACGCGGGAGTCATGGGTGGCGGGAAGTTATCGGACTGGCATGGAAGATCAGATAGATGAGGAGTATATCCCCGGATGTTAAAACCTGCACTTACAAAAGACATGGTGTCACTGCTGGATCGAAAAGAAGATCTCATTGCTATTACGAAATCTGAAGACCGCCCCGTATCAGTGACATTGCCGCAAAATGCGATAGAGCGAGTGCAGCAGATGCAATCAGCTGTGAGTGAGCTCGGGATTGATTGCCGCATCTTTTTTGCACAAAAATCGTCACATAGTCCCGCACTGTTATCTGCGCTTCAAAAGTATAGCGGTATTGACGTAGCATCTGAGGATGAGCTGGCTCGCGCACAACAGATTGGCTATGAAGCGCGGACGATTATAGCGACAGGACCCAAAAAGACAAGTTTTTTAAAGAAGCTGATCGAGACTCCTCATATGACAATTGTCATTGATAATTACAGTGAGTTAGAACGTTTGCATGAAATGATGGGGACAGGCGTAATCTCCGTCGTTTTGCGGCTTGGGCGATCATTGATCTCGCTTCCTGGCGTGCAAAAGCAAAGCCGTTTTGGGTTTGATCAAGAGAGCCTTGCGGCGGCAATCGCCTTACTGAAAAAATCAAACTGCAGGTTACGCGGCGTCGCATTCCATCTTGACTCACAGTCTGTTCAGGAGAGATCTCAAGCGATAGTGCTGTCAGCAGATATCCTGCTATCTCTTCAAAATGATGGGTTCTCAGATGCGACCGTACTTGATATTGGGGGCGGTTATGGGGATAAATATGGTTTACATGATGACCAATTACGACTGTTTGAGGACCACCTTAAGTCTAGCGTGGTTCGTGGAACTCATGAGGCAACATTTATGCGTAAATCGTTTGGAATTCACCGTCGTGAAGGACGGTTCTATGGAGAGCTATCTGGTATTGATTTTACTCCGGGCAAAGCTGGTGTAGATAAGTTGAAGCAAGTTTTGCTGTCTGAAGGTCCTGGTGGGAAACTTTTTGAATATTTGCGTGATAACCTGATTGAACTATGGCTTGAACCAGGTAACGCAATCGCCGCAGGTAGCGGGGTTGTAGCGGCTTCTATTATCGATATAGTTTGGCGTGATGGACAGCAGTGGCTCATTGTTGATATGGGAAGGAATCAACTTTGTTTTGCCGATAGCGAACATATAGGTGATCCGCTCTTGCTGGTAGCAGATCATGAACGCCACGTGGAGGACGTAACGGTTGGATTGCTTGGGCATTTATGTATGGAGACGGACTACCTCTCTTATCGTCCTATCACATTCGCCATGCAGCCACAAGTCGGTGATGTAGTTTTGTTTACGCATACGGGTGCCTACAGTACTGAGTTCAGTGCTTCGTATGCGATTGGGTACCCGTTGCCGGCGCGATACTGGTTTGATGGCATATCAATAAAAAAGGATGAATTATGATTGTTGAAAATATCGAAGAACTTATCGGGAACACGCCGCTTTTAAAAATCGACGGGGCTCAGTATGGATTACGATCGACTGACATATATATTAAACTTGAATACCTCAACCCGTTTGGTTCGATTAAAGATCGCACCGCATTATGGCTAACGAAAGAAATTGATTTTGCCGCCCTTAAAAAAGCTGATGGAAACCTTATTGAAAGCTCAAGCGGTAATACGGCAAAGGCATTACAGATGATAGCGTTGCGTCACGGCGTTCGCCTGACGAGTGTTACCAATAGGATTAAGATTCCGGAAGTATCTCAGCAACTAACCTATCTCCAAACAGAACTTATTAATTTGCCTGGACGGTCAGAATGTCCTGATCCGGATGATGAGAACAATGCTGTAGCGGTGATCGATCGGATGGTCGATGCGCAACCAGATAAATATATACATACCAGGCAGTACACAAATCCTGCTAATCCAGCAGCCCATGAAATGACAACGGCACGAGAATTATATGACGAGCTTGGTGAAGTTGACGTCTGTATTACGGGTGTTGGAACAGCCGGATCAAGCGGTGGTATTGTCGAGTATGCTCGTAAGCACCAAAAAACAACCAAATTTATTGGCGTCGTGGCGCATCCGAGTGATTTTCTTCCAGGAATACGCAATAAGACAGAGTTATTTGAAACTGCTTTATTTCATAAAAGCGCCTATGAGGAGATTGTTGAAGTTGATTCGCACGCCGCACTTAATGCTCTATGGCAACTGGTTGAGCGCGAAGGAGTCTTGGCTGGGCCAACCACCGGCGGCAATTTTGCAGCTGCGCTTGAATACTTAACCCAGCATGATACGACGCGTGCGGATGGAAGTAAGCAGGCGGCTGTAGTGGTGGCATGTGACAGGCTCGAGCCGTATATGTCGTATATCATGCAACGATGCCCGGAACGGTTTGGTATCGAGCGTGATACGGGGGTATTTACAGTGCGTGTATCAGATGAAGATCGATTAGAGCTTGAAAAACAGCCATCACCTGAAACGCAGTTGTGGATTGAGCAAGAATCAGCACTTGTGGTTGATATCCGCGGACTGAAGCCAATGCGCCATTTTCGCTTGAAGGGTTCAGCGTGCTATCCCGAAGAGCTGCTCAGGGAGATGTTACTTGAGGGCAATCCGCTACCATCCGATAAGCCGGTACTCTTTGTGTGTCCTCGTGGTGATCGGAGTAGCATCTATGCAAAATTACTCCGAGATAAAGGGGTTGAAGCCTATAGTCTTGCTGGCGGGCTTATGGCTTGGCGAGCCTCTGGATTGCCTTATGAAAGGGGCTGAACCCGTGCTTGAGAGGACGGCATACCCAGCCTTAAAAGACGTTGTGCATCTTGATGTTGCCGCTGCTTTTCCTCTTCATGAACGGGTAATTCAGCGTGTGGTGGATGATATGAAAACTCACGTTGGCACACCAGGTAAGGCGGCCTATGCGGGGTCGCTTGAGGCGTACACGTGTGTAGAGGCTGCTCGTAGCACGATAGCAAGTTTTGTTGGTGCGGACTCTGATGAAATATATTTTATGTCAAGTACGCGACATTGCATTGAAGTAATAGCAACGTTGTGGTCAGGTCAGACAGCCCAGTATTGTACTGACGATCATTCAGGTGTCAACCGCGCTATTAATGATTATTTTGCAATAACCGATACTTCTTCACTTCGATATGCGATGTCAGGAGAGTACGACTATGATACTGTACGAGATACGGGCGGTGTGGTGGTTGCAAACTATATACATCATATTTTTGGTTCGGAGAATGATATCGAGCATTTGCGAAGACAGATGAAAAATTCACGGTTCGTCGTCGATGCTTCTCAGGCCATAGCTCGAGAACCAATCAATGTACACCAGTTAGGCTGCGACGGACTGTTCTTTTCTTCTCAAAAAGTAGGTGGACTTGCAGGTACGACCGTATTGTATATTGCCAAGAAATATCAAGTTAGCCGATCTCATGTAGAGCCCAATACGTTACCTGTAGTGGTGATAGAGAGTCTCGCTGCAGCGATTAACATATTGCAGGAGTATGGAATGCTTGCCGTTAGTCGCGATCTTAGCTTGTGGCATAACCAGCTGGTTTTGAAGCTGCTGAGTCTGCGATCGGTAAATCTTTTAGAGCAATCGGCGGAAAGTCAGGAGCGTTGCAGGGGGAGCGGTATTGTTTCATTTCGGGTAAATGGTTATACGGCGACTGATGTCATGATGATATTAGCGGATAATGACATTCAAGTTCGCGGCGGTGATCATTGCGTTATGGCTGGAAGTGACATACAAGATAGCGTTCGGATAAGCGGTCATGTTTTTTCAACATATCAAGACATAGAGCAGTTGCTACGAGTGTTACAATCAATGTAAGGAGAATAAAGTGGACATACTACAGGTATTATTTTGGTCAACATTTGGCAGCGTTGTTTCGTTGATCGGCGGGCTGCTTCTTATAAAATCTGATGCCGTACGAAGCAAGGTAGTTCGCTATGCCCTACCCTTTGGTGCGGGTGCATTGCTCGCGACCGCCTTCGTGGGACTTATTCCAGAAGCTATCGAGGGACACGATGTCCATCAGATGGTTTGGTATATTATCGGTGGTTTCTTGAGCTTTTTTGTACTCGAGAGACTTCTCGGCTGGTTTCATCACCATCATCATGATGATGTAGCGCATGATACTGAAAATCGGACTCACACAGCCTTAGTGATTGTAGGAGATACCTTGCATAATGCGATTGATGGTGTGGCGATAGGTGCAGCATTTCTCCTGAATCCAGCGGCGGGTATCGCAACCAGTATTGCGGTGGCTGCACACGAGTTGCCACAAGAGATTGGCGATTTCGGCATTTTGCTTGGTAAAGGAATGAAACCAAAAAAAGTCATCCTAGTCAATGTCCTCAGCGCTCTCGCAACCGTTGTAACGGCTGTTGGTACCTATATCGTCGGTTCGGCGGTTCAGATCCCCGTTGCGCCGCTTCTGGCGCTTACGGCCGGGTTCTTTATCTATATTGCGGCAAGCGATATTATCCCAGATATTCATGAAAAACCGCGTCGAGAAGGCAATATTCAAGCCATAATGCTTCTACTTGGCGTCGTTATGCTTTCTCTCGTGACGATACTCACAAGTGCTAACCATTCTCATGGCGATGATCTACAGAATACACACGATCATAGCCATATTGAAACTCATGATGAGCATGATCAATGAGGCACACGCTGAACTATGGTCTATGGCTTTTCTGATGGTTCGTCTTCTCCCGTAAAAGGCAGGTAATGATCTTCATGTTTCAGTTTCTCCATGATAGGATCGGCTGGACGCAAACGCTTCATGGTGTTGATACTTTGGGAGAGCATGCTAGCGGAGGCTATTGGCTGTCCGGAACATATCCTACAAAGGCCGCGTAGCTCGACGACATGAGAAAGTAATTGGTAATTCTTAGCTTGCGCAGCGTTAACCAGTTGTCTCTCGAGTTTCGGTGAGTCAAATTGTGTTACTGCTCCACATTGCGTACAGGTGAGGTGATGATGGTGTGGCACAAGCTCGTCGCCTAGCTCATAGCGGCGTACCCATTTGAGCATACTACTTTTGATAAGGTTGGTTTCTTCGAGTGCTTCTAAGTTGCGGTAGATGCTTGAGCGCGGAAATTGCGTCAATGTTGCACTTAGCTCGGCGGCGCTTCGCGGCGTTTCGTTGCGTTGTAGCTCTGCGATGAGCGCAAGTCTTGGATAGGTAACGCGTAATCCTGATTCGGTTAGTTTCTGTCGAATAGTTTGCTCATTCATAGGCTTTCTAGTATACGTCTAATGAGACATTGTTGCAAAAATTAACCCAAGATAGAACTTGTTATTGCAACAAAGTAGTACTAACTATCAATTATCGGGCGCTGAACTCGCGTTGTGGGGGCAAATGATCCGTTGATGAACGTATCGATAGCCTCTGAGATGGCTGGTAGTAACTGACCGATCACTTCCTTTTCCTCGGTGGTTAATTGTCCAAGAACAAAGTTCTTGTCATCAATTTGGTCTCGTAATGGCTGTTTTATACCGATGCGTATGCGTGCGGTATTAGGGGTAATATGCTGTGAAATGGATTTTATACCGTTGTTACCCGCGTCACTTCCACCGAGTCGCGTGCGAAACGTGCCGATCGGTAGCATTATTTCATCATGAACTATCAGAACATTGCGCGCTGGGATTTTATAAAAGTTGGTAATTGCCTGGACGGCTTCTCCTGATAGATTGTAAAACGTAGTCGGTTTGATGAGGAGTGTCTTTTCTTTAGCAGTAGATAATTCGGCTACCATTGCGTTAAAACGGGTTTTAGACCGAAACTGCAACTTATTTGCATTAGCGTATGAATCAAGAATAAAAAACCCAAGATTATGTCGACTCCCGTCATATACGGTTTCTGGATTACCAAGTCCCACGATTAGTTTCATGAGTCTTTATTCTTATGCGCATCTTCCTGACGGAAGCTGAATTTTATCGGCGTACCTATAAAATCGTAGTGCGCTCGCATCTGACGCTCAAGATAGCGTTTGTAGGACCAATGGAGAAGCTTGAGATTACCACCAAAGATAACAAACCATGGTGGTGAGATATCAGTCTGAACCATATAGCGAAGTTTGGGAAAGGTGTTTTTGAGCCCAGCGGGTGGGTGCTTACTGACAGCGTGCTGAAGGAGCTTATTAAGCTCAGTGGTTTTAATCGTTTGCTGTCGTCGGCGATAAATCTCAAGAGAAATATCAAACAGTTTGGTGACATTTTTGCCCGTAATGGAGCTGGTAAAGACAAGCGGCGCCCAAGGGACAAAGTCAAACGTTCGGGCAATATGCTCCGCCGTAGTGTCCCCTGCCTTGCTGTCACCAGCGGGAATTTTATCCCATTTACTGACGACGATAATCAGGCCTTTGCCTGCTTCTTTGATGATTCCCGCCAGTTTTTGATCGAGCTGGGTTCCAAGTTCACTAACATCAATCAGTAGGCAACAGACATCAGACTCTTCGATAGCTTGGATCGTTCGCAGCACGGAAAATTTCTCGATACCAGTTTCTTGCTTGCCGGAACGGCGAATGCCCGCGGTGTCGAGTAGCTCAACATCGTGGGATTTATAGCGAATAGCAATACGATTGACATCTCTGGTCGTGCCCGCAATATTGGCGACGATAGCTTGTTGCTTACCGGCGAGGGTATTAAAGAGATTGCTCTTGCCAACATTTGGCCGGCCGATCAACGCAATCCGTAAAATGTTTGCGGCTTCTTCGTTATGAACGGTGGCTGGAGGTAAGGTCGTGACGACTCGTCGTAAAAGTACCTCAATTCCCTGATTGTGCTCAGCGCTCGTACGGAGTATGTCCCGAATGCCAAGTCGTTTAAACTCGTCCGTCGGCAATGCGCCTTTGAGGTCAGTTTTGTTGATGACGAGTGTTACTGGTTTTTTGCTGCGGAGGGCTTTTTTGGCAATTAGACGATCTTGGTCGCTCGGATACTGAGTGCCATCAACTACGACCAGGATGCTGTCGGCAACTTCAGTAGCCTCAGCTATCTGGTCTTGGATGCTGGCTTCAAATTCGTCCTCAGCCGTTTTGAGGCCGGCGGTATCAACCAACCAGAACGGCATTTTTTCGTAGGTGAGCCGGCGAATGACGTTATCTCGCGTCGTTCCCGCCTCACGGGCAACAATCGCCTCCTGAGAGCCGTAGAGACGGTTAAAGAGGCTGCTTTTGCCGACATTGGTTTGGCCGACGATTGCGACGGTAGGAATCTTGGTTGCCATAGGTATACTCATCTTACCAGAAAAAAGCATTTTACAAAAGTATTATTTTGTTCTAAAATATGTGTATGCTCTGGGCAGTCGCTCCGGGTGAACCTCGTCAAAGGAGACGATGTGGCTACAAATCCAGATACACCGGCAGGTACAACGGGCCATCGCCCAACGACCCTGCATGAGCCGTCGCCAAGAACGCTTGATCGGCTAGCGAAGGCGCTCAAGCAACGGGGCAACGACAATCCCCCGCATGTCGATGGCTTTTATCGTCGGGCCCTCGGTCCGCGAATCGAGGATCACGCATGACGAGGATCAGCGGAAGTGCCAAGTGCATGGAAGGTAAGCACCGAGAGTGCCACTTCTGTGCATGTTCATGTCATTCCAAAGCGAAGGCAGAGCCCAATGACAAGGCGCTTGACGCTGGTTCGCGACAAGCCTGCACTGGTTTCGGCCAGAAGCAGGCCGCTGCCTGAGCAACGGGTGTGGTGGGTAGACAAGCTCGTCTGCTCACCACGCCCCGCACATCGTATATAATCCACCTTAGCGTGGGTTTTTTAGTTCCTGGAAATCGCCTGCCTCAAGTGAGGCTATGTTGTAATTGCCAAATTGAGTGCGATGAAGCTTGATTACTTGATATCCGAGCGACGCAAAGGTGCGGCGAATCTGTCGGTTTCGTCCTTCGCTCATTGTGATAGTATATGAATTCGCCTTTTCGTTGCGCTGGATCGAAAACGTACTCACACCATCGTCTAAAAGCACGCCGTGATCGCTAATCATTTGCTGGTGGAGTGGTTCTAGCGAATGATCAAGAGTGACCTGGTAGACTTTTGTTTTAAAAAACTTAGGATGAGTCATGGTATGCGCTAGATCGCCATCATCGGTGAGAAGGAGAAGACCTGAGCTGTCGCGGTCGAGACGACCAACGGGCTTTAAATGGTGATATTTTTTCGGTATAAGAGTATAAATCGTCGGATTCTCACCTTGTTTGCGGCGTGAACAGACGTACCCAATAGGTTTATGAAAGCTAAGTACTGTATAAACTGCTTGAGCGGTAAGTGGTCTACCGTCAAGCAAAACCTCGTCTTCTGGACTAACCTGGGCGCCAAGTCGGGCAATACGTCCGTTGATACGTATCCTCCCCTTTTTGATCAGCTGGTCGGCTTCACGACGACTATTCCCAGCGGCGTGGGCTATAAACTTATTGAGCCGCATGGAATCAATCATTGTGTTTTATTATCCGCTATGGAGTCGGTGCCGTGGGCTTTGTATCGTCGTCAAAGGTTGCGGGCGGCGTAGTGGGGATATTTTCAGCTGGGGTCGGCTCTGGCGCAGATAATATTTGAAATTCGTCAATTTTGTCATATATATCCGCTTTTTGTTCAGCGGTTGTTGGAAATGTCGGCGCTCCTTGATAATCTAGCCCGGTTTGTTTAGCCAATTCCTTATCAAGTAGATCATTCATGTCTACAGCTTTGTCGGCAGGATTGTTGAGTGGATTAATGACACGGGAGTGTGATGGTCCAGCTGGCGGCGTAAGTGGTGGCGGTTCTGGAAGCGGATTGGCGGCTGGAGCTGAGGTTGGTAGTGGTGCCTGAGGAGCCGGCTCTGGCTGCGGCATAGGCTGGGGTTGTGGAGCTGGCGGCATCGGTACGGGCATTGGCTGAGGTGCTACTGGAGCTGGTTGTGCTTGGGGTACGGGAGCTGGCGATTGATAAGATGGCATACTCGTCTGAGGCTGCGGTGCTACTATTGGTGGCGCTGGCGTGAATTGAGGCTGAGGAGCCGGCTCTGGCTGCGGCATAGGCTGGGGTTGTGGAGCTGGCGGCATCGGTACGGGCATTGGCTGAGGTGCTACTGGAGCTGGTTGTGCTTGGGGTACGGGAGCTGGCGATTGAGGGGCTGCTGACTGTGGGGAGTCACCTAAAACTTCATGCACAACGCGGACAACATCCTCGATACCGACTTGAGATTTGACAAGATACCGATCAGCGCCTAATTGTTCGCCACGGACTCGTTGGTCATCCGAAGAAAGTGCGGTCATCATAATGACTTTTATGTTCCTGGTTTCGGTAGTCGATCGTAGAATATCGAGAAGATCAAATCCACTGATCTTTGGCATCATAACGTCGCTAATAATAAGGTGAGGGCGTTCTTTGATGGCCATTGCGAGCGCCTCTTCGCCATCTCCGGCGGAAACGATGTCATATCCCTCGGCGAGTAGGCGTACGCCATATATTTCCCGAAGGCTTTTGTCATCTTCGACAAGCATAATCTTTATCATATTATCTCCTACTATACGTGGTTGGCGTCAAAAAATCTATACTCCTTGTGATTGTTGGGGCTTGGAAATTATATCTTCGGTCTTTACTCTTGGGAATTCAACAAAAAACATGCTTCCTTTGCCGTAGTCGCTCTCTAGCCAAATCCGCCCGTTCATCGTCTCAACTAATCGTCGGCATAGGTACAATCCCAATCCAGTACCACCAATTTCGCGTGTGTCAGTATTGTCAACGCGATAGAATTTCTGGAAAAGATGGGGGATGTCTTCAGCTGGAACGCCAATTCCCGTATCAACAACACTGATGATGACATGTTCAATATCGCCTCCTACATCGACCGTAACACTACCGGCCTTCGTATATTTAATGGCATTCTCGACGATGTTCGAAACAACTTCCCGTAAATGACTGGGGTCAAGAGAAGCATAGTACGCGGGCTCAATAACACTATTACCGCCCGACTTGATGGTGTCTGGCACAAAATTTAGTGTAAGTCCTTTTGCGGCAGCACGGGCTTGCAGCGGGTTAATGATTTCTCGTATAAGGACAACAATATCGGTTTGTTCAGGGTTGTTGCTGATACGACCGTCTTCGGCCTTGCTAACATCCAGCAGATCCTGAAAAAGCTGTCCGAGATGAGTAGCCGATTCGTGAGCTTTCTCGAGATAAGAACGCGCTTTTTCATCAATCGTGGCGGTCGCGGGATTGAGCGCCAAGCTAATGTAGCCCTCGATAGCCGCAACCGGTGTACGCATTTCATGACTGGCGGTACTGACAAACTCCGCTTTTTGACGGTTTTCGGCTACTTCACTGGTAATGTCACGAAAGACGATAATCGCCCCAGAGCCAATAGCGCCAAGTGGTGAAACAAGGAGGGAGATAATCATTTTTTTACCGGCACCGGTGAGTAATGTTAGGTCATTGCGAGCGACAGACTCGTTTGTCTGAAGGACATGACGAATGGGGTCAGTTTCAGGTGTAAGTTGCTGATCTTTGTCGTTTGTCAGTCGAAAAACCGACCGATAGTCAAGCTCGCTGGCGTCCTCTGTGCCCCACCCCATGATTCGTTCGGCTGCTGGATTGATCAGTTGGATGGTGCCGGCATTGTTGATTGCAATAACACCGTCAGCAATCGCATTGATAATAATCTCGGATTTATTTGAAACTTGATTAAGCTCCTGAGCTAGTTCGGTGTAGTCTTTGGTGGGTTCAGCGCTTCCAGCCAGCACGCGCCAGATTATGAGGCTCGCCATCGTTGGTACGATAACAATGATAATGATGCGTGATAGATCGCCGACAAAACTGCCTGGTGTGGTTAACAAGTAGGCGAAATACCCAAACGTTACCGTACCAAAGGCCATTAAGCCATAGCGGCGAAATAATCCGGATATGGCGGCAATGATCATCCACCAGGCGATAAAAGGCGATTCGTTATGTCCGGTCGTAAAAACAAGGATACTTGACGTTATGAATATGCAGATATAGGCAAAAAAAGCTAACCAGCGTGAAGGGTGGTGAAATGAGCGGATCAATACAAAAGCACTGATGCCAAAGCTGATGGCTGCTGAGAGCGACACAAAAGGTGGGACGATAAGTCCGGCTGGATGAAACCAGCTATCTCTAATCTGTGAGAGGGGCCATATGGCAGCGAACAGCAAAGACACGACTAAGGCTAACTCCGTCGAGCGTCGATACCAAAACGTTCTGTCTGAAGACACGCCTACCCAATCTCCGCATATAGCATATGTTTATTAGTATGACGTATCGATGGGTATTTTATCAATGGCTTAGATGCAATTTATTACTTTTTGCAACGGTACTAGCCATGACAAAGCGCCAATCTACTTCTGTGCATCAGTGGGGTCAACAAAGGTGTAAGCTTTGCCGGTTTTGCCGCCGCGACCAGTGCGGCCGATTCGGTGAACATAGTCGTCGTAGGTGTGGGGCTGATCAAAGTTAATAACATGGCTGACGTTAGGGATGTCGAGACCGCGAGCGGCTACATCAGTTGCGACAAGTACTTTTGCTTGATTGGCCTTAAACTTATCGAGTGAGCGCTGACGCTGGGACTGGGACTTGTTGCCATGAATTGCTTCAGCAATATGGCCAGCTTGCGATAGTTTTTGAGCTAGCCGTTGTACGCCAAATTTGGTTTCCCCAAAAACTAACACTTTCTCAAAAGCCGTATCGCTTAGCATGTTAGTCAGCAGTTCATATTTGTGGTTTTTATCCCGTGCATAGACGACATCTTGATCAACATGATCGGACGTTTCGGTTGTACGAACGCTGATTGTTACCGGATCATTCATCATTTCTTTGATTAAGGATTCGATAGCCGGAGTCATTGTGGCACTAAAAAATAAGTTTTGCCTCGTTTCAGGTACGTAGCTGATGATTCGTTTGATATCCGGCAAAAACCCCATATCGCACATCCGATCGGCTTCGTCAAGTATAAGAGTGCTAATGGTTTTAAGTTGTAGGACATTTTGATTTAAGAGGTCTTTAAGACGTCCCGGTGTACCAATAATGACGTGTGGTCGTCGCTTAATTGCGGTAATCTGGCGATTGATGTTGACTCCTCCGACGCAAACTGCGCTATAGAGGCGCATATCACGAGAAAATGCTTTAAACTCATCATCAATTTGGGCGGCAAGTTCTCGGGTTGGCGTGATAATCAACACAGAAGGTCGAGTTTCAATATAGGTAATCTTCTCGATTGTCGGAATCAAAAAGGCAGCGGTTTTACCAGTCCCGGTATTCGCGAGACCGATAGCGTCTCGACCATCAAGTATAGGTTGGATTGCTTGATCCTGAATAGCGCTTGGTACCGTATAGCCTTTTCGAGCAATATTTTCATGGAGTTTTGTACTAAGTTGAAAATCAGCAAAGACATGTTGCGGCTGATGCACAGTCTCGATGACGGCTGCGGTGGCCGCATTCACGAAACGGGTCGGATCAATGTATTGACCACGACCTTTTACTTTTTTGAATGCTTTAATAGGTCGCGATGAAGAACTACGGTTAGTGGAATAAGATCGTTTTGTTGATGAAGGCCGCATAGACGGTTTTTTATGGGAGACACTTCCCTGTTCCTGGAGGGTTGCTATAAGTCTATCCTCAGGCGTTTGGCGACGTTTTTGGGTATAAAGCCGGCCAGAAGGACGGCGTGATTGTCCCTGCCCTCCTGAGCGTTGTTTTGATGTATTCATAATATTCCTTTTCGGACGCTCATTATAAGAGGCCGATTATTAGAGCTGATGATATCGAGCGGTTTACGATTGTGACCCCTGCTCTTCTACACGAATAGCGAGAGATGTAGCCCGATATCCATACTAGATGATTCTATTATAGCACAAGTTCTTTCTTCTGTCCACTAGATCGTGTACTGGGTTCACTAAACGAATAAAGAACAACCGGGCATTTTATCCTCTCCTATCGAGTAATACTCATCAGAGTCCACTGCGATACGTCTTGCCGCAACCGGTACTGCGCGGTGCCGTCACTCATGTCAAAGAGACGGGATATAACTCCATTTTGGGCGATTCGGAGACCGATACCACTGCCTGTAAATGTCAGGGTTTGGCCTTCAAACTCGATACGTCGCGGAACTGGTTCAAAATCTTTATTGAAAGTAACCGCAGTCACCTGGACCGGAAGGTTGATGTGTTTTTTTGTCATTGCAATACTCCAAGCTTTTTTAAGGGTTAAAAAAGACTGACAGCGCGACCAGAACAGGTCATGTCAGCGAACGATGGTGGAGTGAGGTAAATACCTCGTGATGCTACATGGATACTATAGAACGCCGTTCACACGTCTATAAATGACCGAGGTAGCATAATGCGTATAAAGCTTGATAGTGGAAGTGCCTCGTGGGCAAGTACTGTCATAGCTACTAGTAGTATAACTGGTTTCTCCATGAGATATAAGTCTTGTTTCTCGGCAAATTTGGCTGTGAAATATTCTTGGTGCAGTCTGCTATACTTACTACTATAAATGAATTTTTATCAAATAAATACACCTAAACCACCCCACACCTCATCCCATACCCCATAACACCAGACCGTAGGCCTGTT
>JAPUDQ010000038.1 GCA_027493025.1 Candidatus Saccharimonadota bacterium | reverse complement strand
TTAGTTGCTTTACATCTCTAAGTATACGGGTGTTCCGGATTAGTTTAGTGAACCCTAAACAATGACTTATTGCTTTTTTCCATAAGTTTTCCTTTTCGTATGAGCTACTGTTTTGTTAAAGAATACTTCGTATTATCGAGGCGATTTTTTGCTTGGAAGCATCGTCCAGAGAAGTCAAAAACCAAGCGTTCTCTGTCAATCCGTCAACGGATACGTTGGCATTTTCGGTAAGGCCAAAGGAGATGTATTTGTCCTCGCGGAAAAACAGCACCACCGGCCCATCTTTACTCAGCGCATAGCCTGGCATACCGTACCATAACCTGGGCTCTGCGGTAGGTGCTTCTTTGATAATGATTGCGTGCAGTTCCTCAGCAATCGGACGGTATTTGTCCGAAAACTTTACGATTTTAGCCAGCACCTCATCAGTACCGGCATTCTTTTTATGGTCGTCCATAGTAGACTCCTTTTTAGAATTATTTGGTGTTGATCAGGTAGAGAGAACTCAAATTAATCAGTAGCATAATTATAGCAAAAAATATCCGTCTTGCAACAACCTTTGCCACAAAAGCTGTTTTAGTAAACCAAGTCACTTATGACAGAAAATCCAACCCTTTCAACTAAAAAGAAAAATACGGCGAGGGAAATTCAAAAATGAATCAAGGGACGGTTTTTCTGGCGGGGCGCAGCACGGCTTGCCGTGCTAGGCGGCGGGGCTGAGCTTATATCTTTCAGTTTTTAACTTCTTGAGGTAAAATAGGTTTGGATTTCGTTGTAGAAGTCCACCAGAAATGGACTTTCGGAAAAATTGTCGCCCATTTGGGCGGCTTTTTCTTTGGCGGCGCGGAGCGCCAGCCAGATGTTTTCAGGGGGAGAAAAAGAATAATGGGCAGCCTTAGGCTGCGCCTGTTTGGTTTTTAGCCGCCATTGGCGGTTTATGTTTGGTAAAATGATAGTGCAACCAACTTACAGGAAACTTTTTTATTTTGTTGAGGGCTTTAATGGCCGTCTTGGACAATTTAGGTTTCCTAAGTTGGTTGCACCAGGACGGTCATTTAAGTTTTAGGGGGTGAAAACTATGAACGAAAAATACTTTTTGTACGCTCGCAAGAGTACAGATGTAGAGGATAAACAAGTTTTAAGCATTGAGGCACAACTGGTAGAGTTGCGAGCATGCGCCAAAAATGAGGGCATACAAATAATTGATGAGTTGGTCGAGAAACAATCCGCCAAAGTTCCTGGCAGGCCTATTTTTGGCAGTATGCTAAAACGCATAGAAAACGGCGAAGCAAACGGCATTTTGGCATGGCACCCCGACCGTCTAGCCCGCAACTCCATCGACGGCGGACAAGTCATCTACTTGCTTGACCAAACGCACCTGCAATCCTTAAAGTTCCCCACGTTTTGGTTTGAAAACACCAGCCAAGGTAAGTTTATGCTCTCAATAGCGTTTGGACAGTCCAAATACTATGTAGACAACTTGTCCGAAAACACAAAGAGAGGGCTACGCCAAAAAGTCAGGCGGGGTGAGATGCCCGGACTTGCACCACTCGGTTACATAAATGATGTACGAACAAAATCTATTATTGTAGACAAACGAATTGCCCCGCTTGTCCTACAAGCCTTTGAGTTATACGCCAAAGGCGACCAAAGGCTGCAAGATATCGCTGACTTTCTAGCAAGTAAAAGCATAAAAACAACTGGCGGTTTGCCCCTCAAAAAAGACCAGATAGCCAAAATGCTGACCAATCCTTTTTATTATGGACATTTCCGCTATGGTGGCGAGGTATATGAGGGCAAACACAAGGCAATAGTTGAAAAGAAACTATTTGACCAAGTGCAGGCAGTGTTTGACAGGCGTAGGCATAAAAGAACCACCAAAACCAACACGCCAAAGCCGCTGTGCGGCTTATTGCGCTGTGGATCGTGCAGTATGATGGTTACCGCAGATACCATACCGAAACACCTAAAGAACGGTATTACTCGCTACTACACCTACTACCACTGCACGAAAAAGCGCAAAAGCGTGAAATGCCCAGAACCACACATTAGAGCGGAGCTGCTGGACGAGCAGCTGTCTGATCTGCTTAATGAATACGCTCTGCCAAATAGTTGGCTAAAGCCACTCGAGACAATGCTGGGCACTGACGAACACAAAGCTGAGCAAACATCTGGCGTATTCATAGCAGCAGCTCAGACAAAGATTGCTAACTTGCAAAGCAAGTTACAGCGACTTCTAGACAGTTACCTAGACCAAGATATTGAGCGTGAGATTTATCTGCAAAAGAAAGCCGAGCTGTTGAGCGAAAAGAAGTCGCTGGAAGAGCAATCTGGCAAGCTAACTCTTGCCGCTAATGCGTGGCTCAAACCTGCTCGCCAGTGGGTCACAACAGCCAATTCTATTTGTAGAATTACCGAGAGTGATGACCTGCTTGCCAAAAAGGAACTCTGCCAGGAAATCTTTGGCTCAAACCTCATTCTAAAAACCAAACAGGCGCAGCCTAAGGCTGCCCATTATTCTTTTTCTCCCCCTGAAAACATCTGGCTGGCGCTCCGCGCCGCCAAAGAAAAAGCCGCCCAAATGGGCGACAATTTTTCCGAAAGTCCATTTCTGGTGCGGAGCTACAGAATTTACTTAAACTTTTTAATGCCATAGTCGAAGGCGGCTTAAATAGCATTGATACATTGAAGATTAGGGAGCCGTCGACCATGAGCGAGACAGTCATCTACTAATGCCGGGCAACAACTTGCTTACACATCAGTTAACATTACAATTAAGCTTATGCTACAATAGTGAAAAGCTAAAAAACAAAAAAATGCAAACAGTAGCCCCAAAATCAACACATGTTAAATTTTTACGCTACCCAGGTGGTAAACAGCGTATGCTTGCATTCTTGCTGCCACTCCTCCCTGTGGCCGATGATATCAAAGGAGCATATTTTGAGCCTTTCCTCGGTGGAGGAGCGGTTTTCTTTGCCCTAACTCCACATAAAGCAATTTTATCCGACAGGAACAAAGAGCTAATTAACCTTTACGCGGGATTAAAAATTAATTCCGATGCTGTGTGGGATTATTTTCAATCATTTCCAGATACGAAAGAAGACTACTATGCGATACGTGCCGAAGATGACGGTCCCCTTGAATTAAAAGCTGCTCGAACCTTGTATCTAAATAGGACTTGCTTCAAAGGAATGTGGCGCTACAACTCTAAAGGAAAGTTCAACGTTGGATATGGCGGACAAGGTCGAAGATGGGCTATTTCGGAAAAGAGTCTGAGAGACGTCTCTAGTCACCTTAAGGACGCAACGCTCTTAAATAAAGATTTTGAACATGTAATAAACATGAGTAATGAGGGTGACTTCATTTTTCTCGATCCACCTTACAAACCAGGCGCTAAAGAGATGGACGATGGCCACTATCAGTACGGCTGTTTTAGCTTTAAGGACCAGCAGCGGCTTTCAGATGCACTACACTCGGCTAGTGAGCGCGGCGTACGATGGGCAATGACAACCTCTTCACACCCTGACGTATTGAGGCTTTATCTGGAAAGTTGTAAAATAACACAAATACCCCACGGTACCGGCTCGCGTCTAGGAATAATTGACGAGAACCCAGGGGAGGTGTTAATAACAAACTACTGAAAGGCAGACTTGGGTGAAAGATTTTTTTAATACAGCAGCATTAAGCGACAACCCTCTAAGTGTTTTAGGGGATTTTTTGAATAATGAAGCTGGAAACGAGGCCGCGGGAAAGTTTGATGAAATGCGCTTTGTCGGTTACGTACTCGAAGCGGGCTATGACAAGGCCACAATCATTACATCTGACCCTTTTAAAGTTGCCGTGGGCGGGGTTCCGCGCAATTCGTTACTCATCATGGTGCCTGCCATTCTGGACGGACAACTACCTCCCCACTTTACGTTACTGCGTGTTCTTGAGTCAGCTCCAACACCTTTAGCAAGAGATGTACAGCAAACTTACTTCGAGCTACAAAAGAAATCAATGCCTGAGTTGGACATCTTCACTCAGAGTGAGCTGCAGTGGGGCGCTCTTAAAACAGAGGTTCTAGGCATGTTCTACCCTAATCCTGATAAAAGGAAAGAGGTTGAATTTTCGGGTGACTTAAACAACTTCGTTAGCGCGCATAAGTATATGGTTTATGCCCCAACAGACCCGCTCCTTGACTTGATAGTTAATTGTTTAGTTCCAACCGATCATCGGTTTGCGATGGGTAAACTACGCCTTACTGAAAATCGCCTACCCCTACCGACTAAAAACCTACCAAATGTTGACGTTAATGTATCTACGGATGATTTTCGAGGCGCACGAACTGCTATGTTCGGAAAGACACGCCTAGGAAAGAGTAATATTGTAAAGCTTATCGCACAGAGTCTAATAGAGACATACGCAAGTGAAAATAGTGTAGGCCAGCTGATTTTTGATATTAATGGAGAGTACGCAAATGATAACCCTCAAGATAACAACAGCTCTTTGAAGAGTGCTTACAGTGACAGATGCACTGTTTACGCACTAACCAAGAAGGAGTCAACTGACTCCAAGCAGTTGAAGCTCAACTTCTACGAACAGCCAACGAGCGCTAAGAGTGTTATTGATGAACTTCTAGGGCTGGACAATATCACCTCGAATTATGTGAAATCTTTCATGAGCGTTCAATTACCTTCTATTGTAGACATATCAAGCATGGAGTCCGTTGGGGACAAGGTAAGAGCTGTGCGAAAAATCCAGTGTTTCTGGGCAATCTTAAGCGAAGCAGGTTTTGATGCTAAAGAAGAGGACTTAAGGATAAAGGCACCTAGTGCCTATCCAAACCCCTCAGTACGGGCCTTCAACCCAGGATTTAATGAAAAACTACGCGAAGCAGCATACGCTGAAAGCGATAGTGTTCCACCCGCTCCAACGACACTTAGGGGCATGGTAAATGAATTTAAAATAATTAATACGTATCGTCATAATAACGCCTCTTCCGAACATTTCAATGAGATGGATGCTGATCTAGCTTACCTAATGGAATTTCTACTACCAAGGAGTGGAAGTGGACCAAGTATAATCACCTCTTATCGTAAGTACCATGACAAGCAAGCAGGCGACTTCATTAATGAAATTCTTGGATTACTTGATAAAGGTCAAACTGTAATTCTAGACTTAGGAAATGCAGAGCCTAGCTTAGTAACGTACTTTTCCGACTCATTGTCAAAGGCGGTGTTCAACCATCAAGTTGATAAGTTCAGTAATAATAAGCTGGGCGACCACTTTGTTCAGCTGTACTTTGAAGAGGCTCACAATTTGTTCCCTAATAGCAGCAAGGACGTTACTACCATCTATAACCGATTTGCCAAAGAAGGCGCAAAGTACCATATAGGTATGGTTTACTCTACGCAGTCACCTACAACGGTAAGTAAAGACTTGTTAGCACAAACAGAAAACTTCTTTATTGCGCACCTTTCGTCCCGAGATGAGGTTGAAGCGCTTGCAAAACTGAACATTGCTTACGAAAGTCTTCGCGCAGACATCTTAAGTGCAAAAAAACCAGGATACGTCAGGATGCTCACGCGCTCTCACCGTTTTGCTATACCTGTTCAGGCTAAGAAGTTTGAGCCAACAAAATCACAGGAAACTGAATAGATGCCGTACCAATCCGGCAGTAGACTCCCAGGAGAAAAAGCCAGTAAGCTTGGTCACCTTGAGGTTTTAAAAAGTGAGCTAGTTAATAAGCTCTGCAGTAATTTTGAGCTGCCAGCAAAAGATGAGGACATTACTTCACAGGAGCTTATATGGCAGCCGTATCCTACCGGGTATGAACCTCTGCCAATCATATTTGGAGTTGACGGCTCTATCCAAACAGTAAAAGGAGACTCGGTCCCTCGCAAGGAAATGTCATTCATCAAGACCGCGTTACTGCGCCTTGATCAGCAAGCTTTAGCAAAAATTGATAAAAATAATCCGCACCCATTCGCATTAAAAAAAATCATGACCGACGCGGCACTGTATCACGCAACAGTTCTACCACTTAAAAACGTACGCGTACCCGGTGTTAGCGTCCTAGACTCTGTAAGAGAGGTAATCTTCGAGTCGATGAAGGATGACTCCTTAAATGGAGAACCTCTCGAAACATTAAAGTGGTTGGTCTACGAAAAATGGGACGGCCAAGAAAAGGCTATACCACCCTTTAAATGCCCTCATTGTCCGAGTCAAGCCGCATCGCTGCCGTACGGTGCAGAAAAGGGTAACTGTACAAGCTGTGGCGGTGAACTTTTGATAACTGACATGCTCGGCTTCCATCAAGATATGGCTGAGGAGTTTGCTCCGGAGACGGTTGGTACATCCTACATGTTAATCCATGAAACTATGCTTTTGTTCACCGGAATACGCCTGTACTGGGAAAGTAATCGAGAAATATTGAATGACTGTCTATTTATCAAAGATGGTCCGCTATCAATACGAGCGCAGTATTCAAAACTTGTTGCGCCTATCCGCAGGTTTTTTGCTTTTGCTAAAAGCGAAGGGATTACAGTTCATCTTATGGGTCAGGAAAAAACAGGACGCTTTGTCGATTTTCTTGACGTAAGTTACCGTAACGCTCCTATAGGAAGTATTTTCATACCGGGTGATAAATTTATCAAAGAAGAGGTTCAGCACCGACCAGAAGATGGTGCGGCGTACGGCGTAGATACAAATTATGGATCAAAGATCTTTATGAAAATTGACGACTACCATCATATGGTTCTCAGTATCCCAACCGGGACGTTTAAGCCCAATCCAACGCTAGACGATCTAATAGGCGCGGATAGAATATTTAGTACATTACCGACGATTTTAAGTAGTCGGTTTGAAGGTGCGCTATTGCCGATAGAGCTTGCTAATGGCGTAGCATCACTATCTACCTACCCATCAGCGCGTATTCTTCAGATATTTGCAGACTCTTTCGATAAAGGATAATAGTGTATAGCTTGCAGCCACCGATTACTCTACCGCGACTTATGCCAGACTTGAAAAATCTAACTAGCTTGACTGATTTCCTGCAAATTGAGTGATTGTTTCTAAGATTTGACCTACAATATACCTAGATGTACATATCAAAACTACAACTCAGAAACTACCGTAACTTTGTTAAAGCACAGCTTCTCTTTCAAAAGGGTGTGAATACAGTAATTGGCGAAAATGGTATAGGTAAAACGAACTTATTTAGAGCTGCGAGATTAGTATTGGACGATACTATGATTAGAGCAGCTTACCATCTCGAAGAAACCGACTTCAGTCGAAATCTTCCCGACTGGAGAGGGCATTGGATCATCATTAGTGTTGAATTTATGGATATATCCGCCGAAGAGTCTGTGCAAGCCCTCTTCCTCCATACTACAGGCGACACTGATCAGGAGGCTGTTGAGCGCGCAACATACAATTTAATATTTAGACCAAACAAAGAAATACGATTAAAGTTCGCATCGCTTTCAGAAGGCGATCGTGCGGGTATGCAGCGTATAATCGAAGAAATTACAATCGACGACTACGAAACAATATTTACAGGTAGAAGTACCGCAGACTTTGCGGACGATAATGTCTACAAAGAGCTAGCTGGTGATTTTGAAAATGCCATCTTCCAAGAGGAAGTAGATGACCCTAGGATTGGTACAAAGACCAACAATCAGTTCTCTATCTCTAAAGAAGTAAGCTTTACCCACATCCAAGCTTTGCGAGACGTAATCTCTGAGTTCAAGAATAACCGCAATAATCCTTTAAAAAATCTTTTAAATACCAAGAGTGGTTCAATCGATCCTGTAGCGTTCAGTGCAATTTCTAGCCAAGTTCAAAACCTTAATAATTCAATTGAGACACTTGACGAAGTGAAGTCCGTAGGCGAAGACATAACAAAAACAATTAAAGACGCTGCTGGCGAAACATATTCCCCCTCATCGATGTCGATTAAATCGGGGCTTTCGAATGAGGCAGATAAGCTTCTTCAGTCGCTAAAACTTTTTATCAGCGAAGGTGTTGATGAATACGAAGGCGACATAAACGAACTAAGTTTAGGTGGTGCAAATCTCATCTACTTAACCTTAAAGTTACTAGAATTCAAATACCAAAAACCCGGTATCTCATTTGCAAACTTTCTTTTCATCGAAGAACCCGAGGCTCATATCCATAACCATATACAGAAGACTTTGTTTAATAAACTATCCTATGACGATGCACAAATCATATATTCAACACACTCTACTCAGATCTCTGAAGTTAGCAAGATACGAAATATGAACATTCTTGGACGCGATAAATCCGGCTGTGTAGCGTTCCAACCAGCCACTGGCTTAAATGACGAGAAGATAAATCACCTAGAGAGATACCTGGATGCTATAAGGAGTAATCTGCTCTTTTCGAGAAGTGTGATGCTTGTTGAAGGTGATGCGGAAGAGATATTACTACCAATGATTGTAAAAGAGGTGCTTGGAACATCCCTTGACGAACTTGGGGTCAGCCTTGTGAATGTTGGTAGTACTGGATTTGAAAACATTGCAAACATCTTCAATGAAGAGCGAGTTAAAAAGCGTTGCGCAATTATTACCGACTTAGACCAGTCAATTATCGACACCACTCCAGCTGAAGCCGATAGCGATAAGCTTAAAGCATACAAAGAAGCTCTGGCAAGATCACAGGCTTCAGGATTGGCAAGAAGGACTATACTTGAGGCTTACACTCTGGGTAATGAGTGGGTATCGCCTTTTTTTGGTCAACATACATTCGAAGTAGAGTTGCTGGGTGCCGGTAATAAGAATTTAGTTACTTCAGTCCTATCAAGTATTTATGAAACTGAAGCAAAAATCAGATCAGCTACTACTGAGCTAGCATCTACGGACATAGGCATCTCAGGTAAAAGAGTTTTACAGATGGCAAATAATGCCGGTAAAGGATGGTTTGCGATTTTACTAAGCGAAAAAGTCGACAAAGATACAGTCATCCCCTCTTATATAATGCGAGCGCTCGCGTTTACTATCTCTGGTATCAAGAATAATGTATGGGTAAATATATTTAAGCATCGACTAAATATTCTTACTCACGACGCTGGGGTTGACCAAGCAAGAATAGAGGAGTTCCAATCACAACTTAACTTATATCAGTCAAACTCTTTAGATTTCGATACCCTCAAATTATCCTACATAGATAAATTTCCCAATGAACAATTAAACAAACTCCTAGAGGCATACTAGTGCCTGAACAGGAGTCCTATCTTAAGGGCTTGAACCAAGCCCAAATCGATGCAGTCCTAGACTCGCAGAGCGTTCTTTTAATAGCTTGCCCAGGAAGTGGAAAAACACGCACTCTAACATCGAAGATAGCTCAGCAGCTATCACTAGACGAAACGGGCAAAAAATTTGTTATTGCCCTAACTTATACACATCGCGCAGCCGACGAGATACAAGACAGAGTACAATCAATAGGAGTAGATACTTCAAATCTTTGGATTGGAACTATCCACTCTTTTTGCCTTGAATGGATTATTCGCCCGTATTATATCTATGCCGAAGAACTTAAATATGGCTTTAGGGTTATTGACTCAATGGAGCAAGAAACCCTGTTAAATAGTCTTTGTCAAAATCATTCAGGCAGTGGAGTAACTTATTATGACTGCGGCTACTACTTTAATGAAAATGGTTATAAAATTTCTTCTTCGGACACGCGAAAACATCCGGTCATCAAAGCGATTTTAGATGAGTATTTCAGTATTCTCTATGACAGACGCCTCATCGACTACGAGATGATACTTAATTATGCCTATAAACTTATCAAACAAAATCCAAATATTTCTAAGTTGCTGTCGGGACTCTTCTCGATAGTTCTAGTTGATGAATACCAAGATACTCGCCAGCTGCAGTATCTCATCATCGGCTCAATCATCCGTGCGGGTCATGATAGTACTAGACTTTTCATGGTTGGAGATCCTAATCAGTCAATCTTTCAGGGATTAGGCGGCTACCCGATTAGCTTACCTGATTTGAGGAGCCTTACTGAAGTTACGATCAATAAGCGCCAATTATCTGTTAACTATCGTTCCGAAGAGCGCATCATTCGATACTTCAGCGCTTTCAATGTCCACCAGTCAACAATCACTCATTTTGTGAAAGAGGAAGATATCAATACCTTAATCACCTATGATAATCAGGTTGATAGATACGAGCTTGAAGACCGCCTGGTGAACCTAATTCAGTACAATATTGAAATCCTCGGTGTTTCACCTCATGAAATATGTGTACTAGCACCATGGTGGACTCAGCTTTCAACAATAACAAGAAGATTGGTTGCAAGATTACCTCAGTATAGTTTCGATGGTCCGGGAACTGTGCCTTTTGCTCGAGACCTTGACAATTTTTGGTACAAGGTTTCAAAAATAGCACTAACAAGCGCCTCTCCAACGATGTACAAAAGACGTATGCGCTGGGCAAGAGAAATAATAAATGACCTTTCAGCATACGGATTGTTAAAAGATAATTCTCTTACAAATAAATCTTTACTGTTTGCCTCAAACTCTATTTCAATCTCAGAAACAGATGGCATGCTATACTTGCAGGCTTTTTTCTCTGAACTTTTTCAGTATCTAGGGATCAATATTGACGCACATGAAAACTTAAAGCTTCAAAAAGACAGCTTTATACTTTCTAGCACCAAAAGAGTCGAACAACTTAGTAGAGACGGAGTCGACTTCAGTGATATTGACTCATTCCGTCGTGTGTTTAAAGAGAACTCGGGTATTACTATATCGACAATCCATGGAATAAAAGGCGCTGAGTTCGATACCGTAATCGCATTTTCTTTATTAGAAGGCATGGTCCCGCACTTTTCTGATATTAATCGCGTGGACTCTGCGAAAAAATTGCTATACGTCATTGCATCCAGGGCAAGAAAGAACCTGCATCTCATATCCGAAACAGGTCGTACAAGAGGCAGCTTTGGTGAGTATCCAGCGACTATAATTCTTCGCGACTACTCTTTTGCATATGACACTACCCTTTAGATACGGGGGTAGACCACCTTTCTTTTTGTAAAAACAGACTCCGCCGTATAAGTACCGAATTTTTGGGCGCAACATTCCCGACGCGTTTTTCGCTTATGCAATGTAATTTATTAAAAATACATCTGTTACTAGCGCTAAAGCATTAAAGAATATATAATCAAAAGTGTCTAAAACCAGTATCAATTCATCGCTTTTTGCGTGTTTATGCCAAAAAATGGGCGACTCGCGTAAAAGTATTCGGCGTAAGCTGGTACTGGTTTTAGACGACCTGCGGGTCGTCCTTTTTTATGGAATGGACCTGCTACAAAATTAAAGGAGGTTCTGAGTGAAAGACAAAGCAATATTCAAAAAATGGTGGTTCTGGGTGATAGTCGGCGTGATTGTGCTTGGTGCAATTGGTGCGGCTGGTCAATCAGGTAGCGAGAATGCCAACACCGATAATTCCACTGACACTACTACAAAGGAACAGGGTGCAAATCCAGTAGCGAGCCTACCGCAGTTGAATGCATCTGACTACGAAGGAAAAGAAGGACTTATAGTGTATAAAGACCTCAAATCTCAAGGATATACGGTTAATGCAGAATTTGAGAATGAAACGCTGACTGATATTAACGGCGAAGCATCGGATCTATTTGAACCGCTCGATGAGAACGATACCGATAATAGACTGTCCGTAGATGCTTTTGTCATTGGCAATCTAAAGCAAACTGGAGACAGCGTAAAACTGGTAGTAGTTAAATCATCGAATTAATACTATACTGAATTCACATTAAAAAATTACCGTATTTCATGTAGTAGCTAGATAGCGGAGACGGGCCGCTCAAAATACAACGGGGCTGCATTAATGCGTGAAATGTAAGTAACGAGAACGACTCGGTAAAAACGGGCTTACCACGCGGACTAACTGGAGTGTTTCACTTCATGGAGTCACGAAATGCCCGTTTTTTCGTTGCACAATAACATTGATTTAGAGCTAGTATCTCTTCTTCGCCTACTCACTATTTACACCGAAAGTAGCGAGCAAGAACGGCCGTACTTAATCAAAGATGGTTACAAAATAGTTTTTTAATCTATAGCCTAAAGTAGCTCTAACTTTAGATATGAATTATATAATGAACACATGGCCGAACTCAGTAACACCCAGGACCTATTAAAGCTTCTCCAGTCAGGTCAGCCGAAAGCGCCTAAAGATGTTGATACATCTACTCTTCGCTATGCCCTATACACCAGAAAGTCCACCACGAGTGAGGACCGACAGGCTTCTTCGATCGAGGACCAGGTAGATGATTGTTACGACAAGGTTATCATTCCGAATAACCTCAACGTCGTGAAGACATATCAGGAAAGCTACTCGGCTAAAGTCGCCGATTTACGAGAACAGTTCAATGCGATGGTCAAGGAAATCGAATGCGGTAATATTGATGGGGTTATTGCCTGGCATCCGGACAGACTTTCTCGAAATATGAAAGAGGCTGGGTCTATTATAGATCTCGTCGACAGGGGTGCAATAAAAGACCTCCAATTCGCAACTTTCACATTCGAAAATACACCAGCAGGAAAGATGCTTTTAGGTATCACCTTCGTTATGGCCAAACAGTACTCGGAACACCTTGCTGAGAGCGTAGAAAGAGGCAATAGACGCGCTGTTGAAGACGGTGAGTTTATTGGAAAGTTTAAGCATGGCTACATTGTAGATATCAATAGATACTTTACACCAGATCCTCTTAATTTTGAGAAGGTCCAGCACATGTTCGAGATGGCGCTCAACGGAAAGTCACAAAAGGACATACGCCTTTGGATAAATGAGCAAAACTATACCGTTCAGAAGCGTCAGGGCGGTCTGTATACGCCCCATAAGTGGGATAAGGATGATGTATCAAAGCTACTTCGTGACCCTCATTATGTCGGCGTTCACAAATGGGGCAAAACCTTCACCGACCTAACTAGCCTATATGAGTTTAAGCCAATGCTTACTGTCAACGAATTTCTTTCTATAAATAAGATAGATAGTCTCGACGACGCGAAGGTTCTAGCTATCCACAGACCTCGTGGGGGCAATATACATGCAGATTTACTTCGAGGGATGGTTTACTGCGGTAGGTGCAACAAGACTATGACTTCGATGCTAATACCGAAGCGTGATAAGCAAACCGGTGAAATTA
The DNA here is from genome assembly GCA_027493025.1 of Candidatus Saccharimonadota bacterium. Lineage (GTDB taxonomy): Bacteria > Patescibacteriota > Saccharimonadia > Saccharimonadales > Saccharimonadaceae > JAPUDQ01. Next base: position 25,109 of record JAPUDQ010000038.1, on the reverse strand, counting down.
AAGAGAAACGGTACTACTATAAGTGCGAAACTAAAGACTGCACTATGTTCGATAAATCCGCACGAGGTGGCTTTATTATAAATGCCGCTCAAGACTTTTTTAAACAATACCTATTCATTACAAAGAGTAATTACGCAGAGTATCTCAAGCAGGCCAATATTGAGCTAAAAAGGAAGACTACCGAGCTTGACTCGTCCGTAGCTAAGTTAAAAACACTTATCGCCAATAAAGAAAAAGTATACGAAGAAACAAAAGAATTAGTCAGAAAAAACCCTGATTTAAAACAGCATTATGATCTAGATAAGCACGCGAAGCACATCAATAAACTTAAGACCGACTATAGGCGTGCTATTAAACAAAAAGATAACCTAAAGGCTACAATCCCAACTTTTGAAGAATATCTTAAACTTTTAGAAACGACCCCCGTTATTCTCGGTAAAATACGCAATATGGAGACTATGAATACACTACTAAGAATTTTCTTCTCTAACTTTACTATTCATCCAGAAAAAGACGGTACTTTTCGGGGGTCGACAGTAGCCTATAAACTAAACGAACCCTGGAAAGGGTTCGTTGATACCAATGATTTCGTTCTTGGTGCGGGTTAAGAGACTCTAACTCTCGACCTCGTCCTTGGCAAGGACGCGCTCTAAACAACTGAGCTAAACCCGCGTAACGAAGAATAGTATAGCATATCTATCATACCCGTGGTAGCTGCAAATGCCTCATAAAGGCATGACCCACTCCCACGAGTGGAGTTTTTTATTTCTGAACGAGGGTTCAATTTCGTGTTTGAAGCCTCAGAGGGAACAGAAAACCCCTTAGAACAGTCGTGACCGCACAATCACCTATTACATCAGTAAAATGCTACTAGCGATGAAAGAACTTTGACAATTCGGATAAAGCTCAACATCAGAACATTGCTAGTACAGGATTATAACAGTGGCGGTATTCAGCGAGGATATCCAGAATGTTTGCGGTGAGAATAATTACGGATAATGGCGCGGCGGGCTTTTTCAACGAATAATAACTGGAGGATGATCATGCCCACAATTGCTGCGGCAATTGGCCAGAGTTGAGCGAGGCTAGCTACATCTGGGGCTTGAAAATCGAAGAAGTGGCGGATGGGGCCGATACCAAATACAACGAGTGCGAGCGCAATGGCGACACAGGCGTAGAGGATGCGGGCAATCAGATTTTTCTTTGTTTCGTGAACGTTCATGATGCGTCCGGATAATAATACTAATGAGGCTGAGGCGACGGTTGTGAGGAGGACGGTTATAGTGCCGGCTTCGGTATAGCCATATTCTAGCTGCTCTGCCATATAGATATAACAAAAGGCAACCGCGGCACCAGAAATCAATGCTACGGGCAAGATAGCTTTGAGGGTATCGCGCCAATAATGCCGCGGATCAACACGATGCTGTGGTTCGGGCAAAAAGAATGTCCACATAAGAGTAGGGAGGGTCATGATGAAAATGTTCATAAAGGTATTGTGCCGCGGCGCAAACGGGTACTGAAGGCCAAAGAGCAAAGTAATGAACAAAATCGTCACCCCAAAGGTTATTTTATAAAAAGATAGTACACTGATAATCTCGATAGCTTGCATGATTCGGTTGCCGAGACGCATACCGAGCGGGAGGGCATTAAATGAATTGTTGAGCAAAACGATGTCAGCTACTCGGCGAGAGGCACTGGCACCGGCGTACATCGCAATGCCAAGATCGGACTTTTTGAGAGCCAGTGCATCATTGACGCCATCGCCTACCATGCCGGTGTAGGCACCGTTTTTTTGAAGCGCTGTAATGATACGTTCTTTTTGCTCAGGTAATATTCTGGCAAAAATAGTGGTGTTTTGGACTGCCTCATCCCATTTTGCATCAGTAAGTGTGGCCAGCTCCGCGCCTGTTATGCAGTGCTCAGTGCCGCGAATTCCCGCAGAGACAGCGACAGCTTGGACGGTCTGCGGATTATCTCCACTGATAACTTTTAGCTCGACTCCTTGATTCTGCAAGTAGGTTATGCTGTCGACAACCCCACTCCGCAAGGCATTACTCAGAAGGATCAGGCCAATTGGTTGAGCAGAGCTTTTCTTGATATCTTTGAGCTTTGTGGCAGCGTTGATCACCTCACCAACGAGCAAGACGCGCATACCCTTTGAAGCGTACTCTTTAATAATGTTCTGCTGAGATCTATTGAGTGGTGCGTAGATGCTGACGAATTCTGGTGCGCCAATGATAAGCGAATAGGTATGTTTTTGGTGTGAGAATCGTGCGGCGCTGTATTTACGATCAGATGAAAACGCAACAATTTCCTGAGCGGTAGCATCTTTGAACGGAGAAAATGTTTGGAGGATAGCGCGGCTCGTACTATTGTCGTCGCCAATTAGCTCAAACGCTGTACCGATCGCGTGCTTTAGATCTTTTTCTTGCCACGATGAATCAAGGACCTCAAGCTTTTCAAAGCGGATCGCTTCGTCTGTGAGCGTACCAGTTTTATCGGTACATAATATGCGCAGGAGCGCCATGCCTTCGATAGCAGAAATCTTTTGCGGCAATACTTTGGCCTGAGACAGTTTGATGGAGCCGAACGCGAGCAGTACAGTACTTGATAGGAGCAGACCCTCTGGGATGACGGCGATACCAGCACTGGTGATTGTTTTGAAGATCACTCGCGTGTCGTGGCCATCATACCAGTAGACGACGGCAATAAGAACAATGAGTCCGAGGGCAAAAAACGTCAGGTAGAATATAAGCTTGTTTATAAGTTGCTGAAGGGGTGTTAGTTGTGGGTGATAGGCTTTGAGCTTGGCAGTCATTTGTCCGGCATGAGTTTGCTCGCCGACGGCTGTGACGCGCATAAGAGCACTACCGGCTGAGACGGCGCTCGATGAGAGGACTTTAGAGCCGACTGGTTTTTCGATTGGTCGTGATTCACCGGTCAGGATGCTCTCGTTGACTTCAAATCCATGCGACTCAATGATCTCGCCATCGGCGGGAATATCATCACCAGCGATAAGGCCAAGAGTCATCCCTACCTCTACTTCTTCGTAGGAAATATTGCGGTAGGTGCCATCAGGTAGGGGTATCCGAGCAGTCGGGGCGTTCATGAGCTCGAGTTTTTTGAGCATACGATGAGCTCTGATTTCCTGAAAGATTGCAAACAGTGTGTTAAACGTGATCACGCTTGAGATAAACACCGCGTCTCTTATTTCGCCAATTATGAGTAAAATAATTGCCAAGGTATATGTGGCGATAACGACGGGTGTTATGATGTTTCGTCGTAGAACGCTAAAGAAAAAAGAGCTATCCATTTCCTTTATGATATAACGTATGTCGAATTGTAAAAAGTCTTTACCATATATCTAAAACCTGTGTATAGTAGAGCCTGATGGCTGATACTATTATTTCGGTAACAAATCTTACGAAACGATACGATACCAAAAATGTTGTCGATGGGATCAGTTTTGAAGTAAAACGAGGCGAAATATTTGGAATTCTCGGACCAAATGGTGCGGGCAAAACAACAACGCTTGAGATGATTGAGGCGTTGCGTCCGATTGATGACGGCGAGGTAACAATTGATGGCAAAAAAGTCTATGAAGGCTCGTTGGAGATCAAAGAGATTATAGGCGTGCAGCTTCAGGCTACGGCATTTTTCGACAAATTAACTTTGCGCGAGCAGCTCCGGATGTTCGATAGTCTCTATGCAACCAACGCAGATGTTGACTCATTGCTCGCTGACGTTCAACTAACGGACAAGGCCAAAAGTTTCGTCGAGAATCTTTCAGGTGGTCAAAAACAGCGCTTTAGTATCGCCACCGCACTGGTCAATAAACCAAAAGTTATCTTCCTTGACGAACCAACTACCGGGCTTGATCCGCAGGCAAGGCGAAATCTGTGGGATCTGATACAAGAAATTCGTGATCGTGGCGTGACGATTGTTTTAACAACCCACTATATGGATGAGGCAGAGCTGCTTTGTGATCGGCTAGCGATTATGGATAATGGCAAGATACTCGTCATTGATACACCGAAAAATCTGATAAAAAGTCTACTGAAACGCGGATTTAAGAAAAAGCAGCACGTCGAACAGGCAAATCTCGAAGATGTGTTCATTGATCTGACCGGAAAGGCAATACGGGAGTAACATATGAGGAAGTATATTTCGGGCGTGAATGGTTTGGTGGTGGCCTATCTTAAGCGGTTTACTCGTGACAAGATAGCGCTATTCTTTACCTTTTTGTTTCCGCTCCTCTTTCTGTTTTGTTTTGGCGCGATCTTTAGCGGTAATACGCTTAGTTTCAAAGTAGCGCTTATCAATAATTCTGATACGGAGTTTGCGCGCGAATTTGTCAAACAGGCCCAAAAAGACGACAAAACATTTAAGGTACAAGATAACGTCAAAGATATGTCCGCAGCGCTCGAAAAAATGAGCCGCGGCGAAATCGATAGTATATTAGAACTACCAAAAGGTTTTGGTGAGATAAACCAGTCAAATGCACCATCGGGTGAAATGAATGTCTACTACCAAAAAGGTGCCGAGCAGTCAGGCAAAACAGTCGGCGCAGTCATGCAGAACGTGCTCGATGATATAAACCGCCAAATGGGACGGCCCGATCCGGCGCTAAAAGTCAACCAAAAATCAACTGACAAAACAGGCCTCTCGACCTTTGACTATACCTTTTCGGGGCTGCTCGGATTTAGCATCATGAGCATGGGGATATTTGGACTTGCAACTTCCATGCCGCAGGAGAAACAAAAAGGTGCTTTTCGCCGGTTGCGAGCGTCTCCGTTTCGTTCTAGCCAATTAGTCATTGCAAATGCTTTGTATTATCTCGTACTGACTATTCTTAGCGTTCTTACGATGATTGCGGTAGGTATCATGGTCTTCAAGTTCAATATGCGTGGTGACTGGATAACCTTTGGGATATTTGCGGTTCTAGCAGCCGTTATGATCTTGGGGTTTGGACTTTTGATAGGCTCGTGGGCGCGCAATGAAAATCAAGCAGCTCCCCTATCAAATCTCCTCGCATTTCCAATGATGTTCTTGTCTGGCGTTTTCTTTCCGCGGTTTTTGTATCCGGAGTGGCTACAGAATATCACTTCCTATGTACCTTTGACCCCTGTTGTCGATGGATTTCGACGCATCATGACTGAAAACGCTTCATTGCTACAACTTGGACCGGAAATTGCCATTATGGGTATATGGGTTATTATTACCTACGTTGGCGCAGCAGTCCTTTTCCGTTGGGAATAAGAATTAATCAGGTATAATAGCTATATGGCGCCGTGGCCGAGTGGTTAGGCAGAGGTCTGCAAAACCTCGTACAGCAGTTCGATTCTGCTCGGTGCCTCCATGATGGCTACCTCTGTAGCTATTTGTTTTTATATACGAATAATTATATAATATATAGGTCATAGCTTTACCCTGGAACAAACCAAGAAAGGAGAAGGCTGTGATGTCCTTCTCAGGTTCGAAGAATACAATCACGCGCCGAGGTTTAATTTTGGGTGCGGCTGCAGGTCTGGGTGGACTTATCCTGCCCTCATCGGTTGCGTATGCTACGCCCTCGTCTCAACTGCCTAGCTCCATGATGGTTCCCGGAGCCAGCCTGTCGCTACCCACACTACGCAATGGCTTGGTGCTTCAGCAAGGAGTATATGCCCCCGCGGAAATCCGATTGCTTCAGGACGCCCTTCGGCTCAACTGGAGGGCCAAGTTCCTGAACTACCGGTCAACGGGAACCTTCGCTGGTCTTACTGCCATGGCCTTGATGAACTGGCAGATGGCAGCACAGTACCCAGTGACGGGTAAGGTCGCAGTCGGTAGCCAGCAATGGAGCCAGCTGATGTGGGAGCGTCTGACTCTTGGCGTCAACTTGCAATATCAGACGCGCTACGTAGCACACTTCCCGCCGCTGACCGACTACGAATGGCTGGAGAGGGTTGCCTGTGTCAGTCTGACTGACCTACGCGCCTACTTCTGCTACAACGGTGTCGTGCAGTTCTCGGTGCCTATCCGGGTGGGGCGACCGAGTAACCCCACCTATCCGGGCAAGTTCCGCGTTAGCCGTCATGTCTGGCAGGATATATCTCGGGAATTCAACGATGCTCCCATGCCGCGGTCGGTTTACTTCAACAACGGCATTGCCTTCCATCAGTCGGACGGCTTCGCGGTGCAAGGGTATGGCAGCTGGAGTCATGGCTGTGTCAACATCGCCTCACTGGATGATGCCACACGTGTTTATCACTGGCTGAAGCCTTGGGATCTGGTTGTCGTCTACCATGGCGGCACTCAGGTGTGGAATAAGAGTTCGTTCTAGGAGAAGGTCGCCCGCCCGGTATATGCCGGGCGGGAGATCCATGTTTTTCGTATAATTGTATAAAGTATTTGATACAATAGTACCATCGCGCGCGGGTGGTGGAATCGGTAGACACGAGAGACTTAAAATCTCTTGCCCATAAAGCGTGCGGGTTCAAGTCCCGCCCCGCGCACCAAGTTAGAGCCAGCCGTGAGGCTGGTTTTAACTTGGTGCCGGAGCAGCAAGCAAACTGCTTTGCCTGCAACGGACTTGAACGGGCGCAGCCTTGTCTGAGTTTGAGCGAAGCGAAAGGAGAAGACGGCGAGCCGGGCTCGCGAAAATTTTCCGTCAGGAAAATTATTTGTGAGTCAAAGTCCCGCCCCGCGCACCAAAAATCGCTTTTTGGTCGGGTGCGCTGTCGCTTTAGCAACTCGGTGGCGTTTACGAAGTAAAGCAGGAGTAAATCATGGTAAAATGATAGCAGATATGGGGTATCTAGATATCATTAGCCAGCTGGTTCCAAAGATCACTCGCAAGGAGGTAGTGTTAGACTTGTTTGCAGGTACCGGCGGGTTAGCATTAGGCTTTGAGGCGGCAGGCTTTAAGACAATTGGCATGGAGTTTGACAAAAACTGTGTCGAAACTTATAACAAAAACTTGCATGGCGAAAATATCCTAACAACCATAACGACAGAAACGGTTTTTCCGAAAGCAGATATCATTGTTGGCGGACCACCATGCCAGCCGTTTAGTGTTGGCGGCAGCCAAAAAGGCAATGATGACACAAGGAACGGTTTTCCTGCATTTATCGAGGCTGTTCGTCAGGTCAACCCCAAGATATTCATGTTTGAAAACGTTAGAGGCATGACGTACAAAAACAAACAATATCTTGACTCTGTCTTGGAAGAGCTTGAGGGATTAGGCTACACAATTTCGGCGGGTATACTACGAGCTGATGATTATGGTGTCCCTCAAAAAAGACAGCGCTTTGTCGTACTCGGCACACGCCTCAATACTCCAATAGGTTTTCCACCGCCAAAAAGTCAATTCAGGCACTCTGCTGGAGACGCAATCGGTGATATAGTTAGTCAGTTTGATGAGAATTCAAAGTTTCTGACGTTGAGCCAAGACGCTTATATCGCAAAATATGAAAAAGCATCACAGTGCGTTAGACCAAGAGATATTTACCTAGATGAGCCTGCTCGTACCGTAACCTGTCGCAATCTTGCAGGCGCAACGGGTGATATGCTTCGCGTTAAACTTGAAGATGGGCGCAGACGCAGAGTTACCGTCAGAGAAGCAGCTCGCTTACAGTCATTTCCTGATTGGTTCAATTTCGAAGGAACAGAGTTAAGTGCCTTTAATCAAATCGGAAACGCTGTACCACCTCTTTTGGCTTTTGCAATTGCAAACCACCTCATTAGCTACCTTGACGACCAGACAGCACACACTTTCATTAACGGAAACTATATAAGAGATAAGCAAGAAAAGTTGGCATTGTCCGTATGAGCAGGAAGACAAAGAAAACTAAAAAACTGATAGAGATCGCAACCGAGATACTGACCGTGATAGGCTTTCCCATACAAGATCTAACTCCTCGAAGAAGTGAGCGCGTAGAGATGGCTTTGCTTGCGACAGCAAATATTGACTCCACGAGCAAAGTTAACCACCCAAAAACAATAGATGACGGCATAGTTATGAAAACGAGAGATATTATCAACTTCATGAACTCTCATTTTGGAGAAGATATCTCATCTGGCTCATACGATGATATTCGCCGTAAAGACCTCAAACAATTGATTTTAGGCTCAATAGTTATGAGAACAAACGAAAATCTCGCTCGCAATGATTCAACGCGAGGGTACGCACTAAATCACTCGGCTGCGCCACTTTTTCAGAGTTATGGAACAGCTAGTTGGGCGCATGAAGTAGAAAAGTTTGTTGATACGCATGGTTCCGTAACGGACTTACTCGATCGTACTCGCGATATAGTCAGAATCCCTATAACTATCGAGGGTAAAACACTAGAGTTCTCAAATGGCGAGCATAATGTTTTACAGAAAGCCATAGTCGAAGAGTTTTTGCCGATTTATGGGTATAGTGCGGAAGTATTATATATCGGCGACACGGCAGATAAATACTTACATTTGGCACAAGAGAGACTTGATGAACTTGGCTTTTTCAAACTCGACCACGGCGAACTACCCGATGTTGTCGCTTATTCGCAAAGTAAAAACTGGCTTTATCTCATAGAAGCAGTCCACTCATCTGGGCCAATATCAGAAAATCGTCTCCTTGAGTTGAAGAAGCTGACCAAGAATTGCAAAGCGGATATTGTGTACATAACGGCTTTTCTTGATAGAACCATTTTTCGCACTTGGGTAAAAGATATTGCGTGGGAAACAGAAGTTTGGATTGCCGATAATCCAACTCACTTGATTCATTTCAATGGCGATAAGTTTATGGGACCTTACAAGGGAGCGGAGAAATAATGGACGAAGCAAACACAAAGCTACTAGCAGAACTGGGGGTGAAATTAACAGAATCAGCAGTACGCAACACTGCTGGGGCAATTTCGGACAAAATATCCAGCATCAAAGCAAAGCGCGATGATAAGCAGACAATTCGAGAACTTGAAGACATCGTCAATAATCTACTGGACGATAAAAATGAGCTTGTCCGTATTGCGCAGGCATACGAACAAGAACTTGTTTCACAGAAGATATCGGATGAAGATATAGAATATATTACTACTACGCTCATACCGTTGACAGAGAAGTTTATCGAAAAAACAGAGGACGAAACGGAACGTGCCAAAAATCAGGAAAATCTCGATATAATTAAAGCCGTTTTGTCCAAAGAAACGATTACAGTCATGCAGCTCATTGGGTTTAACTTTAAACAGGCTATTGGCGAGCCGCTAACTTCACTTATTCGCAGGCTGATTGAATCGAAGATGCCTATCAACGATGCCGAACTCAAAAGGCTAAATGTCATCAACTCTAATTTAAGTATTGAAATAGCAAAAGACGAAGCAGCGACTAATCGTTTGATGAAGTTACTGGGTAGAGATTAACTATCTTGAGTCAAAGTCCCGCCCCGCGCACCAAAGACGGTAAAAAATTGAATTGGTCGCCCGAATGGGCGGCTTTTTCTTTAGTTTTGCGGAGCAAAAACCAAATGTTCTCAGGGGGGAGAAAAGAACTTTGGGCAGCCGTAGGCTGCGCCTGTTTGGTTTTTAGAAACAGGTTCAATCCGTCAATTTGTACCAAGGCTTGTTTAATCTCCGCAAAACTTCCACTCTTGGCAGTTTCACAGAGTGAAACTGCTGTTTTTAGCCAGTTCCTCATAGGTTCAACCCAAACATTGGCGGCAAGCGTATGCTTACTGACTTGCTCGTTCAGCGACTTTTTCTCGGACATTAGTTCGGCTTGTTTATTGCGATAGGTTTGCTGGTCAATATCTTGGTCAAGATAACTATCTAAAAGTCGCTGTAACTTGCTTTGTAAGTTTGCAAGTCTAGTTTGTGCGCTTGCCACAAACACGCCAGATGTTTGTTCTAGTTTGCGTTCGTCCTCTGCAAGCATTTTCTCTAACTCTGTCGCCCAACTTTCAGGCAGGGCGTAGCCCTGCAAGATGTCCGACAACTGCGCCGCTAAATCTGGTTCAGTTACGGCTGGTTCGGTGCATTTAATGGTTTTGTGCTTGCGTGTGCAGCGATAGTAGATATATTCGTGAACATTGCCATTATTCTGGTGCTTAACTTTCTTTTCGGCAGTGATGGATAGCCCACACGTTGCACAACGCAAAAGCCCACAGAATATCTGTGGCGCAGTCGTGCCTTTTTGTCTATGTCCTCGCTGCTCGGCAACAGCCTGAACAGTGTCAAATAGTTTCTTTTCAACAATCGGGGTGTGCCTGCCCTCATATATCTCGCAACAGTAACGGAAATGACCATAATAAAAGGGGTTGGTGAGCATATATTTAATCTGGTCTTTCTTTAAGGGCAAGCCACCTGATGTTGTTATGCCTTTGGTTGCCAAAAAGTCGGCGATGTTCTGCAACTTTTGATCGCCTTTGGCGTACAACTCAAATGCCTCAACCACAAACGGCGCACGCCGTTTGTCTACAACAATAGTTTTTGTCCTCACATCATTTATGTAGCCAACAGGCGCATTGCCTGGAAACTCACCACGCCTGACTTTTTGGCGCAACCCACGCTTGGTGTTTTCAGACAAATTGTCTACATAGTATTTTGACTGACCAAACGCTATTGAGAGCATGAACTTACCTTGTGATGTGTTCTCAAACCAAAAGGTCGGGAACTTCAGAGCTTGCACATGCGTTTGGTCGAGTAAATATACAATTTGTCCGCCGTCCACGCTATTTCTAGCCAGCCTGTCGGGATGCCACGCAATAATGCCGTTTGCTTCGCCGTTTTCAATGCGTTTGAGCATATCGCCAAAAATCTTGCGTCCGGGTGTTTTGGCTGACTGTTTTTCAACCAACTCGTCCACTATCTGCAAGTTTTCATTTTTGGCGTATGCTCGCAACTCTACGAGTTGCGCCTCAATGGACAAAACCTGTTTGTCCTCAACATCTGTACTCTTACGAGCATAGATAAAGTATTTTTGTTGGCTTTGCATAGTGTTACCCCCTAAAACTTAAATGACCGCCTAGTTGCACACAAGCTAGAAAAGACTAGATTGTACTAGACGGCCATTTAAGCCAACAAAAATAGCCTTCTCAAAACTTGTGTGCATTTGTATTATACCAAAAACCGCCAATGGCGGCTAAAACCAAACAGGCGCAGCCTACGGCTGCCCAAAGTTCTTTTCTCCCCCCTGAGAACATTTGGTTTTTGCTCCGCAAAACTAAAGAAAAAGCCGCCCATTCGGGCGACCAATTCAATTTTTTACCGTCTTTGGTGTCCTTGTACGACAAGGCTAGAACCTATTTTGAGGAAAACGGCTGAGCCGTGCAGACTCAGCCCCAACGCCTGCGGGCGCACGCGCCCGCTCGCCCCACCAGAAAAATCCCTTTGCCCTTATTTTGATATTTCCCCCGCCGAATTTCTTTTTTAGTTGAAAAGGGTGTTTTCTGGTGGTTCGGCTACTGCATAAGCAGTAGAGGCGTTGGGGCTTCGCCTAGGCGGCAGAGCCGCCGCGCTACGCGCGTCTGCAAGTAGAAACGCAAAACTTGATCTTACCACGTATGTATGATATAAATAGCTACATTAGTTAATGGACAAGGAGAGGTTGCGAGATGGAGCAATTAAATCAACAAACTCATCTGGAGACTGAGGAAGTCAAAGATATTGCGCTTTCTGTTGATAGCGCGCCAGAGGATTCGCGAATTAATACAGGTCAAGTAGCTAACGAATCTGAGAACTTGCCCGACTACGGTCCGATACGCGTTAGTGCGTTTGGCCCAAATACATATGGAGATTTTCATAGCTAGCATTGAGCATTTCAAAGTACCCTCATATCTTTACAGTTATTAACAATCTCAAATGGTTGCCCTACAAAACACACTCATACTGCTTACAGTATCGTAGTTACTTACTGTAAGTATAGCAAGCCTCCGGTTGCTGCAAGGGATTTGTGGCAAATATCTTGCTATTTACTTCACAACGATGCTGACGAGGCGACCAGGGATATATAGCACCTTGGTCGGCTCTTTGTTTTCAAGGAATTTTTGGACGTTTTCTTGCGCCAACGCGAGTGCCTTCACCTCTTCTTCTGAGGCATTTTTGTCAATTTCAACCGTCGCACGAACCTTACCGTTGACCTGCACAACGAGCTTGATGGTTTCTGTCACAAGGAGCGCTTCGTCCCAATTTGGCCACGGCTCAAAATCGAGCTGACTGTCGTGGCCAAGCTGACTCCAGAGTTCTGCGGCCATATGTGGCGCGGTCGGCTGGATTAACTTGACCAGTGTCTCGAGGACTTCTTGCCACTGCTCACTGAAACCGTCAGTCTTGAGCTTATAGAGTTCATTGACGTATTCCATTAGCGCAGCGATAGCAGTATTGAAGCTCAAGCGACGATAGTCATCAGTAACTTTTTTGATCGTTTGGTGCGTGAGCGTTTGCAACGCTTTCGACTCGCCCTCCACTTTTTGGCTCTCGAGATACTCCTGCGTCAATGTCCAGACGCGATTGAGGAAGCGATAGACACCAGCGATACCGCGGCTGTTCCAGCTAGAATTTTCGTTAATCGGACCGAGGAAAAGCTCAAACGTCCGCAGTGCATCAGCGCCGTAACCCTGATCAATCACGTCGATCGGATCGACGACATTGCCCTTGCTTTTGCTCATCTTGGTGCCGTCTTCGGCTTGGATCAGACCGTGATACACCAGCTTTTTGACTGGCTCTGGCTCTGGTACGAGCCCCATATCGAAGAATACTCGGTTCCAAAACCGCACGTATAGCAAATGTGCGACGGCGTGATCACCGCCGATATACATATCAACAGGCGACCAGTAGCTAGCCTTCTCAGGATCCCACGCTTGCTCGGCATTGTGCGGGTCGGTGTAACGCAGCAGATACCAGCTGCTGCAAGCGTAGCCGTCCATCGTGTCAGTTTCACGCGTCATCTCCTCGCCGTTGATGACGACCTTGGCAAAGTCTTTGTCACGCGCTAGTACGCCCTTACCGCTACCGTCTGGTTCGTAATTTTCAACCTCTGGCAGCATAACAGGGAGCTGGTCTTCGGGGATGGCGTGCGCGTTGCCGTCTTTGTCGTAGGCAATCGGAATCGGCGCACCCCAGTAGCGCTGGCGGCTGATGAGCCAGTCGCGCATTTTGTATGTCGTTTTGGCTCGTCCAAGACCTTGCTGTTCGAGCCAGGCCACAATTTCCTCACGCGCGTCACTCGATTCCATGCCGTCGTATACTCCTGAATTCACGAGAAAGCCCTCGCCGCGGTACACGCCCGCATCTGGGTTATTTTCAGGTTTTTCAACGACTTCGACAATCGGCAAATCGTATTTCTCCGCAAATGCATAGTCGCGCTCGTCGTGCGCCGGCACCGCCATCACCGCACCGGTGCCGTAGCCACCGAGCACGTAATCGGCGACCCAGATTGGCACGTTTTCGCCTGTCGCAGGATTGACAGCGTAGCTACCCGTGAAGACGCCTGTTTTTTCTTTCGTATCATTGGTGCGTTCGATTTCTGATTTTTTGACCGCTTCATCGATATACTGATATGTAAATTCGGCGTGATCACCGACAGCGAGCGAGCGAGCGAGTGGATGTTCGGGCGCAAGGACAAGGGACGTCGCGCCAAAGATCGTATCAGGACGGGTCGAGAAGACCGTAATAATTTCGTCGTTATCGGCAAGCTTGTAATCAATCTCTGCACCGACCGATTTGCCAATCCAGTTACGCTGCGCCGTCTTGATTTTTTCTGGCCAGTCGAGGTCATCGAGCCCCTCAAGCAGTGCATCGGCATATTCAGTAATCTTGAAAAACCACTGCTTCATCGACTTTTTCACAACTTCAGTGCCACAGCGCCAACATTTGCCCGCTTCTACCTGCTCGTTGGCAAGCACGGTCTTATCAACCGGACACCACCACTGCAAGCTTTCTTTTTGATAGACCAAGCCCCGCTCGAAGAATTTGGTGAAAATCCACTGTGTCCAGCGATAATATTCTGGATTGGAGGTTTGGACTTCACGAGACCAGTCGATACTTACTCCAACTTTATCGAGCTGATGCTTGAATTTAGCGATATTCGCTTTAATACTCTCTTGCGGAGAAACGCCGGTTTTTATCGCATAGTTCTCAGCTGGAAGACCAAAATTATCGAATCCCATTGGATACATAACATTGTAGTTTTGAGTTCGAAAAAACCGAGTCGTCGCATCAATGATTGCATACTCAAAGATGTGACCGACGTGCATACCCGCTCCCGATGGATATGGGAACATGTTCGTGATGTAATATTTTGGCTTGTCTGAGTTTTCGGTTGTCTCATAGCGCTTATCGTCAACCCAAATCCGCCGCCATTTCTGTTCAATTCTACTGGGATCGTAAGATTTCATGGATAATCGGTATTATATCAAATTACCCCCATAAATGTCCATTTACGCCCTACCGCGCAGTAGTACATATGTCATTCCATAATTTTTCTGGAATGACTATAGAGGGAGTTTCGAGTGCTTTGTTATATCGATCGTGACTCATGACGCCTGGTAGCTGTTCGTTTTTTAGACCTTCTATAAGTTCAGGTGCCAAGTAGTTGCCCTCCTGTGTCTGTGCATTAATAGCAATCATGACCATATTCCCGCGACCCTTGCGATCACCTGCAAGTGTTGATAGCATCGCCTGTAACGCCAGAGAAATCGCATACACCTTGCGATCACCTTTTTGATCATCCTTTTGCTCAATATATCCAGTAAACTCACCGTCTTCGAATAGATCATCGATTGATCGAGGCCGACCCCCTGTTGACGTTCGGTAGTGCTCGAGCTGCAACTCACCCCAATACTTTGCTACCAAGACCTCCCCGAACGAACTAGGTGCCCCCGTTATATCTGTAATTAACTGAGTATTCGCATCATGAACACCAATTGCGAGTGGATTTGTTCCTATAATTCTTTTTTGATCACGAGGAGCAGAGGATAGTTTTGGTGTTGAACCAAGTAAGATGCCCGTAGATCCATTTGCTGCCGTTAAATTGCGCATGTAGTAGCCTAGTGTGTTCGTCGGAAAGGCATTATGTATTATTGCTGTATGCATGCCGTACTGCTCCGCCCGATCTCGTACGAAGTCAGTTATTTGATTAAGTGCCAAATATCCAATTGATCGCGTGCAGTCGATGTGAGATATTCGATCAGTATCCGAACCTCTGCGCTCAAATACAATAGGCTCGTCACCACCAAGCTCTTGGCTAATAAGCCATGGAACACGGACAAAGCCATGTGTTCTTTTTCCAGATAGTTCTGCGTATTCGAACTGATTAATAATTTCACTGGCAGACTCACTTGAAATCGCCAAGCTCTTTTCGAGTGCTCTCGCACTCTCGTGCTTTAAGTCGTCTCTCCTAACTTCAATGGTTTGGTACGGCTTTATACTCATTTGTGTCGTTTCCTTTCCTCGAGATCTAATAGTGTGATAAGCTAAGTACGTAAGTCTGTCGTTTTAATTTAATATATTGTATAATATTTCTATAGAAAGTTAAAGTGAGATTTACAAATGAATAGCCTTCAGTTTTCAGTAGCTACTTTAAATATTACTGTTCTTAGTGATATGGCATTAGATACAAAAGACCTGTTCGATCCACAACCCTACAACCTAAATACAAGCTTTTATATTCAGGAATACGCTGAAGATAAACTCAAGCATACCGTACAACTCAAAGTATGCGACACTATAGACGAATCGTCTGCAACAAGAGTCAAGGAAGAAATCATCGTATCGGGTGACTATTCCGCGCAGACTAACCCACAATTCAATAAGCAATTCGGCCTGTTTGGCAACAAGGGCATCGTAAACCACCTCATCCTTAGTGAGCTCGAAAAACATGGCATCTCAGTTTTACATGCATGCGCCATTATTCACCCCACAACAAAACACGTTGTCATAGGCATTGGTGGAAGCGGCTCAGGCAAAAGCGTTCTCGTATCAAACGCATTAAGCAAGGGATGGAAACTCATTGCAACCGAACATGTGCTTGTTAGCAGCGACGGACAATTGTATATGGGAAATGCATACGACAATATTACGCCGCAAGCTCTCGATTTTATAAAGAACGCACTTCCCAAGGCAACACTATTCGAAGATAGAAAGATGGTAGAGCCCATTGGTAGCAAGTCGCTCGCAGATCTTACGCAATACCAATTCAAGGAACCCCAGGTCCAGCTAGGGAATAATTTCACCATCGCGCTCATGAAGTTTGGCGATGAGCGGTTTAAGGATGGTGCTGCTATTGAAGATTCTGATTTTGTCCTTCGATGTCTCCAGCAAGTCTCAAGTGAAAAAATCGCTAGTCCTGTGATTCTGAATAATGATATCATTCCCTCTGTTCTCTTTTCTGGCGATACCCAAAATCGCACAAAAACAATTACATATTTACTGAATCATGCTAAAGAAAAAAGTATTGTTGGTGGACAGTATGGCGATATAACTCAATGGCTCGATAAGAGGTAATTAGTGAGTCGATCTGTTTCTAGTCAAAATGATGATCATCTTGCGCTCACAAGGCAGTATATCTATGGGCGTATCCTTGAGCTGCGAAATACACAAAACTTCGAACTCGCAAGGCCTCTTTCTGAACTTTTACAGCTCCTAGCGGATACACCGTATCGTGCGGTTGTCGACGGTGATATCCAAGCGCTTCTCTCCCTTTTAAGAACTACAGGGTTCGCCGACACTACAAACACCAATTACGGATCAACGATATGGCTACCGAGTGGAACAAAATTCATGAATCATCTTGTCAATACATTTAAGCAGGAGGTGCTTAAGCTTGGATATGAAGAATACGTCTTCCCGGGACTCGTCTCGCCCGAAAACTTCGACATTCTCGCAGACAATATCTACGATTTTACGGGGAACGCGTTTTTGGTATCAAGGGGCAGTACCAAGGCAGTATTAAAGCCTACCGGTGAAGCTATCATTTACCCCGTTGTTGCTTCGTGGCTACGCAACGAAGAATGCAAATTACCCTTACGAATATTCCAAACTGGTCCATATTATCGATATAAATCAGCGCCACATCCTTATCTTCGTCCCATGGATTCAGCCTTAATGCTTGAAGCACATGGTTTTTTCAAAAATAGAGTAGCCATGAATAAAGAGTTCGCTAGGTCTGTCAAGCTATGCGAAAGCGTTGCAAGCGCACTATGTATGGATGCATACGTGGTATCGCGCCCGATCAGCTTCAATAAACCAGTTAGCGAAGAGACGGTCGCATATGACACATTGCTTCCTAATGGAAAAACGATACAGACACTCTTAGCATATAAACAAGGCCAAGTCTTCTCACGCCCATTCAATGTTAAATCTAAAGACTCAAAGGACTATACTTATCAAGTTACCTACGGAATGACCGAGCGAACACTGTATACTACTTTATTTATACATGCTGATCCACTTGGGCTACGCATCCCCGAAAAACTCGCACCAATACAAATTGCGGTTGTTGCTCGAGATAACAGAGCAAAAACGGTCGAGGCGGCGGAAACGCTCGTTGCCTCTATTACTGCACAAAACATACGCGTTGCAGTCTACTACGAGCATGAAGAAGAGGGTGTCTCTCGACAACTAATCACAGCCGGCACACCCTTAATCGCATATGTTGATTCGGAGTTAGCAGGAAAAGGTATTCTTGAAGTTCTAGACCGACGTACATTATCTATAGAAACAGTAGGCGTTGACGCAGACTTCACTCCGTTGCTTTTAAGAGGAGATGCCGTTCTTGTCGAAGAACAATCACAAAGACGACGCAATAATACCGCCTCTATCGATTCGGTAGATGCCTTAAAAAACATACACCCAGCCTGTGCGCAGATATATGTGCATAGCTCTCACGAATGTATTGATACTGTTCAAAATATCTCAGGTGGCGAGTATCTTGGCAGCCAGCTTACGCTATCAGAAGAGAGCAGGCCGTGCCTCG
Organism: Candidatus Saccharimonadota bacterium; assembly: GCA_027493025.1. Lineage (GTDB taxonomy): Bacteria > Patescibacteriota > Saccharimonadia > Saccharimonadales > Saccharimonadaceae > JAPUDQ01. The sequence continues at coordinate 7,181 of JAPUDQ010000038.1, read as the reverse complement.
CATGCGAAAAGATGTGCAATACTTTTGGCTTTATTGGGAGGAGGGTGTAATTTATATGAAATCTAAACCAATTAAAGATGCACGACCTAGTGATTTTATCCAGTGGCTTTCTCTGCGTTGGCCCAGCGATACAGTAGAAAGCCTAGACACCCCCACCCTCATAACAGAATTAAATAATTTCCGAGATATGTTTGTAGTATTATTCGGAGATACCTATATCGCTAGTAAAGCACTTTCTTTGTCGAATAATCGCAGAGATAGACTATCGGATACACTCCAGCTGCTTAATAATCGTGAAGAAAATAAAGAACTCACTAACCTCATTATACGAAACCTTCGCTTCGTTCCATCTTACGCTGAGCGACAAGAGAACGGTGTCTGGAAGCTGCTAACCGAATATGGGAAGAACCTAGGCATATGCAAGAGTGAGAATATTATCGAAGTATTTTCTGAGATACTCTCAATTGCACAAAAAAAACGTAAACTACCTAAAATTATAAGCTATGATGAGGTTGTATCGTTGATAGCCGAGCGCGACCACCTTAGAAGCGACAAAGAATATGAAAAGGCCGATTACATACTCACTCTCCTCAATACCCATGGAATTGAAGTGAGTGACACCTCGAATGTAGAGGTATCGCTCGATCAAAGATGGAACTTTTCTCCTTAGTTGAGGGACGAAGCAGCAGGATTGAGTTCGACTAATCCAAGATAGTCTAGCAGTATCGGATGGGTCGAATAGCGGCCCTCGTTTGGATTTCATTTTTTCCTGTCCCTAACCAACTCCTCGAGAATTGAACCGCTGATCTCATGGTCATCACCTCTCGCTTAGCCGCGTCTCGTCTCGCACTTTAAACAAGGCTACCTACAAATACTTACCGACAGCAAAAAACTCTACCCTGAAAACGCTCTTGTAATAATGAGAAAAGTATAGTAATATATGGAAAATACTTTACGGAGAAGTAGTGATGTCAGAGCAATATAAAGGCACTCCTTTACAGAGCGCTGAGTGGGCAGATTTTCAGCACGGCAATCTTTCTGTAACTGGAGAGCGATTACCAATACAAATGGTAAATAGCGATGGCACTGGCCTTCCGCTTCTCAAAAATGGGAACTTTGGAACCGATCTTATTCGCTTCGGAGCCAATGAGGGCGTAGCCGAACACAGACATATTGGACAACATGTGCTCTTTGTTCTACGAGGTCTAGGTGTAGTTAAGTACGACGGTATAGATAACAGTCTGTATCCTGGAAAGTGTTATATGGTTGAAAGCTTCGTTCCTCACGCAATATATGCAGGCGAAGACGATTCGCTCGTGCTGCTGGTCGTGGGCGACGATCATCGCGGTCTGGCTGATCCGGCGCGGATGGAGCTTACGAAATTAGGCGAACAAGAGCGTCTTCCCGATGGCACCATGCCTGCCTATCAGGGTGAAATATTGAAAGCGCTTAAAGAAACCCATAATATTAAACCTGGAAGCGCGTACACTGATTAAATACCAATAGCAGCGGATTTTAGAGGATAACTGTGCGGGAGGGCGCGTAGCGCGGCGGCTCTGCCGCCTAGGCGAAGCCCCAACGCCTCTACTGCTTATGCAGTAGCCGAACCACCAGAAAACACCCTTTTCAACTAAAAAAGAAATTCGGCGGGGGAAATATCAAAATAAGGGCAAAGGGATTTTTCTGGTGGGGCGAGCGGGCGCGTGCGCCCGCAGGCGTTGGGGCTGAGTCTGCACGGCTCAGCCGTTTTCCTCAAAATAGGTTCTAGCCTTGTCGTACAAGGACACCATGTCGAAATTAGCTTTGGCCTCGCTATTTCTTCTTTTAACCCGAACCCGATCTAAGACATCGGGTTCTCAAGGGGCGGGCTCACCCGCCCCTAAAGGCTGCGCTATCGCTTGCTAGTCGCCTTCGGATCCTATAGTGGTGTTATGTCGGGTTGGGGTTCTTTTAATGAATTGCAATCAATTGTTTCTTAATAATAAAATCACAGGACATGAAATCACAGATTATCTGTGGGGCTTGAGTAATAGTTTTTGATACCCTACCAGGATTTTGCTATACTATACTTATAATCTAAACAAGGAAAACTATGAATATTGCTATATGGATCGTGCTTGGTGTTGTCGTACTGGGTTTGATATTTTTGTGGTTGACGTACAATAGTTTAGTTAGTCTTAAGGTGCGAGTGGAAGAGGCGTGGAGTGATATTACGGTTCAGCTGAAACGTCGGGCTGATTTGATTCCGAATCTTATTGAGACGGTCAAGGGTTATGCGGCGCATGAGAAGCAAGTTTTTCAGGATGTCACAGATGCTCGTGCGGCAGTGTTGAGCGCTACAACTCAAGGTCCGGCTGCGACCGCTAAGGCGGAGACACAGTTTGAAGGTGCACTCAAGAGTCTGTTTGCGGTTGCGGAAGCCTATCCACAGCTCCGTGCTAGCGAGAATTTCCAGCAACTCCAGAACGAACTGGTCGACACTGAGGACAAAATCCAAGCGTCACGTCGGTTTTATAATGGTGGCGTACGTGATCTCAACACAAAGATCGAGCAGTTCCCGAGCAATATCATTGCCGGTATGTTCAACTTTGTAAAACGTGAGTTCTTCGAGGTCGAAGACATGGCTTCAATCGAAAAGCCAGTCGAAGTAAAGTTCTAATCAGTTAATACGTAGTCTGAGATAAAATGTATAGTGCAATAACCGCGAACAAACGTAATACGGTGTTGATCATCCTTATCTTTATCTTGTTGATTGCTGGTTTGGGTTATTTGGCATCGTTTCAGTTTGGAATTGGTATTTTCTGGGGAACGCTGATCGGTGCTTGTGTCTACGCGCTTATCCAGTATTTTATTGCAGCCAAGATGGCAATTGCTATGAATGGAGCTAAGGAGATTGAGAAACGCGATAACCCGCGCCTGTATAGAATTGTCGAGAACTTGGCGATCACAAACGGTATGCCGATGCCAAAAGTATATATCATGGATGATCCGGCACCGAATGCCTTTGCAACCGGTCGCGACCCCCAGCATGCGCACGTTGCGGCCACGAGTGGGATTTTGGAGCTGATGACTGATCGAGAGCTAGAAGCAGTCATGGCGCACGAGATGGGTCATGTTAAAAACTATGACATTCGAGTCATGATGATTGTATTTGGTCTGGTGAGTGCTATCGGGCTAATTGCTGATATCCTGATGAATCTTTCGTTTTTCGGTGGTAATCGAGATGAAGAAGATAATAATCCGATTTTTCTCATCCTAGGAATTGTAGCGGCAGTCGTTACTCCCCTTATTGCGATGTTTGTTCAGGCAGCTGTTTCCAGACAGCGCGAGTATCTTGCGGATGCAACCGGCGCTATGACGACGCGCGATCCGGAAGGACTGGCAACAGCTCTAGAAAAGATTGGGCAGTACGGCTCTACTATGCAGCGACAAAGCCCGTCAACGGCTCATCTGTTTTTTGCTAACCCGCTATCGGGTGGTTTTGCGGCAATGCTTAGTACGCATCCTCCCGTAGAGGATAGGGTAGCTCGCCTTCGTAATATGGGCGATAAAATGTAATATGCCTAAGACATCAAAACTAACGGTTACGCGCAAAACCTTACGTGATCGCATCCAACTTAGCTGGCCCGGTCTAGCCGTTGGAAGGGTAGCTATCCGAAGCTACAAGCGTTCTCAAAACTTTTTGAGGCGTCGACCGCACCGCTCCTTTCGGCGAACTCGTGGTCGCGATATGCCAGCTGTGCAGCCTCTACCAGGTAGTATTTTTTTTACTTCTGAAGTTATGGCAGTTATTAAACGTTTTCGGCGACCGTATATATATTTTTTGTTGATTTATACGTTTTTATTTACGGCCATAGCAGGGATTTTAGATCAGGCCAGTTACACCAGCTTTTCGGAAACGATAAAAAATCTAGCGCCGTCGGTAATTGGTGGTGATGTTAATCAGCTGACGCAAGCTGGGACGACATTTGCAGCACTGATTAGTACACAGCTAAGTGAGGGAATTGATCAGACTACGCAAGTGTATTTGACGGTCTTGGCGCTATTTACGTGGCTTAGTGTTGTTTGGTTTCTACGGCAACGATTGAACGGTTCGATAGTGAATGTTCGCGATGCTATCTATAACTCCGGCGCACCGGTATTATCGACTTTTTTAGTTGGACTGGTTGGACTATTCCAATTATTGCCAGCAGCGATAGCCATAATTGCCTTTTGGACAGCTAGTCAAGTTGGGGTTATTGTTGGTGGAGTGGAGGCGATGCTGTTTGCGGTTGCAATGATTTTGCTAATCATACTTTCTCTATACTGGGTCACAAGTACGCTGCTGGCAATGGTTGTGGTGACGTTGCCGGGGACCTATCCATTTCGCGCACTGTCGATTGCTGGAGATATCATTGTCGGACGACGATTAACAATGCTATATCGACTCGTATGGTTGATTTTTCTGTTGGTACTTCTGTGGGTGTTTATTCTTATACCGACAATTTTGCTGGCTGATGCATTGCCGTGGAAATGGTTGCCATTGGTGCCGTTTGTCGCCCAGATGCTAGCTGGAGCAAGTTTGTTGTTTGCCGCAACCTATATTTATCTATTGTATCGGAGGATGATTGATGCCGGCGAAACAGCCAAACCCAAAAAACGACGCACAAAGTAGATATAACGATCTTGTTGATCTGATTAATATCTATAGCTACCAGTATCATGTCCTAGATAGGCCGTCTGTTAGTGATGCGATCTATGACGGTCTGTATGTAGAGCTCAAAAAAATCGAAGCTGAATATCCAGAGTTTGTACGGGCAGATAGCCCGAGTCAACGAGTCGGTAATGTATTAAAAGGTGGCTTTCAAAAAATCCAGCATAGTTCACGGATGCTGAGTCTCAATGATGTCTTTGATCGCAGCGAAGTAGAAGCGTGGGTGAAGCGTATACACAAGCTGCTTCCTGGAGCGCAACATGAGTTTTTTTGCGATATCAAAATGGATGGTTTGGCGTGCGCACTTGTTTATGAGAATGGGTTGTTTGTGCAAGCGGTGACTCGTGGAGATAGTTTCGTAGGTGAGGATGTTACCGCAAACGTACGAACAATTCGAAATGTTCCTTTGCGTTTGCGAGCTAGTGAACGGTATAAAAAATTTCTCAAAGGACGTACAGAGATTCGCGGTGAGATCGTGATTCTAAAAGATGATTTCGCACGATTAAACGACCAACAAAAACAACACAGTAAGCCGCAATTTGCTAACCCGCGCAATCTAGCAGCTGGGACGATTCGACAACTTGATCCTTCTCTTGTTGCGCGCCGTCCCCTGACCTTTATCGCCTATGATCTTATCCGTGACGTAGTTGATGAAGTACCAACGAACAATTTTGCGTACGAGGTTATCTCGGCAATCGGCATACGACGTAACGAGCAAGCACGTGTTTTCTCGTCGCTCGCTGATGTGATGTCTTTTGTCGATATGTGGGGAGAGAAACGTCACGAACTGCCGTTTAATACGGACGGATTAGTTATCAAAGTTAATGATCGCCAACAATTTGCAGAGTTGGGAATTGTTGGCAAACAACCGCGAGCAGCGGTAGCGTACAAATACGCAGCTGAACAAGCCACTACCGTCGTGAAAGACATTGTCATCTCTATTGGTCGAACGGGCGCGGCGACGCCAGTGGCAGTCTTTGATCCGGTGATAGTGGCTGGTACGACCGTTCAACATGCCAGTCTTCACAACGCAGATGAGATAGCACGACTTGATGTCCGACGAGGTGATACAGTTGTAATATTTAAGGCTGGTGACATCATCCCACAGGTTGAACGCGTGATTGTTGAGTTACGTCCACAGAGAGCCGTGCCAATTGATTATAAGCAAGAATTACAACGACAATATCCGGAGCTGAAGTTTGTACGTCCTGATGGTGAGGTGGTCTATCGGGTCAAAGGGTTAACAGGACCGATTATTTTAAAACGAGCGCTGAAACATTTTGCATCCAAAGGAGCACTGGACATAGAAACTCTTGGCGAAAAAAATGTTGAAGCATTAGTAGACGCTGGTTTGGTGAGTGATCTTGCGGATATTTATGTAATTACCAAAGAACAAGTAGTAGGTCTTGAACGTTTCGCTGAGGTATCTGCTCAAAAGCTTATTGAGGCGATTGCCGGTAAAAAACGACCAGCACTTGAGCGATTTATTTATGGCCTAGGTATACGACACGTTGGCTCACAGACAGCGATTGACTTAGCTCGTACGTATAAAACCATTGAAAATCTGGAGCGTGAGACAATCGATAGTCTCAGAAATATCGAAGGAATTGGCGAAGTCGTTGCCGAATCAATTGCCGCATGGTTTGCAGATGAGGATAATCTCGCGCTTCTGTCCAAAATGAAATCTCTAGGGGTAAAACCGCAATATGAAGCGAAAACAGGCACGCTTAGCGGCAAAAAGTTTGTTATCACCGGCACATTATCTACAATGAGTCGCGATGAAGCCGCTGAACAAGTCCGAGTGCATGGTGGTACTTTTCAGACAAGCGTCGGCAAGGATACAGACTATCTGGTGACAGGCGGAAAACTTGGTGCAAGTAAACGGCAAAAGGCCGAACAATACGGTACGAAGATTATCACTGAAGAGGAGTTTTTGACACTATTATGAAAATATTTTTATCGTATGCCTATACCGGAGAGGATCACGATATAGTTGTTGAACGGATGCGGCGTATCCGTGGCATGATCGCGAGCATGAATATGGAGGTGTATTGCAATGCGTTCGATCCTGATATAGAACAGTTCTCTGAGTGGGGCGAATTTTTACGGGATGCGGTCAAAAAGATGGAGGATTATGATACCTTGCTGATTATCAATACCTCAGAACGGCGCAGTGAAGGAATGCTGGGTGAGATCGGTGCGGCATTAGCGCGGGGTATGACTCTATGGCTGGCGCAGCACAGGTCGTCAGTTGGTAAGACTTCACTGACGACACTTGTTGATGACACCTTTGTGTGGAATGGCGAAGAAGACCTACTCGTAAAGGTCAAGCAACTGATAGAAAAACACGATGACAAAGCTTGATACACTACTTCCTAAGCCAGAGATAGAGCCTGGTCGCTATTGGCACTATCAAGGGGGAGAATAAAACATGGTTCAAGACTAGTTAACTCAGCCTCTGCCGCTCCTTTCGCAGCAAGTTAAGTAG
>JAPUDQ010000037.1 GCA_027493025.1 Candidatus Saccharimonadota bacterium | reverse complement strand
CCCTGAAATATTTAGAGAAAACGTTAACTTTTGTACCAAGAGGTTGACATTACCCAGTATTATATTATTGACAGCTAACCTGCCTATTTATTAATAATTCATGTACAATAATCGTTAGATGAGAGGGAAGAGGCGAGATAGCAAATTATCTGGCATACGCTCTTGGGTATCCCACCATACGTGGTGGCAAGAGTTGTGGAGCCACCGCGATGATAGACGCTTTGTTATTAGCGCCTTTGTACTATTGAGTATCCTAGGCGCTGTCGTATTTTACGTGCGCTTTCCTAATAACTTTAGCGAGCCAAACTTCTATGCCGAAGACGGCAACATATTCTACAGAACCCTACACGAAAAAGGTCTCCTCGGGGCGATAGCAACACCATTTAATGGGTATGGCGTTGTGGGACTGTACTTATTGGAGCAGGTAGGTGGATTAATTAACGTCATCATCGGTCATGATGAATTCGTAAACTTGCCAAGATCGTTCGCGGTTGTATCATATCTATTTCTTGGCATGACATGCTCTCTGCCGATAATATTGTTGCGTAGGCTGATCAGCCCGCGCTACTTGCTCGTTCTACTGTATCTAATGTTATTACTCATCCCCTTGCCTAGTTTCGATTATGCGATCATTGGTACTATCGGGAACCTTAAGTTCGCTTTTATATTCATAGCATTCGTACTATTGATATATCGCAATCACCTCCCGTTCACCTCACGACGAATTATAATAGTGGATTTACTGCTACTCATTTGCGCCTATACGAATGTGACTGTCTATCTATTACTGCCTTTTGCACTGTTGCCGTTCGTACAATACATCGGTCGCCGAAAGTTCCGATTAGTATTTCGCAGTGTGTCATTTATATCATTGGCCGCTTTAGGGCTGTTATTAATTCCCCAGCTTATCATTGCGTTTGTAGGTGGTATCCCTGAGAATAAAGGCTACCTTGATGCACCCTACACACCACAATCTACGATTGAGATTTTCTTATACCGCACACTGTTATTCCCATTCATATTTATGCTGCAACGCCATATAAACGACGTGTTCGTCGTCGTGATTGCTATTGCCGTGATTGGTGTAGCCATTGCTAGTATGCGACAGCATAGAGACATTGTTTTATTCAGTCTTTACACCGCACTCGTCGCTTCCATACTCTTTATCGTGAAGCGTACGGGTGTCGGCGAACTCTACACTGGATATCATAATAGCGGGCCAGATCAATTCTTCTATGCCCAAAATTGGATCATGATTGTTGGGACCATTCTCGTTATTGCTGCCATATGGCAGCGCATCTCAAAAGCAAGATATCGTGTGATCGTATTCTGTGGTGTGCTCTTAATCATTCTGGGGTGTGCTCCCTACGTTGGCAGCTATGGGACATCCAACTTCATGGAGAAGACGGTTGGCAATATCTACGCATCAGCCCAGAGAGCCTGCTCGACCAATCGATCATCATCGCTATCCATACTGATATACCCATCGCAACCCCTCTCATATAACAATATTGATCGATCAGCGTTATGCACATCTTCAACTCTGTCCTACTATCCGCGTCATGTCTCGTTTGGTCTTATGCCTGACGGTAACCAATACGTTACCGGTTTAGGCACGAAAAACCATATCACTCAGACCTTTCAGTCACCACGCAATAATCTTGATGGCGTAGGGATATATTTCTCCACCTTTCTTGCACGGGTTGGGTCAGACTATCAGTTTATCTTGTACGACCAGTCCTGCCGCCACCGTATTAGATCCGTAGAGCTCAATGAATGGTTTATCAAAGATAACTCGTTTCATGTTATCCATTTTGAACCCTTAACCGACTCTGCCGCAAGGAATTATTGCTTCACTGTCACAGCATCCCACCCGGAACAATCACTCTCCCCCCTCGCGGTGCAGCTCAGCAAGCCTGATATATACCGTGACGGCACAGCCACCCTTAACGGCAAGACACTGGAGAGGGATGTTGTTTTTGAGGTACAATACAGATGATGTATTTCTCTTTCATTACTGATCTCGACGGCACGCTCTGTGATACATTACCCGCCAATATCGCGGCATACAGAGATGCCTTCGCTAAAGCTGGCTATGAGTTCGACGAAGTAACATATAAGCGGCACTTCGGACATAGATTTGAAGAAATGATGGAACTTGTTGCACCCCATATTTCACCTCCTCGCAAAGCAGAAATCGCTCACTACAAAGTAGAGGCCTATAAAAAGTATGCCAATTTAATTGTACCCAATACAAATCTGATAAATTTCTTACAAGCTGCAAAGCAAAAAGGCGTCAAGATAGGCATCGCCACCACCGCTAAGCGAGTTAACGCCCAAAACATTCTTCAGCATTTAGGGCTTAGTGATTTTTTTGACGCTACAGTTTTCGGTGAGGACGTCACCCATGCCAAACCGCACCCCGAGTGCTATCTCAAAGCCATCGAGATATTAGGGGTCAAGCCAGACGACTGTGTTATATTCGAAGATACAGTAATCGGTATTGAAGCCGCAACACACGCTGGAGCACATACAATCAAGATAATCGTATGAAAACACGTATCACACTCATCACACTCTTAGTTATTAGTCTTATATTTGGGGGTATCTCCTCGTTTCATTTTATATCCAAACTGGACAATATGGATATTAGGCTATTTAGCGCCGTAAACTCTACAGGAATTGTCCTCGTCGTAGCCGGTATACTTCTACAAATAATTGGACATGTCATTCGCGCCAAAAAACACGCCCTATTACTTGAGCAAATCAGGCCAATACGTTTTATGGAAGTCTTCAAAGGCCAGATGATCGGCTTTCTCTTTAACGCATCACTCCCCCTAAGGCTTGGAGAGATTATTCGTGCTCATTACATAGGCAAGGGTGTTAAAATTAGTCGTTCAGCGGTATTTGGTACCATCCTATTCGAGCGCATTGTAGATCTTGTAGTTGTGATGAGTTTTGCGTTACTAGTACCGCTATTCTTTCTACCAAAAACATCACTGGAGCCGTTTCTACTGGTAATCGGCAATGCGTTACTCTCACTCGCACTACTCGTTGTTGCCGTCTGGAGTATCCGCAGTCAATATCCGCGTTTACTACGACTTATTTATCATTCTACTGCACTCTTTAACCAGAAGATTAAAAATCGCCTACGGCTCATGAGCTGGTCGCTTATATACGGCCTAAAAACTGTTCTGAATTACCATATTCTGCCACGATATCTCTACCTATCAGTTGCTATGTGGCTGTGCTATGGACTATCTATCGCTCTTATAGCGGGAGCACTCCAGCCACATCTTATGTCAATAGCCAGCAGCACTATCTCCAGCTACCTGAGTATATCAACCCCCATTGGCCCGACATACCTTGTTAGCTACCGTGCGATTCTCGCTGGCCTGCTACAAACCCTCGGTGAAAATGGCACCTATATATTATCGTTCAGCATCCTTAGCTGGCTGATACTTGTAGTTCCCAGCATTATTCTGGGTACATACTACGTGATCAGAAGACAATCGATTACCAACAATTCACGACTATCACGAGTTGAGGTTATGAAGAATAAGCTCTATCGCGATGTTGACATATCTGGAGAGTTTGGTAGTTTTCTTGATACGTATTTCAAGGGAGTTGAGCTCAACCGAATACTGAACAATCACGAAATGGCCAAAGAATTTACGGTCGTAAAAACGTTCAAGGGAGGCTCAAATGCCCTCACTCTCTTAGCGTGGCAGAACGATAAAATGGTGGTCAAAAAAATTACCCTCCCTCAATTTGCTGATAAATTATCTGCCCAGTATCAGTGGCTACATCAACGCCACCATCTAGAACACACAGCTAAAGTTTTGGAAGAAGAGAAAAATAGTGATAGTTATGCTATCAACCTAACATACCACGACGATTACATCACATTCTTCGACTTCGTCCACTCTTCGAGTGTTCTGAGCAGTTGGAGGGTGCTGCGTAACATTTTAGACTTTATGAATAGTGAGATTTATAAGCCGACCATCATTAATGACCAACAACATAAACTCGACGAGTATATCGAGAATAAGGTCATAGGCAAAGTACGTGATGCGGCTAATACTAGCACTACGATATCGCGAGCCCTTGAAGAAGAACGACTTATCGTCAATGGCCGTAAACTCATGAACTTCAATGAAGTAATCAAAAAAATTCAGCAAAATAAAACAGCGATGAGCGACGTAGCGAACTTCAACGAGAGCCCGATACATGGCGATCTCACCGTCGACAACATAATCGTTAACCCTGTTAATAAGGATTTTGTACTGCTTGATCCAAATAACGAGAATGCTATATCCGATGCTGTTACCGATTATGGCAAGATGTTTCAGTCGCTCCACTCCGGCTACGAATTCTTGGTGCTGATTAAGTCTGCTGAGCTTACGGGAAATAAGATTGTTTTTGAAGAGAAGACATCCATGCAGTACAATAATCTTTATAAGCGGCTTTCCACTTATCTTAGTAATGAGCTACCGACGGACCAATATCGTGCCATTCTATTTCATGAAGCGGTTCACTATTGCCGAATGCTAACGTACCGTGTCCATATCAATCCTCAAAGCGCTATCGCCTTCTATGCGATAGCCGTGAGACTCTTTAATGATTTTATCGAACAATATGAAAAACATTAGTATCATCGAACACCTCAAAAATAACCCGAAGCTTATGCGCTATTTCGTTATGGCCGTCATCATAGTAGGACTGGAGATGGTAATATTTCAGATAACATATCTAGTGTCCTCTAATAACTATCAGTTAGCAACTATAGTCAGTTTCATTTCAGGTGTCATACTAAACTGGATCGGCGGCAGGGTATTTATCTTTGGAAAATCACATTACAGACCAAGCAAAGAATTCACTCTCATTTTCGTCGCAAGCCTCGTAGGATTAGCCATCCAGCTCGCAGTCGTCACGCTCCTCGTAGAATACCTAGCTATATATCCCTTCTTCGCTAAAACTGTATCTATCGTATTTTCGTTCTTCTGGAATTACTGGTTCCGCGTGAGATTTGTCTACCGACACTTCACTCCCTCCTGACTTTCCGACTCATAAAACTTATAGTAATATGCTATTTTATGGTATATTTACAGTAAGTGCTATGAAAAAAATGATACAAAAACAAAACCGTCGCCCTTGGATATATCTTCTTCTCGCAGTAGTTATCCTCGTATCTTACGCTGTATATGCCGTGTTTTTTGCCAAGCCTCCCGTCACATATGAAGACGGTGGAAAAAAGAAAGAGCTCCTTGAACCTTCTATTTCTACAACTTCCTCAGCACCCTCACAAGACAAGGCATCAAAGCCCGAAGAGTCAACCTCCTATTCGCCACCCGCCAGTTCAGACAACCTAGGACTATCCGCCTACGTCACAGATGGAAATGCTGTCATCATCACAAAGCTTTACGGTTACAGCGACGGCACTTGTACAATGTCATTACGGAAAGCAACGCAAACCGTGACGCGATCTGCGCCAATCCTATACCAATCAGAATATTCTTCGTGTGCAGGATTCAGTATCCCCGTAAGCGAACTCAGTTCCGGACAATGGACGGTTACTCTAGATGCCCAATCGGGATCAACTACCACTTCTAAGCAAATCCTTCTGGAGGTGCCATGATGCATGACACTAAACAACATCTGCCTATAGCGTTAGCTGGTACGTTACTTTTTAGCTTTCTTGCAGTATTAGGTATTTACTACCAGCCAGCAGCAGCAGTCACGGCGCAGTCATGGCGACCAGGAAGGATTGCTGATGATAGCGTATTTACCGACAAAAACGGGATGACGATAGAACAGATTCAGTCATTTTTGAATAATAAGGTTCCCAGCTGTGATACAAGCGGCCAGGGAACACTTGAAGTAGGTTACTCTGCGCCAGACTACAGTGGCGACGGACGAGTCACTCATGCAGAGTACGCGCAGGCGAGAGGCTACGGAACGAACTTCTCCTTCACCTGTCTCAAAGATTATTATGAGACCCCCAAGACAACACCTAGCCCCGAACTACCTGTCAATAATTATGGCGGCAAACCGATACCTACTGGTGCGCAAAGCGCCGCCCAGCTTATCTGGAATTCCGCTCAGAAATACAGCATTAACCCTAAGGTCTTGCTCGTCAAGATTGCCACAGAATCCGCCGGTCCGCTGACAACCGACAGCTGGCCTTTCCCTAATCAATACCTCTATGCCATGGGCGCACATTGTCCAGATACTCCAGAAGGGCATAAGTGTGACGTCAATTATGGAGGATTTTCTATACAGATGGATGAAGCAGCAGCATTAATGCGCTGGTACCTCGATAGCATGACGCAACCATGGTGGACCTACAAAAAACCCTACAAAACCAACTATGTATTATGGCAAGATGTCAACGTGAAGGACTGCGGATCAGGACCTGTCAATATTGAAACTATGGCAACTGCTGCCCTCTATACATACACGCCCTACCAACCAAACAAACCCGCCCTTGATAACCTGTACGGTACCGGTGACGCGTGTAGTACCTATGGCAATAGGAATTTCTGGAGGGTATATAATGACTGGTTTGGTAGTCCGGTACTTGGTGCTGTATCGTCACCCCTTTTCAAATCAACAGATACCCATCAGATCTATGCGGTTTTCGACAATAAGAAATACCCCTTCGCCTCTTTAGATCTTCTAGCTAGTTATGGGCTTAGTCGCTACTCTGCAGCAGAGGTTAGTCAGTCATTCCTTGATAGCAGCTTTATTACCGGACCATTGATCACGACAAGCATTGCCAAAAAATCCTTTGATAGTAATGGTACTATGTACTTCTTTGATGACGGCAAGAGATATCCTATTGGTATCGAGTCATGCAAACAGCTACCATCAGGAGAAACCAATAGTTCCACGACATGGGGATTGGATTGTTTCAATTCTAATACTACCGCGACACTCCCCAACGAATTAATCGACAGGTTTTCAGTCCAAGAGATCACCCTCCCATCTGTGGCTATCAATAATAATTACGTATGGAAAATGGAGGGTGGCAAAAAACGTTTTATTAGCTCTCCAGCTATTGTTGATCGTTTAGGTGGATGGGATAAAGCGAGATGGATGCAAGATTATCACGTACAGCAGCCCGTTGGCGTGGCTATGCTAGAGAGAGGTGATGTCGTCAAGTTTGATGACAGGTCAGAAATAAGTCTCGTCGCCGAGTCCGAAAAAGAAGTCATACCTGTGGCATCAATGGAAACCTATAAAGCATGGAACCTCAGCTCAAGGCCAAATCGTAGCCTGCCGGCAATAGCGGACACCGGAGATAAAATCACTGTTTCGCCAAAACCTCTTGGCCACTGTTTCGTTGACCAAAATTTATCCGTCAGCATAATCACAACCGACGGAAGACGTATGCCTCTCACGTTCGACCAAAACTATTGGATTGTTTCGCGCGATCAGTGCAGTACCGTCAGTCATAATGTCACAAACAACATCCCCTTACTACCCACTAGTGATATCTATCGCTCAAGTAAAGGTGACTTATTCACTTCAGGGTATGGAACATGGTATAACTTCCCGACTATCGATGATCTCAAGCAGCTTGGAAGAGGCGGGTCAATCATCGTTAACATACCCGACGCTATCCAAGACCAACTAACATACGGAGGTGGCAACTTGGCAGAGGGGAGATTATTCAAAGTACGAGATAACGACCAGATCAGACTGGTTCGTTCTGGAGGTAGCCTAATAGTAAACGCAACAAATTATCCAGGCTTACCATACAGTAGCCTCATTACAGTAGATACTACAACGGGTCTGCGCTATCCAATTAAAGGCGTCTACACTCCTTAGTTATTCTTAATCTCGTTCCATATTGTCTCAAGTTGTTGGGTCCATGTGTAGGAGAGTGCTTCTAGCCCACGCTTTGCGATAGCTTCACGTAACCCCTCATCCTCAATTAACCGGCCGACTGCTTCAGCCATAGCTGCTGGTGAAGGCTCACTCAGTAAGCAGTTAACGCCATCTTTCAGCAGCCAGAGATTATCTTCATTGTTGTTGGTTACTGTCGCCATACCGGATGCCATAAACTCAAATGGCTGATACGAGGGGTGCTTAGACAACATGTAAACAACACCTATGTCGCAATTTCGATAAAGGTCCGCCACCTCGTCTAGAGACTGTAGCAGGCCGAGATTGCGTATTCTTCCCCCTAACCCATATGCAGCCTCATCCCACTTAGCGCCAGCTGTAATTATTTCAACTTTGCCCCCATAAGTATCAAGTAATATCCGAATAATCCCAATACAGAGGTTGAATGCATTACGTGGATTGTTTGGTCGTGCGTAGAAAAATACCTTTACTTTGCCATCTTTTCGCTTGTGTGTCAGAGGCCTGTAGAGCGTTTGGTCAACGGCTGGTATGAAGCTCACACCCTCCATGCCATGACGTTGGTTGACTGCCGCTAATAGACCCGGAGTATTGACAACGCCCTTTAGTCCAAAACGATACGTCGACTCAGCAAGCGCGTACGTAGAGCCGCCGGCATAAAAGAGTGGTTCATAATCCTGAATAAAGTAGTATTTGCGTTTCGTCTTATTGAATTTAAGCAGCAAGTACGCCGATATCCAGAACGTGCAGAAAGCTATATCACACGCTGGCAATTCCTCAAGCGTCTGTACGGCATTGTCGTATATAATTACTTCATAATCCCGCAGCCGCGGGAACCGTTCTGCAATATCATCTTTGAGTCTGTCGACATCAAATCCTGGATAGTCATAAATAATGATCCGGTTATTAACACCTTCGATTGATAACTTCTCGATAAAACGGAAGATAGTAAATATACCACCAAAGTTAATATGATCAAAGTTCGGAACAAACCAGTTGGCAGTCTTGATCTTGCCCAATTTCCGTCGCGTCACCTCTTTGCTTTTCTTGATATCTTCGGAATTAATGAGAAATATAGGATTACTTACAAAACTATACTCCTCGTGCTGCTCCTGACTGATCTTTGCTGTGTATGGCAGCTTTCGTTTCATCTTAGATGCTTTGGTGTAGATAAAGTTTTTTGATTTGATCGCAATACCACGAGCACCATGTGTTTTATATACGTTGACAACCCGTTGCGACAGACTCTTCATTGTCTTTACTCCTATCTGTTCGTTCATTAAATCTAGGTTCGAATTAAAGTATCTATCCCCCTGGGCAATATATGGCCGATAATACCGCATTGAATGGGTGAAGTCGAGCTTGATACCAGTATTATATGAGCCTACCGATACACTCTCATAATGATTCAGCTCGGCGAACGGCCAGAAAACATTGCGATATCCAGCCTCAACTAACGATATGCCCAGCGCGACATCATTACCAGCAATAGTAAATGTTTCATCTAAACCACCGACCTTTAGGTATTTATGCCTACTGACCGCAAGGCAAGCTCCTGTAACAGCAATGTAATTCCTTGGCCATGCTGCCATACCAAACGGTGTCCAATCATTCGGCGTCAATTGCCGGAAGGGGTGACCAGCCATTCCGGTCATTCCCATGACAATACCCGCATGCTGAATTGTATTATTAGGGTAATACAACAGTGCACCAACCGCACCAATATCAGGCTGAGCAGCCACACCTATCAGCTCCTCTATCCACGATGGTGTAATAACTTTCGTGTCGTTATTGAGCAATATTAAATACTCACCTTTGGATTGCTTGACACCATAGTTGTTAACCGCCGAGTAGTTAAATGGGTAGTCCCAGTAATACACCTTGCAACGCGAGTTACTCTTGATAGTGTCTAGGTATTGGTGCGTTTCTGATTCGGTGCTGTTATTGGAGACAAGAATAATTTCATAATTCGCGTAAGTACTAAGCTTCAGTATACTGCCTACACACTGCTTGAGCAGATCCGCCTTATCCTTGAAGGGGATTACAATCGAAACAAGTGGCTGCTTTGTCGGAAGGTAATACCTGAGCCGATAGTTTGTAGGACGCTCTGGAATCTCAACCACATCCGCTTTAATACCGCGACGCTTCACAGCATCGGCTAATGCTCTTCTGCCGGCAGTATCAGCATAATTTTTCTCGCCACCGGATTTAGCCGTCGAACCATCTGCTAAACGCCAATGATACAAAATTTTAGGTATATGTCCAATGCGCTGAGTCTTCTCTGTAAAGCGCAACAAGAAGTCGTAGTCCTGTGCGCCGTCAAACCCATCTCTCAAACCACCGATTTCATCGACGATACTTCGCCTGGCAGCAACTATGTGCGTGATGTAGTTCACCCCCAATAACAATTCTGGAGACCAATCAGGCTTAAAGAAGGGGGTCTGCCTAATCATACCATCATCAGAAATCTTGTCTTCATCGGAATACACTAGGTCTAGTGAGGGATCCCATACTAATACCCGAGCAATCTCACTTAAGGCAGCGGGCGCAAGCAAGTCATCATGATCAAGAAATACCACATAGTCACCAGTTGCACGATTAAGAGCTATATTGGTATTACCGACAATACCAAGGTTCTCTTTCACATCAACATAAATAATGCGCTCATCGTTCTCCACCATCTTCTTTATGCGACACCGTCGAGACTCATCGGTGGACCCATCGGCTATACATAGCTGCCATTTTGGATAGGTCTGGCTCGTTACGGATTCTAGCAATGGAAGAAGGTATTTGTCTGGTGTATTATAGCAGGGGACTATGATCGAAAATGTCGGCCCTTCGCTAATTTCTTGCTCGATTGGCGGATCCCGCATCAGGATTGGCTCAATTTGCGTCATCCACTGCACATAATCCGATGTCTTAGGTGCGACTGATCGGGCTATTTTCTCCAATGTAGTGTTTTGAGAAATTATACGTTTTAGATAGCGCTTCATACTAGGCTATCCCTTTAATCTCTTTATGCGTTCCATTAGTGAACTATTATTGATATGCTGAATCTCATCTTGAAGTTCAGACATATCCTTGTTTAGTGATGCGATTTGCGTGTCCTTAGCTTTGACTATCTTCTCGTAGTGTCGAATGGTTTTCTTAATATAGGCTTCGACCTTTTTATCGTGTATATCTCGCTGTTTTGCACTCCAGTGCTCGGCAATAACGCCAAGAGACTTCACCTTATCTGTAATCCGCTCGTCGCTGCAAACCCACATGAAAAAAAGAGCTTTGTCTCTCTCGATTGGCGCAACCTGAATAGTCCTTATCTCAGCGTCATTTTGATTCAATATTGTGTCAGCATCCGCAATGGCCGTATATATCCATGTCGCTTGATAATATGAATCTGCATTCTTGAAGTATTTCTTGAGAATATCACGTAATTCCTCGTACTCGAACTCATGGACATGGAAATGATTTCCTTCGGGAAATTCAACATCGTTTGGAGTAGATAGAACCAGCACACCATCCTTACGCAACACCCTTTTTATTTCCTTTATAAACTGCTCGGCTTCCTCGATATGTTCAAGTGTCTCAAAAGTGACAACCGCATCTACGCTATCGTCTTTTAGTGGAATGGCCGTGCCACTGCCCTGGATGAACTCTATGTTGTCAGCACTGTAGTTTTCCTGGGCATATTTTACGGCATCTGTGTTAATATCAACACCGTAGACTTTTTTAGCTTTACGAGATAGCATTTTTGACCCATAGCCTGAACCGGATGCGATATCGAGCACAACTTTACCATCCACGAACGGCATCGCGGATTCATACCTGGCAATGTGATCACCATATGCCATTGTTTGTCGATGAAGTTCAGGTACCATTCGTTCACCATCATTCGGCAGAGACACTCCACGGCTGCTGTTGTTATTCGTTGTTTTAACCATATACCCTCTCTCTACTTTTTTCTTGATACAAATACACCGCCCACATCCCATTCATTGAAAACATTTATGTGCTCTACAGTCGTGTCAAAGCCATATGAATCAATCTCGTCAATGATATCGTAACCGAAGTCTGTCCAAACAAGGTTTGCCTCAGCCGTAGGGCCATGATAAGCGGGCTCCATCAAATAATCAATAGTCCCGTCTTCTTTGTATTCCGCCCTTCTTCGAGTAGCGTTCTGCCACACGATAGGTATCGTAAAGATGTGGCTACCTCCCGTTTTAAGCACACGATGTATTTCTTTGAAAGCAGTTTTATAATCCGGAACATGCTCAAATGTATCCGATGTTAATACTAGATCAAAGCTATCATCCCCATAGCTTAACTCGAGTAAACTTTCGGAGGAGATCGTTTTATCCTCAGCTTCAAATTCGGAGTACGCCAAGCTTGACAGCTCCTTGAGAAATTGGTGCAAATGGCCACAGGCATTGATCTCAGCAATTGACAGCTCACGAAAGCCTTTATATGCAACCAGATCTCTTAGACTCTTTGTACAACTTGAACCATAGTGTTCACATAAAACTTGCGCATATTGTCTGTTACGATAAATTGCACCACAATGTTTGCACTGTCTTGACTCTCGTGAACTATAACTATGTTTAATCTTATCATTAACTCCCCACAGCCTAGCTAAATCATCGTGAATGATCTCTTCATAGTCAAACTGAGAATAATTACCGCATGCATTGCAAACACCAGAGCTCCTGTCTGCTAAATTCCTAAAGCTAAAGTCGGGTTTTCTTAATTTACCGGCAATCTTAATAGCTCGAATCATTTTATGCCTCTTGTATTTTAGTGCGAATATCTATTGTGTGGTCTACATAGGCTAAAGAAGGGTTGTTAATTCTCCTATTAGACTCAAACTGAGCTATGTCATTTCTCCAATCAAGAATAATAGTTCCGTCTGAGTTTGCCACTGCCGGTGATACAGTAAATGTACCTATAGGAAATATATTTGGTATACGCCACCCAGCCTCTACCATTTGACCTTCTTTAACTGGTTTCATTTCGTTACCCATCTGTAATGTGTTCGATATAAATACTTTCCTTCCTTCCTTGTCACTTATTATCACACCATAGACGGGGTTATTAATTGGCCTGTTAAATACTTGTTTAACCACTATATCGACTGTTTTATCTTTGTCAGTTAGATAGTGATTTTTCGAGTCACTGCCTTTTACTAATACCTCCTCAATAGATGCGCTACCATCACCCCATCTATTACGCGGTCGATCTGGGGCCCTGCTTGCTATCGACTGATTGTTAAGTATCTCACTATAATCATTAATAATAGAGTCGATACTATCAACGGCTATTAGCTTACCTTTATCAATCAGAACCCCTCGGGTACAATATTGGAGTAATGCCTCTCTATCGTGGCTCACGAATATTACCGTTCTTTTATCGTGTTTGAGCTGCTTAAAATAGTCGAAGCACTTCTTTTGAAAAACTGCATCACCCACCGCAAGAACCTCATCTATGAGAAGTACATCGCTTTGGGCACGAATCGCGATAGAGAATGCAAGACGTACCTGCATACCCGATGAATAGTTCTTGAGTTTCTGATCCATGAACTTTTCAAGCTCGGCAAATTTAACAATATCGTCATACATGTCATCCATCTCTTCGTGATTAAAGCCAAGTAGGGCGCCGTTAAGATAGACATTCTCGCGACCGGTCAGCTCGGGGTTAAACCCAACGCCGAGCTCAATAAACGGAGTGAGGGTACCGTCTACCTGAACAAGTCCTTTATCTGGCACGTAGATACCTGCAAGGAGTTTCAGCAGCGTACTTTTGCCAGAGCCATTGCGACCAACAATACCGAAAAATTCGCCTTTTTTGATTTCAAACGAGACATCATTAAGTACCTGCTGGGTTTCATAACCATATACCCGCTTAGAAGCGGGACGAAAAATATTCAGTAATACTTGCTTTAAGCCACTATGTTGTTCGTGTGGCAAACGAAAGCTCTTATATAAATCTTTTACAACTACCGCAGCTTCATTTGTCTTGCCCATCACACATTCTCCGCAAAGTATCTTTGATTTTTCTTAAAATAATATACAGCAAATACAATTGCTAAGACTACAATTATTATGGGAATAGCTTTTAAATATACGCTATCAATAAAGGACCACGTAGTTGTGACGCTATGCGAAATTGTCGCATAGCGCGCATCTTGAATAATTTGAGCAACAGGATTCAGTAGTAATACTTTTGCGGCTGACATATTAACAGAAATTACCATGCTAAGCGGATAGATAATTGGTGTCGCATAAAAGACTCCTTGCAACAAGACGTCCCAAATGTGACCAATATCACGAAAACGGACATAGAGCGCGGCCAACAAAAATGCTATAGCAAGCGCAAAAACGTATAGCTCTATAATTACAAGAGGAAACAATAGCCAGCTCCATTGGACAGTAACGCCATTAATAAGTATAAAAATAAACACTACAAAGAGATTCAGACAGAGGTTGATAAGTGCAGAAATTGTACCAGAAATTACAATAATATACTTCGGAAAGTTTATTTTGCGAATCAAATCTCCTCGAGCAACAATCGCTTGCATGCCTTGGCTCGTTGCCTCTATAAAGAAGGTCCACATAACAATCCCAAGAAGCAACTGTACCGCAAAATGATCTTGCCCACTGCCAAATCGCATAAAGTGAATGAACACAACGTACAAAATCGCAAACAACATCAGCGGCTTCAGAAGCGACCATAGATAGCCCAGGACTGAACCCTGGTAGCGTAACTTAAAATCTGTCACGACGAGCTCGCGCAACAGTATTCTATTCCTCCGGCTAATAATGTTTTTCAGTGACATATACTTCTACTAATTATAAGATAGAAGTATGACAAATAACAGTCTCGTCGTCATGATTGTCTGCTGGAATAATGTCGGCGATGCTATCGAGTGTGCCGATAGTTTACTAGTGCAAAAAGGGATTACCCTTACAATACTACTTGTTGATAATGATTCATCGAAGGAGACGGTCGAGGCACTCCAGGCTTATGCAGCGCAACATGACTCAGTAACCTTTATCGAATCCGGAAGCAATAACGGCACAGCCGGCGGATTCAACACTGGTATTCGTTGGGGACAATCCCACAAATATCCTTACGTCGGTACCTTAAACGCAGATGCGGTAGCTGACCCGAATTGGGCAGCCGGACTTATAAAAGAACTTTCGGATGATTCAGTTGGTATGGCGACGGGCATCTTAGCACGGCGTGACGGCAAAACGCTTGATACTACCGGTGATTTTTATACATCGTGGGGTTTGCCTGGTCCGCGCGGGCGAGACCAATCTATCGAAACCGCCCCGAAAGAGCCTGGGGATGTTTTCGGCAGTACGGGGGGCGGATTTATTGCGAAAACCGCGCTGTTTGATGATATCGGCCTGTTTGATGAAGCATTTTTTATGTACTACGAAGATGTTGATATCTCATTTCGCGCCCAATTGCGCGGTTGGCGAGTACGCTATACCCCCGCTGCGAAAGCCTATCACAAACTTGGTGCCAGCAGTAGTACTGTGCCAGGGCTTGCGACCTACCAAACATTCAAAAACCTACCGGCTGTATTTGTGAAGAACGTACCATTTAGCCTTTGGCTACATATGTACCCACGCTTCATCCTTACCTATAGTCTTATTCTCGGTCATGCAATCGTGAAGGGAAGAGCTCGTCCCGCACTAAAAGGCTGGCTCACAAGCTGGGTGCTTCTTCCCCATATGCTATCAAAGCGCCGAATTATTCAAAAGAGTCGCCGGGTAGATGACGAATATATCGACCGTATTATTCTGCATGACATTCCGCCAGATCAGACAGGACTACGGAAGTTTCGCAAATTTTTTATCGGCAAATAATTATTGTCTGGTATACTGGCACGTATGAAAACTATCGTTATTGATGCGCGAACTATTGATAGCTCGACGGGGCACTATACACAGTACCTCCTGCATCATCTGAATGCCTCTTATGCAAAGAAATACCGTTTTATAGTCCTGACCCCAAGTAAAACGGTAGCAAAATGGTATGAAAGGTATGAAAAACTGGATATTCAGTCAGCCGACGAAAAGTCATACTCAGTACGCGAACAAACCAGTCTCATCGCCCGACTGGAATCACATCGCCCTGATTTGGTTCACTTTACCATGCCACAGCAACCATTTCTCTGGATTGGCCCCTCGGTTACAACCATTCATGATCTGACACTCGTCCGTTATGACAATATCGACATGAACCGCCTCATTTATAAAATGAAAAAGGGCGTATTTATTTCTCTTATTCGTACGGTTATCATGCGGTCAAAAGCCATCATTACCCCGACTCAATTTGTCAAAAACGACATCGTGGAGTATATGGGCGAAAAATATGCCGATAAAATACACGTTACTCTCGAAGCAGGAGAGATTATCGGCGCTGAACCAGAGCCAATCAAAGCACTTGCGGGCAAGCAGTTCTTAACGTTTGTCGGTAACGCGTTTCCCTACAAAAATGTTCGCCGAACAATCATCGCCTACGCTAAACTCAAGAAAAAATATCCCGACCTTCATCTCGCGCTTGGCGGCAAAAAAGATTTTTTTTATGAGGAGCATGAAGCGTACGTCAAAAAGCATAAAATACCTGACGTTCATTTCCTCGGCTATATTAGTGATGGTGAAAAACGCTGGCTACTTCAAAATTGTCTCGCGTACGTGGCCGCTTCGCTCTCAGAAGGCTTCAATATGCCGATCACTGAGGCAATGAATGAGGGAGCTCCGGTAATCGCCAGCAACGCTTCCTGCCATCCAGAGGTTGCAGGAGATGCGGCACTGTATTTCGACCCTCATTCGACCGAGGAACTTGTCGCTTGCGTCGAAGAGTTGATGCACAATAGAAAACTACGCGATGAGCTCATCATTAAAGGCAAGGAACATGTTTCTGGGTTTTCATGGAAACGAATGGCTGATCAAACTGTCGCAGCCTATGAATTTGCCCTGAAACGTTCAGAAAAATAACAATGGGGAAGTTTACGAAGATTTCGTGAGAACAACATGCCGATCTCGACCCTCGCCCTCAGAGTGAGTCTCAATATCTCCATACTCTCCAACTGCCTTGTGAACCACCCGACGCTCAGCAGCATTCATGGGCACAAGATGCTTCGGTTCACCACTTGTACGAACC
The DNA here is from genome assembly GCA_027493025.1 of Candidatus Saccharimonadota bacterium. GTDB lineage: Bacteria > Patescibacteriota > Saccharimonadia > Saccharimonadales > Saccharimonadaceae > JAPUDQ01. Next base: position 23,797 of record JAPUDQ010000037.1, on the reverse strand, counting down.
TCTTCAATCCATTCGTGAGTCTGTTCCGCTAAGCGGTCATATCGATGGCGTTTATAATCAGCGATATCTACATTCACTCGATTGAGCTCTGCGTCATTATTCTTTAGAGTTGTAGCGATCATAAACTGTAAACTTCTGAGCGTTTCGCCACGTTGTCCAATCAAAAAACCATTGAGATGAGTTGATGGAACATGTAACTCAATAACTTCTTCATCAGCAGTAGCATATACTTCCGTATTAAGTCCAAAAAACGATAGGATATCCTCAAGATATTTCTTGGCAAAAACAATTGATTCTTCTCTATTCATCGCACTTTACTCCCTTTGCGGCGTTTTTGGACTGGCTTATTAACCTTACGCTCCACAACCTCAGCCTCGACCGCCTCATCTGTACGCTTGGTGACTGCTGGTTTCTTGCTGCGTGATGCGCCACCTATTGGTTCATCTGCTAGCTCTTTCATTTCTTGAACATCTTCGTTGAGAACGTTCCGTTGTTGCCACACAGCCACAACACTAGAAGCAAGATAAAAGAGTAGGAGTGCTCCAGGAATAGGGATCAATACCATTGACGACAGAGCGATGATTGGAATAATCTTAAGCATACCCTGTCCCATTGCCGCGCTTAACTCAGCCTGGTCAGGCTGACCCGTGGTTGCTGACTCTTTCATAATATCACGCAGTTTTTTGCCCTTTTCAGGAACTGGTGTGATCTGCTTACTCTGATAATACTGAAAATATGTTGCAAGCAATGCCAATATGAGAGCAGGGATATACCACGTACCGTGATCAATGACTGGTTTTGTTAGGTCAATAATCCCCAGAAAGTTTTCGTTGAGTTTTGATGTATTCGCCACCACCACGGCAATCGGATCCCAGCCTTTCATAAACTCGTATATATACGCAATAATATTCTCACGGTGAAGGGAAATCATCATTACAATCTGATACAGGGCGATAAAAATAGGCAACTGAACTAACAAGACCCCAAAAGGCGCAAAAGGATTAATGCCTTTTTTACGGTATAACTCCAACATTAATTGGCCTTCAAGCTGCTTATCGCCAGCCGCCTTTTGTTTGATACGTTTAAGCTCAGGTTGTATTTGCCGCTGGAGTTTGGTCTGATGAAGTTGTTTTTGAATAAGCGGCCACATCAGCAAACGAACAAGAATAGCGAATACGACAATGGCTATACCAAAGTCATTACCAGGAGTAAGCGCATATAGCGCCATTAAAATGTTGAGAATAGGTTGCACGACAAGAGTATCAAACCACGACATGTTGTTACCTCAGTTAGATATAGGATTTATTATATCACGTTTTTATAGGTAGTTTAGCGTGGGGCCGAAAAGTACGCTCAATAAGACCTGTAATTTCAGCTACCAATTCTTCTTGTGGCAACATCAATACATCACCCGAAAATATCGTAAAAACAACATCTGCTGTTAGAATTTGTTCAGAAATGCTATGTCGCACAATATTGTATACCCTCCGCCGAATCCGATTACGTTTCACGGCAGATTTAAAAACTTTTTTTGAAACAACCACCGCAACTCGGCTAGGGTATTTGGGGTTATGAGGCGCAAAGCGTATCATCATATATCGTCCACGCAACGTCGTTCCACGAGCAAAAATCCTGCGAATACTATTTCGGCCATGAAATCGGTTTTGTTGCGCTAACATACATCTATGGTGCCATAGTTCATGAATATCGTCGATAGTTTGCAAAAGTTTGATTTTTATTATAAATTATTGAAAAATAACAAAATGCCGTTTCTAAACAACTACGGCATTTGCTTTTTAGCTAGAAATATTTCTAAACGCTAATTTTTTTACGCAGCTTTAAGCGTCGCGCCTTTAGGACTAGGCGACCCGCTTTACTGCTCATTCGAGCTCGAAAACCATGCACACGAGCACGGCGTCGATTCTTTGGTTGAAATGTTCGCTTTGGCATAGAACTCTATAGTACCCCAAGAGGCCGAATAACTCAAGTTGTCAACTTGTTTTTTTGTAGAAATATTCTTTCATTACAAAAGTTTTCCACAAACACACTCTCCTTTTCCCCAGAATTAACAGAGGTATAAAAAAACTGTGTATAACCCCTTCCCTAGTTCGCTCGATACTTGTCCTCCAAGTTTAGCAGTTGTGGAAAACTCGTAAAATCGTTATAGTAGAGTCCAAGTTGATAAGCGAGGGGTCGTCAGTGAGCGAAGCAGAGTGCCGTCGTCTATGGCAGACAATACTTGGAGAAATCGAGCTCACCGTATCGCGTGCGGCTTTTGTAACGTGGTTTAAAAAAACCGATTTGCTTGATATATCATCAGAAAATATTGTGACGATTTCTGTACCGAATATTTTTGCGAAACAACAGTTTGAAGTTAAGTTCAACCCACAAATTATTGAAGTTTTAAAACATAACTCCATAACCCCACGTAAAATAACCTATGTTATTGGTGGTGCCGCAAAGTCCACTCCAGAGACATCGTCAGAACTTGCCAAAATTGCGGAAAGCCGTATGGCTACCAAAAAAGCCTCTTCCTCTGATCATGGACTTAATCCTCATTATCGTTTTGAGAACTACATTGTTGGTGGTAATAATGATTTAGCCTACGCAGCCTGTCAAGCAGTGACTGTCTCCCCTGGTATAAAATACAATCCGCTTTTTATTTATGGCGGGGTTGGTCTTGGCAAAACTCACCTTATGCAGGCCGTTGGTAATGAAATTATCAAAAAGAAACCTAATCTTAAGGTACTTTACATTAACTCTGAGACATTTGTAAATGAATTCTTAGATAGTATTCGATTTAAGAAAAAGGGTTTCTCTACAAAATATCGCGGTGTTGATGTGTTGATTGTCGATGATATGCAGTTTATAGCCGGTAAAGAAAAAACTCAGGAAGAATTTTTTCATACGTTCAACGCCCTACATCAAGCAAACAAACAAATTATCATTAGTTCTGACAAACCCCCAAAAAGCATCCCTACCCTCACCGAACGCTTACGTAGTCGGTTTGAATGGGGTATGGCAATTGACATCCAAATGCCGGATTTTGAAACTCGTTGTGCGATTATTAATTCCAAAGCAGCTGAGGCTGGCTTTGAGCTTCCATCCGACACAACCGAATATATCGCAAATAGTATCAAAACAAATATCCGTGAACTTGAGGGTGCCCTCAATCAAGTACTTGCCAATGCCGAACTACGTGGTCTAGAGCCAACCATCGAAACCGCAACTGCCTTACTCGGTGACATTAAACAAATGCGTCCCCGCCACATAACTGCTAAACACGTCGTTGACAAAACTGCTAAACATTTTCAAATTGACACCAAGGAGATTCTTAGTCCAAAACGAGACAAGCACATCGTTCTTCCTCGCCAAATTGCAATGTATCTTTTACGAAGTGAGCTTAGGCTTAGTTTTCCGCAAATTGCTCATGAACTTGGTCGCAAAGATCATACGACTGCTATACATTCTGTCGAAAAAATTGATAAAGCCATCAAGCTAGATTTTGTTATCCGTGAACAAGTATCAGCTATACGGGATATTCTTTATGGTTAAAAGATTGAGTATAAAATGTGTACAACCCGTGCAGAGGTGGGTGTATAACTATGTGTATCATCATCCACAGCTCCAAAAGGATTCTATGGAAAACTCCTCGCTATTCACTCTCCTAGGGGAAAACTTCAACTCTTTCCTCTTTTGTACCTGTATAAAATCCACAGTCTTATACACAGCCAAAAACGGCCTTCGACCCCCTATAAAACACTCCTTTCCCCCACTTTCCACACTACCTACTACTATGACTACTATATATAAATAATAAGAAAGGAAACTCAATGAAACTCATCGTTACTCAAGAAAATCTAGCTCGTGCACTCGCTGTTGTCGGTAGAGTTGCCCAAGCAAAAGCCCAACTACCCGTACTAAGTAACATTCTTTTAAAAACTGATAACAACCAACTCCTCCTCGCAGCTACAAATCTCGAGATAGCCATTACTGAACGAATTGGCGCCAAAATCCAAACAGAAGGTTCTATAACCATTCCGGCGCGTCTCATGAGTGAGTACATCACAAACCTTCCAAAAGATAATATCTCTCTAGAATTAGAAAAAAACAAACTACACATCATTACAGAAAACTTCCGTTCAACAATTAACGGTGTTTCGGCAGAAGAATTCCCAGAACTACCAGCCATTGAGAGCCCCACAGAAATTATTATTCCGGCAAAAGATATAAAAAAAGCCATTACACAGACAATCCTCACTACTTCTCGGGATGAAACGAGGCCTATATTAACAGGGGTGTATGCGCATACCCAAGATGAATCTCTTTATTTTGCAGCAACGGACGGCTACCGGTTGAGTGAGAAAAAAATTATCTCAACAAAAGAAATGATGAAAGCAATTATACCCGCGCAAACCCTCCAGGATGTTACGCGGGTACTACCCGAAGATTGTGATGAGGTAAAAATGTTATTCGATAGTCAGCAAGTACGATTTTTGATGAATGACATCGAAATAACCAGTCGACTTATTGAGGGAGCTTTTCCTGATTATCGGCAATTAATTCCCTCTTCTTCGGAAGTACTATTTACCTGTAGCAAAGACGAACTGATGCGTATTACGAAAGTTGCAAGCCTGTTTGCCCGCGAGAGCGGCGGTAGTGTAACGATCAAAACCGATAGTACTGTTGGCTCTGTATCGATCCATTCACTCGCCTCCCAGCTTGGTGAAAATACTTCTGAGATTCAAACAAAACCTTCGGGCGATGGGCAGATTACGCTTAATTCTCGATATATCATTGAGGCTTTAGGGGTGATTGATGATACTGAAATTTCGTTTGGGTTTAGTGGTAAATTAGCTCCGTGTGTTGTACGTCCAAAAAACACCGCAGAATACACACATATCATCATGCCGCTCAAAAGCTAGACGTATACTAGATACATGTATTTGTCGAAAGTTCATCTCAAACAATTTCGTTCTCATGCCGATCGTGTATTTTCTTTTGATCCTGGTGTGACCGTTATATCTGGTCCAAACGGGAGCGGAAAAACAAATATTCTTGAGGCAATATATGTGCTTGCTACCGGAAAGTCGTTTCGTGATAGTGACGAATACCTTACGCAATATACCAAAAACAGCTGGCGTGTAAAGGGGTTTGTTGATGATCGTGAACGGGAGATGCGCTATACAGACAATCAAAGAACCTTTATCGACGATGGCCATAATTATAAACGCTTTCCTGTCTCAGGGCATCTACCAGTGGTATTGTTTGAACCGGATGATCTGATGTTGATTCATGGTTCTCCGCAAGGAAGACGCCGATACATTGATATGTGTATCACCGTACTTCAGCCGGGGTATGCAACCGTACTGAGGCGATATGAGCGAACAATTAGCCAACGAAATCGGCTACTTAAAAATAGTATAAAAATTGATGAGGATAAATTGTTTGTATGGGATATGCTATTAACACAGCAAGCGGATGTGATCAATCGGGAGAGACTGGCATATATTGCTATATGGAATCAACAACTTTGCGAAGTGTATTCGCAGATTGCGCATAAAGACTCTTCGCTGTCAGTCGAGTACCTTTCACCGATTGGTACTCTTTCAACGAATTATAAACAAGCACTCATACATGCTCTCAAAGCCCGCTATGATCGTGATATTGCCGTTGGCGCAACGAGCGTCGGTCCGCACCGGGATGATTATCGTTTTCTACTAAATGGTAAAGATTTTGTGACAACCGCCTCTCGCGGTGAAGTTCGTAGCTTAGTTTTAGCACTAAAACAGATTGAAGCAATACAGATGGAACAATCTACCCAGTCTACTCCCCTGCTTTTACTTGATGATGTGTTTTCTGAACTAGATACTTCTCGACAAGAGTACCTTGCAAAATATTATAGAAATAATCAAGTGATCATCACAACGACTCATCACCAAGTTGATTTTCCAACAATTTTACTTACTCTTTAACACGAGGACCGGGGTTAAGTATAAAAGTAAATTGATACGGATCAATATTTTTAGCCTGGAGTACCACGTAAAGTTTATCGAGTAGTTGCGAAGTAGTGCCCTGTATGAAAGTTACAATATACTCATTATCTTTTCCTGACTCTATAGATCGTTGCAATGCAAAATCTGATGATGAGACAGCTTTTTCTAATGGATCATGGTAGGCTGTAGGAAATGATTCTATGATCTCGCGTTTCGTGCCAGCTGCAACTAATTCGCCATGAAGTCCATTCACATAGAATATTCCATTTTCAAAAAGTACTCTCACTGGACTAATATATGAAGGGATTTGCAGTGTATGTTGACTGGTTATTTTTCCACTCGATAGAGTGTATGCAGAGATAACTGAACCATTGTTTATATACGCAGTAATGTCTGAAGCACCTCCCTGATATAACTGACCGTTTTCAAATGAGGTTAGTGCAATGCGTTCGCCAGAGGAAGTGTTGTAGGCTATTAACTGATTTTGATTGGTGTAATATATTGTTTGATTGCTCATAGCCACCGGTTCAAGGTAGCTATGGTTTGGTGACGCATAGAGATCGTTCGTGACGCGCATTGTATTAGCTGAGCCGAGAGTCCCCTTTTTGACAGCTATCTGCTCATTGATCTTTTCGAGATAGTAATAGGACGTATCGTCAAAACCGATAGGTCTAAATTCACTTGATACATTTTTAACAACTTCGCGCTGAATACCGCCATCGGATTTGAGGATTGAATAACTTGTTTCGGTTTCACGAAACAGTAAGCCGCCATTGCCATACACGGCAAATGGTTTATCGGGACGTTGATCTACGACGAGTGGCTTGAGAGAATTGTCTGTAAATGATAAATACCAGTACGGCGTACCCTGACTGTTTTGTTCAGTAAGAATGTTGGGGCGACTTGCAGCGATAGACTTGAGCAAATTATTGGGAGAAGCATAAGACTCAAAACTAAAGACAACTCCACCATCAAGCCAGTAAAGAGATTGGATATTGGGGATGTATCGATGTGTTGTCAGTGGTTTTGTAGAGCCATCGCTCGGGGAGTATGAAACAAACGTATTACCCGTATAATACCGTATTGCTCCGTCTTTACCAGTGGGTTGGTAGGTATTGTATCGGAGTATCTTTGTAGTTGACGTTGTGCCGGTTTTAAGATGGGTTGTAAATGCATAGACGCCACTTGCTATCATAGCTAGTAATGAAAGCGTAAGAACAACATAGAGAATCTTATTTATGCGGTTCATTTAGTTCCCTACCTTTCGTACACCAAGCTCATAATTGTTACTCGAAGCGTTCTTCATCTTGACAGTAACCGAAAGCTTTGTGTTGCTTGGCGAAAGTTTAAGTACAAAATCAGTCTGACTTCCTTTCTGGGTAATGTCACCGTCGAGCTGAGCTTCTTTGTCGAGTTTGCCCGTTAGCTTATAGTTTTCAGCGTAAATTTGGTTTAGGAGTGTGGTGGCTTGTCGGGCGCCACCAACTTTTTGCTGAAATTCTTTAGGGTTTGAGACAATAATAAGGGGACGCGACCCGGTACCATAGTCTTGAACGGTTGTAATAGGCTGGGTTTTGTCCTCGGATCTTTTGGCGAGTGATAAGAATCCAACGGTAGCTGTTAGACAGACGAGGATTATGATGAGTAAAATTCTGTGTTGATTTGTCATCGTGTACTCCCTAGTTCTTTAAGCCGTCATATAGTTTGTTGATAAGCTCCAAAAAGGCTGGATCGCGAAAACCGACTTCCCCACCGTAGTGTCCTTTTGGATATCCGCGGTCAATATGTAGATGTGGCGGAGCGCTCGTGCTGGGTGCGGAGCAGACACTCTCGCCAATTGTTCCTACTTGTTCGCCCGCTTTGACAGTCTGTCCATCTTTGACACTGCTACGAATATGGCCGTACCAATACCACCACCCATCGTCGCCAACTAGTTGAAAAGCTTGACAACCCGAACCATTGTAGTTCAGGTTGAGCCGGTCAATTTTGCCGTTATAGATAGCATAAACTGGCTTGCCAATCGCATTCTGCTGGTTACCCTTTATGGAGATATCAATAGCGGGCGTATTATCATGATGGCAGTATGGAGCAGATGTTTGGATCGGCCACTTGCACCAGTTGAAGAGTTGGTCTTTTGGGATACCTACCGGAAACGCATAGCCCGAGATATCAACTTGAGCGCCAGTACTACTGCAACCCTCTGGACCAACACCCGTACTCGGGGCCATGCCGCTGAATGCGTCATAAGCCTTCTGTGCCATTGGCATACGAATAGTCATCTCACCTCCGCATGATCCCGGCAGACAAGGTATCTCAAATCGTTCCAACCAAATAAGGGTTGGCTCTCGTAAGTCTTTTGTGGCTCGAATAGGATCAAGCACGCTCGTTTTATATGAAGTCGTCAGCTCTTTCCAGAGAAAATTTATCTGCATATCAACGTCGTATACTGGTTTGCCCACGCTTGTGGCGTAGTTTATGAGAGCAGTTTTACGTTCGGCGTACCACTGTACGATACCATATGCACCAGAAGATGGGTTTGTAATAGCTGGATCAAGGTTAAACGTGCCCCCGCCTGACTCCTGCATCATGTTTCCGACGACACCAGCGGCTTGATTGGCGGTGAGACCTTGTGCGACGAGAAACTTAAAAACTCGTTCTGCATTACTGGCGCCACTTGGTACGTCACCACCCGCACCTGGGTCACCAGGAGCGCAGTTTGATTTGGTGGTACCAGATGGATCATAGGTATCTATCTGTTGGCTCGTAAAGTAAGATGACATTGAGGGGTTTTGTGCCATTACAATAGCGGGTGTAAACGGTTGAATGATAGCGGCAGCTATAAATCCACACAGTAAAGATAACGTTCCGGCTTGAGATAGCTTTTTACTCATCGGCTTTTTACCTCTAGTTGTTTTAATATATTTTCTGGTATGGCATCAGCTTGCGGTAATTCTGGGTGTTCTAAACCGATGGCGCTCAGTACGAGGGCGGAACTATTTGGATAATCATCATAAAATATATACCGGAATGGCATCTTTGTACTTCCTTCATAGGTAGTTATGATATACCAATGCGGCTGGACGAGTTCTTTTTGGACAATTGTTAGTGGCTCGTCTTTGAGATAGGAGTACTGTTTTTTAATGAGGGCGATGTATTCGTTATCAGTACGTTCTTTGGGGCTATAGGCATCGTTTTTTTGGGCGTCGAAAGTTGGCGGTGAGGATGTCGGTGTCTGAGGGGTTTTGGAGGTGTTTGTAACTAACCAGATAAGGAAAATTATGAGGATAACCCCCAGTACGAGCAACGGCCATAGAAGTTTTCTGAAAGCAGATTGTACGGTAGGACTCATGGATACTCCACGTGGATGTGATGACAGTCATCAACAAAGGTGTTTACGCCGTCAAGGAATGACCATTTAGGGTGACACTGGATTTGTCCGATACCGACTTTGTTTTTGGCGCCAACTGCAACAATTTCCTGGGTGACTTTTTCGGTCAATGGACCCCACTGAGTGCTTGGACCCCAGTAGCCCGAAGCAGACCCATTACCAATCCATACGCCGTTGATAAAGTTGATGTCAAATGCCTTGCCTTTTGGATGTCCACCATTGTCGATATCGTGATCTGAGCATAATGATGAGAGCGTTAGCTTGTAGCCTTTTTGAGTCAGCACAAGAATGGTTCCTAGGACGCGGGCATCCAAGGTCATGCCAGCCGGACAATTACCACCCAATGGTTTACCCTCGGCTGTATTCGTGATGTCTGGACAATTTCTGGCTTGACGGTTACAAGATATTGTACCGTTAGCGGTGTACTGAAGAAGTTGTTTGGCGATGTCTTGAGCACTGCCAGCCGGTAGTGTACCTGGAACGATAGTTACGTTGCCACCACCGGCGCTACTCGCATCGGCTATGCCGAGCTTGTTGTCGGAAATTGCCTCCGTGCTTTCGCGAATGCTTTCATGAATACTCCAGGCGCTAAAGTAGCGGTATTTGTCTTTTTCGTTACCATCACCATCGAGTTTATAACATTTGGACATATCAGTACCATCACCAAGATCAGCCGACCATTTGTCAAGGATTGGGTCGGTTCCTTCCATGCATGTTTCTTTATATTCAGTATATTCTTTGCGAGAATCACCTGTTTCTGGGTTGATGTAGCCATGCTCAGCCATCCAGTAAAACGTGTCATTAATGCCGTATTTTACGTCTCGTGACACCCCTGGCTGAGTGTCGACTGTTTCGACATCACGGGTAATATCATCTGGAGATAGTACAATTGCAGGATCGGGTCCGTATATGATGTTGCAGTTAGCATCTTTGGCGAGGTCAACTTCAAGACCTGCTTTCATTACGCTGGCGAATTGATCATCGGCACAATATTGTCCGCCATATTCATCATCGACACTTGCCGAGGCAGTCTGAGTGACCGGTTTTGTGATTGCACTTCGTATAGTAGTATCGACGCTAGCTATATATTCGCTTAGGCTTGATTTTGGCTGCCCAAGTTGATAGAGAGAGAGTGCTACTTTGTTGGGTATGCTATAAGGATTGTCGAGATTGAAACTGCCGCCCGATTGTTTGTCGAGCTCATCGGCTTGAGCCATAACGCGGTACTCTTGGCTATTGCGTAGCAGCGCGTGTTGAGTCTTTTTGAGCGGTCGCATGCCTTGTGCGCGACCGAGCTGGCCGCCAAACGCTCCGAGACCGGCGGCAATCGCGTTCCCCGCTCCGTAGCCCCCCTCCGGGTCAGTTCTTGGGTCCGGGATGAGAGTGCCCGCGATAAGCGGTATGAGTCGTGGCGTCAAGATCTGCAAGATCGTGCCAATAATGAAGCCCTTCACGGCACCCTCAGCAGCACCTTTCACGGCACCAGTACCGAGTGTCAATAACGATGTAATGATTCCGCCAACAAAAAGACCGGCTTGACCCCATTTTGATAGTATTCGCGAGCAGGCTTCTCCTGACAGGCCCTTCAGACTGGCAATAGAAAAGATGATATCCGTTGCTTGTGAGGCAGCTGATCCGAGTGAGAAGCGATGCAGGCTATCTTGGTTGGTGATTTTGCCATAGAACATGAGGTTGGCGCCTTGTGACTGACTGAAATCTTTGCCTTTCGAGGCTTCCATTCTGCTTGGCGCTAAGAGTATAGAGGCGAGAAAGGCGATTTCTGCCATGTCTGCCGAACTGACTTTTTGTTTGTCTGCGATAGTAGTGAACATACCCGCATATTTTATGAGTTGGGCTGCGGCGAGCGCTTTGACTCCGAAATTGACAATCCGTATCGTGTTGTATATCGAACATACCGTATCAAATGTATTGAGCCAGCCCATTACTACGCCTTTTAATCCACCCGACAAGGTGCCGGCTCCGATTTTAGCTGCGTTTTCTAGCTTCAGGGCTGAGGTATCAGGAACGATAGCTTTCGGTCCATTCTCAACGATATTGGTTCCCCGTACGGCTGCTGCTTCAGCCTCAATATCAGCGAGCTTTGCGAGATTATTTTTGCGCGCATCGCCGGAGTTTTCGTCGCTACCAGGTTTTAACTTACTTGCGAGGTTATGTTTTCCTTCGTAGAATTTCTCACGAAAATAGGTGAGCATTCCTTTCTTGGTGAACTTCTCGCCAAGCGGTTTTGCTCTATCGATATTAAATATTGAGAACTTTTTGAGTGCACCAAGAGAGCGATGAGTTATCGAACGGCCGCGTATGTAATTGTTCATAGCTGACTGAACTTTTGGATTTGTGGCATGGAGTTTTGCGAGATTTTTCTGGGTCACGACAACCGGCTTCCCATCCACACTCATGGTCATTTTTTTGACAAATTTTTTATTACCCTTGCCACCGATATCGCCCTCATCGATCTTAAATCCTTGTTTGCGAAGTGCTTCTATGTCAGAATCTTTCATCCCAGGATAGAAACGGCAAAGAGCTTTGGGGCCTTTGCAGTTGTCGGGATTACCAAAGATTTTTGCGGTATATGTCAGGCGAATTCGGTTGTTCATACCGAGGTTGGTATATTTGGTTGTCCATGAAAGCCCCTCCTCTTTTAGGTGGACCAGTAGAAGGCTTGGCGCAAGAAATCCGGCTGCGATAAGTATGCCCGCTACAATAAGAACGACTAGGCCTGCCAAACCGCCTTTGCGAGTTTTGAGTTGAGAGGCAACGCGCGCAGCAATTTTGGCGGCGGTGTTGCCGCTCATATCGGCGGCTGTTGATAATGCTTTTCCTGCCGCGGTATCCCCAACTCTTCTCTCACCTTCTGCGGCAGCCTGACGACTATCGTCGGCAGTTTCAGGCCGATTTCGTTGTTCATGGTCGCGGATGGCGGCATTACCCTGATCGTCGAGTGCCTGCATATCAGGACTACGGGTAATATCGTTAAATTTACGGTCGTAGTCATCTTGTCCTGGATTTAGAATATTATCCGGTTGACTCGGGTTACGTTCAGCGTCATAAATCTCTTGTTGAGTCTTGGTGCTCATAGTTGCCTACTAATAATTTGTTGCTCCGTCGGGTTGTTGATCTGCGTAATTTTGTAGGGGTTGTTGCATCATGCGGGATTGCTGGGGGTTTGTCGTAATGAGACCTTGCTCAGTTGGGCTCGCGATAACCTGGAGATGGACGTGATTTTGGCCAGCAAAGAACAGCCCCTGTCCTACCGGGAAGTTGGCAAGTCGTTTTTTTTCTTCTTCTGTCAGCTTAAAGACATCGCTGAGGACGTCAACGGCGCTAGATGACTGTTTGAGCAATAGCTGCATGCTGGAGTTTGCCACAATCGCCCGACCCATTTTGCTGCTCATAAAATCTTCGACATCCTGGGTAACAGTGGTTAATCCCAAATAGTATTTGCGGGCGCGTTTGGCAAGACTAAACAGAAAGTTTGCCGAGTCATCGTATTTCATGAGCTGCCAGGCCTCATCAACAATCAGCATACGTTTTTTGGTCTCTGATCGCGTCGTATTCCAGATATGGCTCAGTACGATGTACATCGCAACCGGTCTAAGCTCCTCCTCAAGATCGCGGATGTTAAAGACGACCATGGCATTATTGATATCAATATTGCTCTGCTGAGAGAAAATCCCTGCAAATGTTCCGGTAGTGAATTTGCGCAGACGCTGAGCAAGTTGCGGACCACTGCCACCCATATGAAGTAGTGTATCGTAAAGATCATTAATGGTTGGTGGCACGGAGTTGTGCGTTAAAGGATCGGACGTAATGCCAACACGAGCGTAGGTATCGATAAGCGCTTGATCGAGATCGGCTTCTTCGGAGGGCGCCAGTGCGGGCATGATGGCGCCGTTTGCAGCCATTTGTGAGCCGCCGAGCATGAGTCGAAGTAGACCATGGAGGGTAACGAGGTTGGCTCGTAATGCATCATCAGCATCCTCGCTGTCGATGACGCGCGGTAGGTCAAATGGGTTGATACGCGTTTGTGAGTTGAGACTAAGCCTGATATAGCTTCCCCCCACTGCATCGGCCAGACGCTGATATTCATTTTCTGGATCGACAATGATAACATCCGCCCCCATCATCATCGTACGCAGTGCTTCAAGCTTGACGGTAAATGATTTACCAGCGCCAGACTTTGCAAACACCACCATATTGGCATTCTCAAGGCTGAAACGGTCAAAGATTACGAGGCCGTTGTTGTGCATATTGATACCATATAATACGCCTTTTTCTTGGGTGAGATCAGCGCTGGTAAATGGAAAACTGGTACTAATTGCTCCTGTGTTCATGTTGCGACGAATTTGTAGCTGATCGGTCATTTGCGGCACGGTACTGTTGAGACCTTGTTCTTGCTGAGAACTCGCAACTTTGCTCATGACAAGCTGTTGTCCGAGAATCGTTTCTACTTTATGCTGGATGAAATTAATCTCGTCGAGACTATCACCATAGAGCGTGATATAGAGACCATAACGGAAAAACCGTTCCGCACCTACCTGGAGCTGATCGCGCAGTTCTTCTGCATCTTGGATCGCGGCTTCCAGTGCAGGATCACGAACACGACCGTGTTCTGAATTGATCGACATACTTGCTTCAAGTTGTGTAACCTTTTTACGCAGATTATTGAGGACTACTTGACTTTCGACGGGATAAATAAACATGCTGACATCGATGACTTCATCGAGATTGATGATTGAACTTAGCCAGCCGGTATATATTTGGCGTGGATAGCCATAGACATAGAGAGTTCGGCCATATCGGGTACCAAGTCGAAAATAAGCGCTCTGTATCTCAAGACTGCTGGGAGCGATTGTGTCGCGGAGGGTTGTGATACCGCGCAGGAATTCCTGTTCGATCTCTTGTTGCTCTCGCTGGCGTTGTGCCTCGGCAACCTCGATGACATCAGTTTTCTTGCCGCCGAACAATCCCATTATTCTACCTCCGGGTTCAGATGTGGTTGATTTGCAACGCCTTCGCCTTTACGGACATAGGCGCCGGTTACGGTTTCAAAATCAACCAACGGTTGTCGAACGGCAGTGTCGGGATTATAGAAATTGTAATACAGAGCTGCTAGCTCTTTTGTTTTTAATTGGGCGCTTCGAACACCCATCTGAAATAAGCCGTTAGTAATAACGCTAACACGATTTTTAATCTCATCCTTAGCTTTCTCATACGTGACTTTGTCGATGGTAATATTCGTTTGTTTGTTGGGTTTGACCATGCCACTCAGTAGATTCCGGCTATTATTAAGAGCGCTATTAATGTCTCCGGTAGGATAGTATGGTATGACAATATGAAAGGTCTTGTCCATAATATTTGCTTCTTGGCTGAGCTGGTCCACAAAGTCTATGTAGTCTTCCATCAGTACGCCAAGCAGCATATTGTCTTGGTCGCGACGCATCTTTGCAAGTCGTTCAAGATAAGGCCCGATATCAACACGCTGTGACCGGATCATGATCTGCACTGGGAAATATAGAGAGTTCAAGAAACTTTGGTAGCTGTACTCGACTCCACCGCGCTCTCGGTCACTCATAAGATCAAAATTTATAGATTGACACGCCACAACTGCTCGAAAACTACCGTCATTCATGACCGACATATCATCGCGTATCTCCGAAATAAGCAATGAGTTTTGGGAGCTATTTGGATTTTTGGGTGGTTGTGCGGCTTGATTTGGCAATGCCTGACCATTCGTTGATGATCCAGCGTTCTGCCCAGCTGATGGTTGTTGATTTGATTGCATACCTACCCTTTTCGTTCTCACAACCTAGTGTAGTTTTATCACCACTTCGGCATTATCTTCTTGAAGACGCCGCGCTTCGTTGGCGATACCGCTAATTGATAAATTATGGTTGTTTGCCAAGTTCATTATATCAGGCGAAGGGGGTAAATCGCTAGCATTTCTCGAAGTATTTGCAACCGGTACAGTGACCTGTGTTTGTGCTTGCTCTGTCAGCGGTTGCGGGGCGCGTACGTATGACGCTGCTGAATGCGGTGTTGTTGCAGACATTTGATACGAAGAAATATCAGCTGGCGCTCCAGGCGGTGGTGGCGGAAGCGGGTTTGATCCTGTAGAGGTAGATTCAAATGGCTGATATTGAGGGGGTAAGGCGGCGGTGCTAGAAGCCTGTTGCGGTTGACTCATGGCAGTCTGGAAATTTTGGGTTATTTGCTGTTTGCGAATCTCGTCTTGCTCTTCGATGAGACTATTGAACTGACGACCAATTCCGATCGTATCGTCAAGCATATCATCAATCGTACTGGCTTCAGCTGTCACGTTATCATTGAGGCTGGCCATGGCCGTGTCTGAGACATTCACTCCTCGCGCTGCCCAACCTTGGGTGTCAATGACATCAGAAAGATAGGCCAAGCGTGCCTGAGCCTCGTCACTTGTAAAATTCTTGGTGAGCGAAGTTTCCTCAGTATGGGGTACGGTTATTGTAACAAGGTTCACCTGGCCTTCTGGCTGCCATAGTCTAAGCCGAGGCTTAAAGTAAAACTGAACAACCGCCACAAGGTATATCTCCATCGGCTGATCTTTGCGAAGTGGTAGCGCTAGTGCGCCAAAGAACAATATAAATGGTAGCGGGATAAGGATCAGGCCAATAAAGATCTTTCCCAAAAACCACGCAAGCGCAATACCGATCGCGACGACAATCAGATAAATAAACTGCCGAAAGCTAAACGGCCCAATCAGCTTGTCGTCAGCTTCAACATCTTGAGGAACTTTGTAGACTGCCATTAGCTACCGCCACCAAAGCGCCTATGATACTCCTCGGACTGTTCGGGGGACATTCCGGCGGGTGTGTAAGGCGTTCCAGGTTCATTACCTCCACTACCGCCATGGGGAATATTTAGAGTGCCAGCATCTGGAGTGGGGATTGGAGGCTGCTGTGTTTGGGCTTGCTGTCGTAGAGGGTCGTTTGCTGTACCGGTTCCATAGGCTGGATTTGCATAGGGGTTGGTTTGCGACGTATTGTTAGATTGTTCAGTAGCCCCTGCAAGAATATCTTCTATCTTAGTGTCTTTCGTTACATTAGAGAAACGTAGGGAGGCGCTCTCTCCACCTGCATTAACTTTTCCGCCTTCTGGATGTAAGATTTTGCCAACATTTGGATCGCCCTCATCCGTGATAACACCTTGAGTATATCTACCGTCAGCATCACGCAATGAATCGCCATATTCACGAAGCGCAATTCTGCCTTCATTGCCGCTAACGATGCGATTAAAGCGAGCCATAGCATCAACATGTTTTTGTTTGAAGTCTTTGCGGAGGTTAGGGTCTGTGCTGAGGGTGCTAAAGGCGTTTTCAACAGCATCTTGGATTTTTTGAGCTTGTCCGTACTTTCCTTGTTCACGTAATTGCCTGACGCGAGAAGCTGCTGCGGCAAATTCATTGCCATGCCAATTAACCATCGCCTCAGCACTAACACCATTGAGACCGTTATCATTAGTGACGAGGTGTGATAGTTTCGGTGCGATTTTTCCTGCATTGACCCAACTTAAGAAGTCAGATACTTGATCATCAGCAAGAGCTTCAATGCCCTGGCTTTTGTCTCCATAAAGCGCATACCCAATACCCGCTCCATCGCCAATATCGTTGAGGTGTTTCATAATCGCCTGCACTTTAATTGACTTTGTCCGGTCTTGACGCCATCCCCGTGTGTCGATCATATTTTTCTGGGCGTTTTCTATCGTTCGCTCTTGTCCGGCACGCACAACACCAACACGATTTTTACCTACTGCAGCAGCTGTCATCGCACGTCCATGGTCGGCGTGTTCTGCAACTACGTTACCCTCATCATCGAACTCGTAGTAATACCCACCAGCCTCAAAGGCACCATTGGCAACAAAGTCCGATGAAGCACGATCAATATCAGCTAAATATTCTTTCTTTTGTTTCTCACGAGCAACCCTCCGAATACGTTCTGCGCCTTCTGCTCCCGTAACCCCGGCAGCTCTTAGGGCCATTTTGTCCGCTTTCTTTTTGGCGTCTGCTACAGCTGCGTTATAAGCAGGCTCATCTAAAACACCATTCTTCATAAAGTCCTCTCTGTTGACTTTGCCGTCTAAACGATCCCAGTATTGTTCTTCGCCTTGACGGTTAGATTCCTCAAGCCGGGATTCTCTTTCCTTTTTACGATCGTACTGCCAATTTGCTGCTCCAGATGCCTTTGTTGCAGTCGCACCAAACATTCGCCCAAATCTTCTTCTTGCCCTACCACCCAGGCCCTTATCCTCGCTGCCATTTTTTCCATAGCCCCATTTAGAGGCGCGTTTACCCCATTTATTATCTCGGAGATTTTGCCCAAATTCAGCACGTTTTACCTTGTCGTGTTCTTTGCCGAAGTTTCGAGAGCGGTCAATGAGTCCTCGGCTACGGTCATTCACAACTCCGGCGATGCGTCCAATAAGCCCACCGCTGAGCTTGACAATATACGGTACACCAAAGAGTGGAAAGGCCATAACCCCGAGCCCAAAGAGTCTCATCAGGACGCTCATAAAACCGTTGCCCTCGTACATCATCATGAGGATCTGTCCCGCAACCCGTGACCCAGAGAACAGGATCGCAATGAGCGGGTACATAATGAGCATAGTAATGAACGCTTTACGCCATTTACTAAACAAGCCCTCGGTGTTTGGGAGAATATAGGCGACAAACGCAAGTGGCGAAAGAATTATCAGGATGATGATGAGCGCATGGCGAGCAGCAAGTACGACGATTGCGGTGATGATCGCCAAGAACGCAAATAAAATAAAAGGAAGTAAGATCGCTAAACCGACCTTAGCCAGCGCTCCCAGTGCAATACCGCCTACTACGGCAGCCAATATACCGGAAGTTATCGTCTCCCATTTACCATCGCCTTCGAGCGGTAATGACTTGCCGAGGCTGTCATTGGCAAATGGCACATTACGGATGATTCCATCGATCCCAGCTCCTATGATGTTGGATATGTCGACCGCAAATATACAGATGTAGTAAGACAGGTTAACCAGTATTGCGGCAACGATAATGCGTGGAAGCATCTTGCGAACGCCATAGCTACTAAGCCCAATACTTGTAGCCTGAGAAAATATGACCACAAAAAATGCGATGACAAACGAAACGTTTGCTAGATTACGAATATTTGACCAGATAAAGAATACTGGGTTAACCTGCGGGTCAGTGCTCAGGGGATCTTCAGAAACACGAAAGACAAGCAATTTCTCGACAAGAGCATATGCCCCGTCAGTGATCTTACTCAAAAATGCCGCAGTCGGACAGACAAGCCAGCCGATGTTGTCGATCCGACATGTTTCAACGGTGTTTTCGGGCAAGTTAGTAGTGTCAGCTGTGGCTGTGCTCTTAAGTTCACTACTGTGTTCGGATATGGTTTTATCAAGCGCAGCTTTAATGGCTGTCTTGTCTCCAGTCTTAGCATTATTGACAACACAGTCTGAAAGCCAGTTTGTATCGTAGGCTTGAGCGGTCATGTCAAATCCCTGTCCATTTGGGCCATTTTGAATATACATATTGAAACAGGAAGTGAAAGCTGTCTCGACCTTATTTTTACAGTCATTGCTTGGCGAAGCATTACATGCTGCTGTGATAACTGAGGAACTAAAGTATCCACGTGCTTTATCATTTGCGTTGTTGCCAGCGTTGTTTGCAGCGGGCTTCATACATGTGATATTTGCGTTCATTCCACCATCGTCTGCGCCTATAGATGCCTGACAATTTCCTCCGTTTCGGTCCAAACACTTTTGAAATGCCTGTTCATCAAATTGCTGCTGATTCAGGTTTTTACCGTTATATTTGTCATAGCATGACTGCTGTTCGCTATCGGATAGAGCAAAGGCGGTATTGACGGTCGTAATAGTAATAAATAATATAGCCCCTAGTATGTAAAGAGCCATCCTCAGCTTATGCCCAACCAGTACTCGTATAGCTGTGTTCATAATGATTATGTGTCTATGCTCTATTAAACATCACTTTTGAATGAATGGCTAGCCTTTATTACTTCCGTGAATACTATATATTTTAGACTATATGACGATAGACCGTGACTTAGTCTTTACTTCTTGGCCTGAGTATGGGTAAATATAACCAATATAACTGCGTAAATGAATATGAAACAGAAACACTACATCACTCTTACAGTCCTTTCGCTCTTATGCATGGCAGGTCTTAGCTCTCAAGTTTCTGGTGCCGATATGGACGCGACGTCAAAAGCAGAGGTTGTCTGTAAAGACGGTACGATTCAAGTGAAGCTTGGTTCTATCGATGAGTATAAAAAAGCCTGCGAGACCGCAAAGCTGGGTGAATTTCAAAAGATTGAAACGACCATGAAAGACGATTCAAAGCCAACCTCAGTGAAGTGTACGGATACCAATGACCCCTATAACTGTACGCCAAAAACTGCCTTTGCGTTTGCGGGGTGTGGTAAAGATGATGTCGGCATACGTTGTCTCATGATCGAAGTGTTAAAATTTCTTAGTATAGGTGTCGGCATAGCTGTTGTTGGGGGCATCATCGCCGGTGGAATTGTTTATAGTACGTCCGAAGGAAATCCTAGTAAAACGCAAAGTGGCATCAAGATTATTGCTAACTCCGTACTTGCACTTATAATTTACTTCCTGATGTTTGCGATTATTAATTTTTTGGTTCCAGGAGGAACGTTTGGGTGATGGCCAAAAGGATTTTTATAGGTATATTGGTACTGATAACACTAGCCGTGCTATCAGTACAGCCTGCATTTGCTGCTTCTACGCAGGGCGGAGGAGGAAGCTGTGGATTATCGGCTAAGAACCTGTTTGGTATACAGCCGTGGTACGCTTGTTTGCCCGGGGCAGATACGGGGGAACCTCGCTTAGAAAAACTTACGGATTTGTACAAAATTGCCTTCCCTGTTCTTGACTCGCTTGTAAAAATCGGGGTTTTTGTGGCCGCGGGCTATATATTCTTTATGCTTTTTAAGATGGCGATTGCTCGTGGCGATTCCGGAAAAATAGGCACGGCTATAAGCGGAGTCCGAGATGCGACGATTGGGCTTATTATTGCCATGGTATCAGTTGCTATTGTAAACTTCATTGCTGGAGCCTTTTCATGATACGGAGTCTGTTTGATTACTTTGCCCAAATTAAAATAACGCCAGATGAGATAAAGCTGCCAACAGTTTCGGCGAACGGGGCTGTTCTCAATAATATTATTGGACTTGTGTATGTTGCGCTTGGTGCGGTCTGTGTATTCTTTATTGTCCGTGGTGCTTTGCTCTATGTGACAAGCGGAAGTGATCCAAGCTCTAACAAACAGGCGCGCGAAACGATCATCTATGCGGTCGTTGCGCTTGCTGCCTCAACGCTTGTTTTTGTGTTTATAAACTTCATTGTAAATTCAGTAGGAGGTACTCGATAATGTCAAAACTTGTTACGGTCCCCTCTTTTGTGAGACATGTACTATTTATGCTGTTTGCGATGGTATGCGTAGGACTGGTTGCATCAACAGGTGCAAGCGCAGTTATTAACCCGCTTGATACGGCATGTGAAGGCGATAACTCCAGTAGCCAGATATGTAAAGACAAAGGGACAAAGTTATTCGGTCCGGGAAGTCCATGGACGAATATTGTCAATACGATGATATATGTCGTCGGCGCTGTTGCCGTTGTGATGATTGTAATTGGCGGTCTGAAATATACCCTAGCTAACGGTGATCAAAACGCTATAAAAGGTGCTAAGGACACCATTCTTTACTCTATAGTGGGCGTCGTTATTGCCGTTTCGGCCTATGCAATCGTTAATTTTGTGTTATCACGGATATAAAGGAGTAGATATGTTACGATGGAGGCTAAAATTATTATCAGCAGGGGTGGTACTATCCTTAGCATTTGCTATTGTCCCAGTTATATCACCTACGGTTAGTGCTCAAAACCCAAAAGAAGAGATATGTAAGGGCTCAGGTGGCACATGGTCCAATAACTCCTGCACACAGCCGACAGGTACAAACACCGACCTTCCGGGCCTTATTCGGAATGTTGTAAACATTCTTTTATTCATTATTGGTGCAGTAGCGGTTATCATGATTGTAATTGGCGGTATTAAGTATACGACGTCAAATGGCGATCAGGGTTCTGTAAAAAGCGCCAAAGATACGATCCTCTACTCAGTTGTCGGTATCATTGTTGCCTTTATGGCCTATGCAATCGTTAACTTTGTTATTTCCAGGCTGTAAAAGCTTCACGGATAACGTATTATCTGCTATAAATAAAACAAGCTCTAACACAATAAATAAAGGAGAATTATGAAGAGTTTTATCAAGAAAGCGATGGTTGGACTAATGATGGTTCCAATGGTGGCGCTAGGCGTCAGTGCACTCAGCGGCGATATCGTCTATGCGCAGGCAGCGAATAATCTCGATATCCAATCAGGTGCCGATAGTGCAAAAGGTAACAAGGTTGCATCTGATTTGTTTGGGGATACGGGTATTTTTCGTACTGTAACGAACATCTTGCTCTTTCTTATCGGTGCAATTTCCGTCATCATGCTTATTATTGGCGGTATTCGATATGTCGTTTCCGGCGGTGATCAAGCGGCGGTAACGGCTGCAAAGAATACGATTCTTTATGCTATCGTTGGTATAGTCGTTGCCTTTCTTGCCTATGCGGCGGTAAGCTTCGTCACTTCTAACCTAGCCTCGGGTCAATAAGCGAAAAGCGTAAAAACAAAATATCGTCTACCCTAGGGTAGACGATATTTTGTTTGTCATAAGATAGCCGATGGCGAATCAATAAAAATACTCACCATACTATACTGGTGAGTATTTAAGCCGTAGGGGCACCGATTACATGATCTGAATCTTACGTGCTTGTTCTTGTTTAATCTTTGTAAAGCTAATGGTCAGTACGCCATCTTTGAGTACTGCTTCTACCTCGTCTTCTTTTACCTGAACGGGTAAGGCTAGCGTACGGCTAAATTCTCCCCAATAACACTCCTGAACGTGCCAATGTGTTGCGACAGAGTCATCGCCACTACTGAGGGTGCCGCTAATAGTTAATATACCGTCTGAGATACTCACGTCCAAATCTGATTTGTTTACGCCAGCGGTCCGCGCTTTTATGACCAGCTTTTCATCCGTTTCATAGACATCGACGGCAAGCTGTCCCGGTAAGTCTTGGTCGTCATTCTCATTCCAACTCTCTTCTGCATTTGCCTGTTGTTGCATGGGCGCAGATGCCTCGTTTTGTACAGGAGCTTCATCATCGGAGAGAAATGCAGCAGCCAACTCGTCTTCCATAAGAAGATCGTCGTTTTGTTTATGTCCTCGCACCATTATGTTATCCTCCACTTCAATACACGTTCAACGATTGTTCTTAACTAATTATATCCGAAAATGTCAAAACTCTGCAATAATAGCTAATGTAAACGTAAAAACTACAATGCTTGATCGACTTCTCAGTATCATTTCACCCCATACCTGTTGCTCTTGCGGGGATGTTGGAGGGCTTTTATGTGAATGTTGTAAAAATGATGTATTGGAAAACACCTATTTGCAATGTATTGTTTGTCTTGCTCCTACATTTCAACAAAATCTCTGTTTAAAATGTTCTGCCCATACTCCCTATGAGTCGGCGTGGGTGGTCGGTGAGCGAGTTGGCAGTCTAAAGAAGCTGATTGATCTACACAAATTTGAACGAACGTTTGCCGCAGCAAAAATTCAGGCAGAGCTGCTGGCTACAAGATTACCGGATTTTCCTTCGCAAATAACGGTCTGTTATATACCTGATATAGCTTCTCATCGTCGTCAACGAGGATATGATCACATGAAGCAAATTGTCCAGATGCTTGGAAAGCAACGCGGTTGGCGAGTTCAGCCACTTCTACTACGTGTTACGGCTTTGCCGCAGCGCGGTTATACTAAGGCCGAGCGATTGCGTCGACAACATGGCGCATTTCGTTCTTGCGGTAGCATAGAAACGCCTATTCTGCTCATCGATGATATCTATACGACAGGAGCAACAATTACCGCAGGAGTAGAGGCGCTTCAAACGGTAACTGCCCAACCCATCTATATTGGTATTATTGCCCGACAACCCTATGAATCTTTTTCAAAATAAAAACAGCCTTTTGTCGCTGTCTATATTCTGGCGGGACACGACGGTCTGGAACTTTATAGTAGTTTTCAAGGTCGCATCCTCACGTCTTTTTGATACACAAATGGGCATGATATATGCCTCATTATATACCATTATAACAGGTTAAATTGAGACAAATGAGACAGCATAGGAAAACATCTGAAGCATTCCTCAAACTCGTCAAAACATTCTTACTCTCTAAAACCCAACGCAACATAACTAATTTCATCTGGTACGCTACAAAC
>JAPUDQ010000036.1 GCA_027493025.1 Candidatus Saccharimonadota bacterium | reverse complement strand
CTGTTGGCTACCCAAACACAAAAGGAGACGCTTATGTGAAGTTGGGGTTACTCTACGTTCTTTAGCCCTAAAAGGCCAACAAGCTTGTCAGCTTTCTCTTTATCGAGAGATCTTAGCTCAGTATCGGCAGTCAGTATAATCATTGTCTTTATTATCTCACACTAACAGCGCTACCGCACCAATCAGCGACATAATCGCCAACGCATACTTGGCGAACGTTTCACCTTTCTTTATGACATACTTTGTGCCAATGTAGCTCCCAATACTACCGCCAATAAATCCAGCCAAGGCGTGTTGCCAGATAAGGAAACCTTGCACCGTAAATGCAACAAACAAAACTACCGACTGCACCACGCCAACCAATCGGCGCAGAGCAGTCATCTGTAGTACTGACATATTAAAAAATGCCATGAGTGTGAGTGCGAATAAGATTGAAAACGCACTGCTGGTAATGATTGAGCCGATGATAAGGAGTGCTATCGTGAGCAGTAAGCCGATGAGTGTTGTTGCTGACAAAATATACAGCAACTTTTTGTTTTTCGGAAAATGGTCAGTTTTACGAAACGCTGCAACCGAGCTGACAGACATGATGACACCAGCTCAATTCAAGGTCTACTACAATGACAACCCTAAAGCTGCTACACTAGCTTTGGACGAGATGCGAGGAGTTTCGCATTTGGGGTGAGATATTTTGGTTCAGTCAACTAACACGGAACAAGCGTAAACCGTAAAAACTCAATAGGACTGTTAAAGAACTGTGGTTGGTTGGCTCTTGCCATCCATTCTTCACAAAGCACTGTTAGGTGCTTGGTGAGTATTCTGCCACCGAATAGTTTCCTCGCGTGTCGTTTACTCACACTCCAAATATTCTCCCCTTGGTTCGTGCCTGCAAACTGACCTTTGCTATGGTTCCAGCCTTCATGACTATATCCAAGGAGTGGTAGCTCATCGTATGCCCACCACTTGTCAGTAACAACGAGACTACCTGGTCGTATAACGTCCTGAACAAACCGTTCAAGCGGCTCCTGACCACGACTGTCAGTGATACGGAGAGCAATTTGTCCGGTAGACGGATCTTTAGCTCCTGCGACGATATGTTGGGTTTGCTTGAAGCGTTGTTTGCCAAAGTAACTCTCATCCACCTGAACAATTCCATCAAGCAGTACGCCAGTCTCAGGCAGCTGTCTGCGAAAGCGGGCAAACCAACGTCCACTCGTGGTGTAGCTTACTTCCGCCTTTAGTACTGTTGCTTCAGCACTTTTACGCATTTGCCAACACCAGAGCAAGATAAATAGTTGCCTAGGGCTAATCTTCATGCCATAGAGCCAGCTGCCACGGTAACTAGTCGGGCGGTACTTCTTCCGACAATGACTACACCACACATACCGTTGACGATAGTTTTCTTGGAGTGACTGGTGGCATAGTGGGCATAGTACCTGTTCGCTAAAGACTAGTTTATTAAGTTGCTGCCAGCATTTCTTATTGCTGGGTATATTTGGTAGATTAGACATAGGAACATCTCCTCTTTACTTAGTTGCTATTCACTTCTAAGTTTACGGGATGTTCCGTTTTAGTTTAATGAACCAGATTTTACGGTAATTGTAATGTGTAATATTTCCCTGTATACTATACTCACTAATGGGTCGCTAGCTCAGTTGGAGAGCCTTCAGCGTAGTAATTCGCATAAAAGCTCTAGCCAACTGCTATAATAACTCACGTACATTTGTCAGTATTCACAAAATATTTGGGTCGCTAGCTCAGTTGGCTAGAGCATCTCGTTTACACCGAGAGGGTCGGGGGTTCGAGTCCCTCGCGACCCACCAAGGTTTCGACCGGTCTTTTATGACCGGTTTTATGGCAGGGTATTTATCTTTCATGCATTTCTGGTATAATTCTTTATAAGAGGAAGCCATAAAACGGCTTATTTTTTATGACAGACCCTAAAAACATTCGCAACATTGCTATCATTGCCCACGTTGACCACGGTAAAACGACCTTGGTTGATGGGCTTTTGAAACAATCAAATACTTTTCGTGACAACCAAGCTGAGATGAGTCAAGAGCTGATCATGGATAGCGGCGACCAGGAGCGCGAGCGTGGAATCACGATTACGGCCAAGCAAACGACCATTTACTGGAATGAGTATAAGATCAATATTATTGATACGCCCGGACATGCCGACTTTAGTGGTGAAGTCGAGCGCACACTCAATATGGCTGACGGCGTTTTGCTGATTGTCGATGCCCAAGAGGGTCCAATGCCGCAAACAAAATTTGTTTTGAGTAAAGCTCTCGAGCTTGGATTGAAGCCAGTTGTTATTATCAACAAAATTGATAAACCGGCTCGACGTATTCATGAGGTCGAGGATGAGCTGGCCGATCTCTTTTTGGAGCTTGCGACTGATGAAAGCCAGCTGCACTATCCGATCTATTATGCGGTCGGACGAGACGGTAAGGCGTGGCGTGAGATACCGCTTGGCGCGGACGCTGAGGCTAACCTTATCCCTGTTTTTGAAGCTATCCGAGATGAAATACCAGCTCCTAACGCTGATCAAAATGGCGCTTTTCAGCTGTTGGTAACAGCACTTCAATATGATAATTTTCTTGGCAAATATACGATCGGGCGTATTAGTCGCGGTATCGCCAAAAAAGGTCTTGCCGTCAATCTAATTAAGACAGATAGCACGATGCAGCCGGCCAAAATCGACAAAGTGTTTGTTAACCGTGGTCTCAATCGTGAGGAAGTTGATGAAGCTGTCGCGGGTGATATTGTTTCACTGGTTGGACTCGCGGACGCGCATATTGGCGAGACGATTGCCGATCGCGACAATCCAGAAGCCCTGCCCGTGTTGGCTGTCGAAGCACCGACTATCAGTATGTACCTTGGGCCAAATACGAGTCCAATGAAAGGTCGCGAAGGCGAGTTTACGACTAGTCGGCAAATCGGCGACCGTTTACGCCGCGAACTTGAAACCAACGTCGCACTCCGGGTAAAAGACGAGGGGATTGGGTTTATCATTTCTGGTCGTGGAGAGCTTCATCTCAGTGTTCTTATCGAGGCAATGCGACGTGAAGGTTATGAGTTTGAGGTTGGTCGACCACAAGTTGTCACGATTCAGGAAGAAGGGGTCGAAAAAGAGCCGGTTGAGGATTTGATGATCGAGGTGGGTCCGGAATTTGTTGGTGTTGTCAGTCAAGAGCTTGGTGCTCGACGTGCTGAACTCAAAAAGCAGGAAACGATCAGCTCCGGTGCTGCGCGGCTGGAGTATACGATCACGACTCGGGCATTGATTGGTCTGCGTAACCTACTACTGACGGCTACAAAAGGCACGATTATTATGCATAGTCTGCCAAATGGTTATCGGCCGCTCGGTGGCAAGTTAGCTCGTACTCGAGGAGGGGCACTAATAGCATTCGAGGCTGGCACTACCACTCCGTATGCGCTTGAAAATGCCGAGTCACGCGGCGAGTTGTTTGTGGGGCCTGGCGTTGAAGTATATGCGGGTATGATCGTCGGGCTGTATAATCGCCAAGAAGACCTAGAGATAAATGTCTGCAAAGCCAAGCATCTAACGAACATGCGTAGCAAATCATCAGATGGTACTGTACAGCTAACACCCTACACTAACCTCAGTCTTGAGCAATCTATCGACTTTATCGAAGATGATGAGTTACTCGAGGTGACCCCAAAAAACTTGCGGCTTCGCAAACGCTACCTGGATAGCAATGAGCGCAAACGATACACGAAGAGCTAATTGATTAGAGTTTCTTTGACGCGACGAGACTGAACAAAATAAAGCGAAAACAAACCGGTTATAACAATCGCAACCACTATTGTGGAAATAGTTGCCGTATAATTCTCCTGTGGTTTCATGAGCTGTTCGATAATGCTCTGTAGAGTAGTGATTATGAGGGCGGCAATTGCAAGAGGGCGACCAAGTTTTTTCTGCATAATAATATATACGACAGCCGCGATTGTCACAATTGCTGCAATCGGTGACATGATAAGGTCAACGAAGTTGGTGGGGCTAGAAGATACTGCGGTAAAGAACTTGGTGATTGAGCCGATTCCCATAAGGGCAAAAATAATTACCCAAAACAACAGCCAACCGCCTACGCCACGAAGTGATTGCTGGGTGATGACGTATTGTGGTTTTTGTGCTTCTGTCGGGGCGACTTGAGGCTGCCATTCTGGTTGCTGCGAAGAGTTCGGTGTTTGGGTTTTCTGTGGAGATGGTTCCATGGTGTTCCTTTTTAGATAGTTATAGTGAATTGTAGCGTAGAAAATAAGTTTCGTCTATACATGCTATCTATTGGGGTAATGATTGTTGCGGGCACGTTCCTAGTATGCGTGCCATAGTATCATACTCCGCGCGGGTCACCCAGAGTTTATAGCGAGTTTTTACGGCAATCTGTCTTGCAATATACGGGCAACGATAGGCTTTGTTGGCGGGGAGCCAGGTGGCGGCGTCGCCATCGCCCTTTGCTTGGTTTGCGTCGCCTTGAACCGCGAGTAAGTTTAAGGGGTCGTTGGCAAATGCATATCGGGTTAATGGATCAAGCTGTTGCGCGCCCTTTTGCCAGGCGTCACTAAGAGACACGACATGGTCAATCTGAATATCGTCGCTGGTATTAGGACCGCGCAGAAACAGCATTGTTCGTGCCGTATACGGATCAACAAGCGTGCCGCGATCAACCTTACACGTATTCGGGACAAAAACCACCTCTGTTAAATCACGACCCAAGATGTAATTTCGAACATCACAGGTGCCGACTTTGCCCCAACCATCGCTAAAGGTAGCTCGGGTATACCCTGTCTTGGCTGCGCGGCCTTTGATGGGGAGTTTAGAAAGGGCGGTTGCGGCCGCTGAATCATTAATCGGCGTTTGAGCTTCAAGGACTTCGGGACGAGCTTCGTGCCGCAAAACATGTGCTTGATAGCCGCCGATCAACAGTAATGAGATCACGATAAGCAATCGTGCTACCCTCACAATTTTGTGGCGCATAGTATTCACCTCAATAGTATGGCACATTTGAAGATTTTGGGACTATCGTTGAGTTTTTTTGCGAGAAGTCTTGACGATTTTTTTGGAAAGGCGAGTTAAACGATCGGATATATCGTACGCGGTATAATCAGATATCTTTTTGCGTCGTGGCTTACTGCTGTGTCGCGAAACAATATCAGCCAAGACTGTTTCATAATTTTTGACCATTAGCTCACGTGAGAAATTAGTTCGAGCATGGTCATGACAATCTTTACGCTTGAGTGTGCCAAGCTTTTCGATTGCAAGGATCATCTCGGCTGAGTTATCGACGATGTAGCCGGTTTTACCGTCTTTGACTACCTCTGGCACAGAACCACGTCGAAAGGCTATAACGGGTGCGCCACATGCGTTCGCCTCAACCATACTAAGCCCAAATGGTTCTTCCCATTGAATTGGCATGAGTACTGCTTTGGCTTTCTGGTAGTATTTGACGAGTTGATCGCGTCCAAGCATACCAAGAAAGAGGACTTTGTCATCAAGATAGGGTTTGATGTGTTCGTCAAAGTACCAGTAGTCTTGTTTAGAAAGGTTACCCGCAATCAGTAAGCGGTTTTTTGACTGAATAGCGATTTGTACGGCTTCTTTAACGCCTTTTGCTGGAGTGATACGACCAGAAAACATCAGATAATTCTCGGCTTTTGGTGCGTATTTGAAAGCATCAATATCAATGCCATTGTAGACAGTAGCCGCATAGTTAAGGTCTGGTATGGTGCGGCGTTGATTATCTGAAATCGAGATAAAATATTGGTTTCTTGAAGAATGCAATTCCAGCATGTCGCGGCGCTTGTCGTCCATCTCGTCGTGTAAAATAAACACAATCGGTACCGTCGGAAAAAGCGATGCCAGCGGAATAACTGATTCAAAATGATGAAAGACAACACAGTCAAATTCACCATCCTTAGCTCGTTCCAATATCTCTCGAGCCATACGAAGATCTGTTAGGCCAAACATATAATCGACAAACATATCTGAGGAAGAAACGAGCCCATCAAAGTCCGTCATGGTGGTAAATAATGGACGTATACCGCAAGTTTCTATGCTGCACAAGAGATTTGTGCCCTCTGGACCAAAAAACGTTACCTCGAGGCCATTCTCATGGAGACCATCAGCAAGAGACTGGGCAATAGTGGCCGGAGAGTAGGCAATATCATTTGGTGCTGGCGTCGCTAAAAAACTGCGCACCATCATAGCAATCTTCATACTAGATACTAATAATATCATATTATGATATATTTTTCTACCTCATGATGGTTAGGTTCACTGAACGAACTCAGAACAAAGCGTAACTCGTAAGTAATTATCTACAGTA
>JAPUDQ010000035.1 GCA_027493025.1 Candidatus Saccharimonadota bacterium | reverse complement strand
TCAGTTATATTGTGAAAAAACATTAATTCTTGTACCAAGAGGTTAAGATAACCCTTCATCTCCCAAGTCGTTCGCAATGAGTTATTTGTTTGTCGTATACTAAAGGTATGAAAAAGTTTGTAATTGCATGGATCAGTGCTATTGGGGTAGTGGTAGGTATAGGCAACGGACAGCCAGTCTTTGCGGCGAATATTAATGATTTTACAATTAGTGACTATCAGATAGAAATGACGTTGGGGCGAGATGGTGAAAGTCGTTCAACGCTCACGACGACGGAGACTATCACTGCACAATTCCCGAACTATGATCAAAATCATGGGCTCGTACGGGCAATTCCCAAGAGTTATGATGGTCATAAAACAAGTGTAGACGTACAGTCGGTGACTGATGCAAACGGCGTGTCACGCAAATATGACACGAGTACGGATGGCAACGATAATTTGATTGTGCGTATGGCTGACATGGACAAATTTGTGTACGGCGCACAAACATATAAACTGACCTACATACAGCATGACGTAACGCGGTTTTATCAAAATACGAATGCGGATGAATTTTATTGGGATACCAATGGTACGGAATGGAAAGTGCCTATCGAAAAGCTATCAGTAAAGGTTATGCTCGATGAGGTGCTCGCGACAAAGCTGACCGGTCAGACGGCGTGTTATCAGGGGGAGAAGGGCTCGACTGGGCGATGTGAACTACAGCAAGACAAGGCAATGTTTTCTACGCAGGCACAGTACCTAAAACCAGGGGAAAATGTTACGGTTGCTATAGGGTTTCAGTCAGGTACATTTTCTCCGTATGTGATGACGCTCAGCGAAAAATTGTTCATGTGGTGGGGGATTGCGCAAGGCGTGCTATTTGCGGTCGGTGCTGCTATGATGACTTGGATAGGTATGCGCTATTATCGCATCGTCAATAGGAGTAAAGAGCTTGGCACGATTGTGCCGGAGTATTTGCCACCGAAACAAAGCGTTATCACGGCGGCATCACTCGCCAAACCTTATACCGTAAAAGGCTCGATCATGACAGCTCAACTGATTGATCTGGCAGTCAAGCATTACCTCAAAATCTATGAGACAAGAGGTAAAAAATGGTATATATCTGGTGAGTATGATATAGAGATCACCCAAGACCTTACGACCTTGTCGTCAGAGGAAAAAGAATTTCTTAGTGACATGTTCGATGGATCGCTGCCTCGGGTTGGTCAACGGCTTAAGCTGAAATCGCTCCAAAACAATATGGGGTATCTTAAACGCACGAGGGATGACGACAAACACATAAAGAAACTGGTACGAGGTGAGTATGCGCTGCGCGAGGAAGACCTCAAGCTTAAGAAATGGTTGAGATTAGTTTCTGGTGTGTTACTGGTGCTTACGATGCTCGGTATGTCACCAATTATGCTTATCATCACTATCGTGGTGTTTGTGATGTCGTTTGATACCTGGCGTCTCACTGATAAAGGACTTGATCTGCGGCGGTATCTTGAGGGACTTTCGATGTATATCAAAGTTGCCGAGGAGGAGCGTATCAAGATGCTACAAAGCCCGGAGGGGGCTGAGAAGGTCGCCTCTGTCGTAAAGGGAAGCGATATCCAGGAGTCGAGTAAACTGGTGAAGCTGTATGAGCGTGTTTTGCCGTACGCGGTACTGTTTGGACAAGAGAAAGAATGGAGCAAGCAGCTTGGTGATTACTATGACAAATCAGGTATGCAGCCAGATTGGTATAGTGGTACGACAGCCTTTAATGCGGTCGCTTTTAGCAGCGGTATGAGCGGACTATCCCAAGCGGCGAGCTATGCATCGTCGTCAAGCTCCAGTTCTGGCGGTTCGGGAGGAGGAGGTTCTTCGGGTGGCGGTGGAGGCGGTGGTGGAGGCGGTGGTGCGTAATATACAAATAGAGGGGTAATCGGCCTTTCAGCCAGTTGTTATACTTCTTTGATCTCGACAATCTCAGCGGAAGTTGCAGCACGGATAACTGCTTCACAGCCCTTGATGGCACCATCCTTCGTGGTGTATTCTTCGCCCGTAGCGACAACTTCGCCATTGCCGGCTTTGAGGCGCCAGCGATAACCGTTTTTGCTTTTGTAGACTTCAAACTTTGCCATAAAAACTCCTTATTATTCTATCGTACTGGTATTTATGCATATATACGGAACTTCTGCAATCTATTAGCCCACATTTTAGTTGATAGGGTAGATTGCCAAGTGGTTTATGACCGCGGTATACTAAACGCGTAACGAAATGGAGGCGTCGATGGGTCAAGCCTATGAGTTTGGTGGAGAGTTGTTTACGTCAGAAGGCGAGTTTCTTGATGTACTCGCACACGAATATAAAATCGGCGACAAAGAGTTAGTCGTCGATACATTAGAAAAATATGGGTTTGCGCTGAGTGATATCGGTGTTCGCCCGGAAGGAGCGTAAGGTGAAAAAATACAGCAAATTAGTCATCGCAGCTGTTTTAATGGCAGCAGTAGGATTCGTTGCACCGCATGTAGGTGCTCTAGGACATGTTGTTGCGAACGAAAAAGGTGAGGTGAAGATTGACGCTACGCAAGTTATTGATTCTACGGCCTACATGGCTGGTGAGAGAGTAGTGGTAGGCGGAACGATCAAAGGCGATCTTTTTTGCGCCGGAAATGATATTGTCGTTAATGGTACGGTTGAGGGCGATGTTCTTTGTGCGGGCACTAATCTGACTATAGGTGGAACCGTACATGGTGATGTTCGGGCAGCTGGCAATGTTGTGACGCTCAAAGCGCAAGTTGGTGGCAGTGCGTCTTTGGCTGGGAATACAGTTACGATTGATAAAGGAGCGATAGTTCAGCGGGATATTACCGGCGGGGCTTCTACGCTAAATTTGGATGGTACGGTCAAACGTGACATGTTGCTTGGAACTGGGGTAATGAATTTCGGTGGAACAGTTGGTAGGGATGTGCACGCTAGTATCAGTAGTCTTTCAGTTCGCAATGAAGCAAAGGTAGGCGGCAACTTTATCTATCAGAGTGAAAAACAACAAAATCTGCCCGCAGGAGTCGTTGCGGGTCAAACAAACTTTACGGAGCGAACGGATCAGACAGCAGCTGATGGTTCATGGATTAAGGCGACATTGTGGACGATTGTTTCGTTTATTGTTCTCGCGCTCGGTGTGACGCTGCTTGTGCCAAAATATTTGCATGAAGCTTCATCGGTTTCAGTCCGAACAGTCATGCTGGCATTTCTCGTGGGATTTGCTGCACTTTTGCTACTGCCATTTGCAAGTATTTTAGTAATGGCAACCATTGTTGGTATACCGCTTGGTATGGTTGGGATGCTTGTATGGCTCATTATGGCCTGTGTGTCTAGTGTGTTTACAGCTTACTATATCGGTGGATTGATTCTTCGAAAACGAGCGACAAATGCGTTACTCGTTGTTCTTGTAGGCGCTTTGGTAGTAGGGCTGTTGATGCTAATACCTGGTATTAATGTACTTGTCTTCATCATTACACTTTGTGTAGGCATGGGCTTACAGGCTATGCATATTCGACACCAGTTTAGTAAACGACCCTATACAATCTTGGCCGATTAAGTAGCTAAAGAGCTATGTGGTGACGTCACACTAACTGAAGTACCACCTTGGTTAGGAGACGTCACTTTTATATTGCCGCCCATGTAATCAGTGATGATTTTATCGAGGAAGAGACTAAAGCCAAGTCCTTCATAGTTAAACTCGATTGCCGAATCAGCCCGTGAAAATGGTTTGAAGAGCTGAGATACTTTGTCTTCGGGAATGCCAATACCTGTGTCTGTTACACTGACTCGCAGGCTTTGATGTGATGGGTCAGCAGTGATGTCGATGGTGCCACCATCTTTGTTGAATTTGATGGCATTATCGATAAGTGACCGAATAACGAACGTATAGAGTGGACGATTTTGCTCAACAAAAATGGACGTAGGGATGTTATTGACAACGGAGAGATGTTTTTCATCAATCTGTCGTATGTAGGTGCTGGTAACTTCATCAACGAAATCATGAAGGTTTATGCGTTCCGTTTGACGAGTGCTACCTGTTTGTATCGTACCAAGTAGAAGAAACTTCTCAAGAATTTCTAAGAAGCGCTTATAGCCCTCATCAAAGAAACGCGTCGAAGCAGCGCCGCTAATGTCAGGTCGATGATTGTAAAGACTAGTAAGCCCCTTATGAAGCGCAGCGGTGGAACGTTGAATGAACGCGTTGCGGGCTTCATCAACAACCCGTTCATGGGCAAGCAACTCTTCTTGGCGCGCTTTTTGAATACGACGAATGTGAATATTGCGTACGGCGGTATATAACATCGTCGCGATGGCTGCAAAGATAATTACCTGAATAGTTACGTTCGTAATGCCGAGGTCGACGTTACCAACTACACCAAGGAGGAAGTTTGCGGCTACAGTAATGACAACAGAGAACAAAAGAGGTGTCCAGAAGAATCCAGAGCGAAAGATGTTTGGTTTTTCTGATTTAATTGTGGGTTCTTTGATGGCTTTAAGAGCTTCATTGTTTTCGACATCCGCTAGTATATCTTTGATATTAAAATCAAGGGTACTGACCGTGTTTCGGAGGCGTTGTACGTGTTGTGGAGGTAGTTCTTTCAGCGCAACGATGGTATCAAGCCCGTTCCGCATTAACGTAAGAGGTGTACGGAGATAATGGGAAGCTAGGGCAATGAAGTTATCTTTTTGCTCGGCAATGTTCCTATCTCGTTTTAGAAGAACGATAAGTTCTCGTGCTGCGCGAAACTCTAAGACGGCCTGAACGGCAATCATGGTAATCATGAGTCCAAGCACGCCAAAAACATAATAAGGAACGGTTCGGGCAACGGTTGGGGAGACAGATTGCAGCGCCGTAACCACCGGAGTCGGAATTGCTTTAACAAGCGGGTCAATGACGCTGTCAAGTTGTTCGGGGACGTTTTCGTAATCTGTTCGGCCGAATGATGTGGACCCATCTTGTCCTTCTACGATAATCTGACGAAAAGGTCGTGGTTGTTCAGCTGTTGCTGGCGGGGTGTAATAGTAAGTCTTAGCGGGGGCATCTCCTGACGTAGAAGGATTTGTTGGAGCGGGGATGTACGGAGGTGTTGTCGGTGTAGGTGTAGGGTTAGTTGGGGTTGGTGCGGGGGTCGGAGGAGTATAGTCAGGTGGTGAAACAGTGCCAGTTGGCGTAAAACAACGGCCATTTTCGCGAACCATGCCAGCTGGAATAGTGGCTTGATTGCCATCAATATTTGGACACTCATCAATCGGCTTGGTGACACAGTTACCGTTTGCGTCAATAATAAGACTTGAAGGAACAACGACCTGTAGTCCGAAGAGATTAGGGCAAACATCAACGGGGGGAGCGGGCTGAACGAAGCAATTGCCTGAGTTATCTTGATAGTAGCCAGAAGGTATTGTGGTTTGTAGCCCATCAATGTTTTTACAAACATCAACTGGCGGCGGCGTAGGGGTTGTGCAGTTTCCGTTTCCATCGACCACCATACCAGTAGGAACCTCTGCTTGAACACCGTCAATATTGGCACAAACATCAGGTGGGGTTGGCGCGCCGACCGTCACGCGTATCGTTGTTGTCTGAGCAGCTACGAATGGCACGATAACAAGCGCAATAATGATTCCTGTGAATCCTATAGACAATTCTTGCCACATCATCGATTTTTTCATGTTTTTGTCTCTTTTGATAAAACGTAGTGCTATTATAGCATCTTGTACTAGCAGGCACAAGCAGTTTGTCTGGGTATTTTCGAGCCATAAAGCCTGATATAATGGGCAAGATGATACAAGTTACAGGAATAGGCAAAGTGTATGGTAAGAAAGAGCAATCATTTACTGCTCTTGATAACGTAACCTTTACCGTACCGGAGGGGGCCAGTGTGGCGATCGTCGGTAAATCAGGAAGCGGCAAGAGTACTCTTATGCATATTATGAGTGGTCTTGACCGACCAACCTCAGGAGCGGTGGTAGTTGATGAACAGGATATTTCATCTATGAAAGCCAAAGAAATCGATAGCTTCCGCGCTCAAAAGATTGGCTTTATTTTTCAATCCTTTTTTGTGCAGGCCAACGAAACATGCTACAACAATGTTGCGTTACCGCTTGAAATCGCGTTAATTGGTGGAGCTAAACGCAAACAACGTGTCTTAACAGCACTCAAACAAGTTGAGTTAGATGACAAGGTTAATCAAAAGGCCGCTAATTTGTCGGGTGGGCAGAAACAGCGACTCGCCATAGCGCGAGCGATTGTCAATGTACCTCGGATTATTTTTGCTGATGAACCAACTGGCAACCTTGATACGGTGACGGGCGAAAAAATCGAGCAACTCCTTTTTGGGTTTAATCGCAAGCTAGGAAGTACTCTGGTGATTGTTACCCATGATGATGACTTGGCAGCACGATGCGATATGCAAGTACATATCAAAGATGGTCGGATTACCGAAATAACTCATCGCAAGGCAGGTAAAAAATGAAAATACGAGATTCTTTCCGTCGGGCAGGACGCAGTCTGCGTAATGCCAAAGCTCGAACATTACTCACAAGTCTCGCGATTGCTGTCGGTGCTTTTACGCTGACGATGTCGATTGCTGCGGGCACAGGGGCGCGACAGTATGCAGACAAGCTTATTAAAAGTAACGTTGACCCGCAATCGATTTATATTACAAAAGAAAAAATGAATGATTCGTCAGCGACAATGGGGCCTGGTGGGTTAAAAGAATACCGTGAGGATGCACTTCAGTATGGAGGTATGACCTACAAGACGCTCAATGAAGAGGATATCAACAAAGTACGAAGTATAGCAGGGGTAGAGCGAGTTTTACCAACCTATTTTATTTCCGCAAAATATGTCAGCTTTGAAAAGATTGCGGGCAAAAAATTTACTGCCGATGTGACGACCTATGATCCGACGGTATTGGCTCAAGTAGCATCCGGTACACTGCCACCTCTGGGGCAACAGATTGGTACGGATGAGATCGTTATGCCCGAGTCTTTTGCCGAAAAATTAGGCATTGCTTCAAAGGATATGGTTGGAACAACAATCACTCTGCGACTTTCAAAAGTTGCCAACAATCCCTCTGAGGCGGAAATTCAGTCACTCATGTTGTCGGGTAGATTTGACGAGATTGAGAAGCGGCTAACCCCAGAAACAAAAGATGTGCCTCTTAAAATACGGGCTGTTAGTGCCAAATCAAGTACTTCATTTTCGGCTAGTTCAGCACTGTTTATTTCTGACAAAAAAGCTGATGAATTGTCTGAATTTCTTACAAAAGGTACCGAACAATACAAAAAGTATGTCTCGGCAACCGTCACGGCCAAAAAAGATGTCGACCCGGCTACCGTAAAGACTGATATAGAAAAACGCGATATGTTTGCCATGACCGCCAAAGACCTTCAGGGATTGATTTTTAATATCGTCAATCTCCTCCAGGGTATTGTAGCTGGGTTTGGGGTTCTTGCGCTGATTGCGAGTGTTTTCGGGATTATCAATACTCAGTACATCTCCGTTTTAGAAAGAACGCGTGAGATTGGTCTCATGAAAGCGCTTGGTATGCGCGGACGACATGTGCGTCGACTATTTCAGTATGAAGCTGCCTGGATCGGCCTACTAGGCGGTGTTATCGGTGCGTTGCTTGCGTGGGGAATTGGAGCCCTTATCAATCCTTGGCTTAGCTCCATAATGAGTATTGGTGAAAATCGTATTTTGGTATTTGAGCTACTACCGATTGCCGGACTGATTGTCGCGTTGATGGTTGTTGCGATGCTAGCTGGTTGGTTCCCCGCACGTAAAGCCGCCAAGCTTGATCCGATTGAGGCGTTACGAACAGAATAAAAATATCTTTCTCACATCTTGCTATTGCTTTAAGCAAAGTAAAATGCTATAATATAGAATGTCCAGTCCGATCGTTGGAGTACCGAAGGAGCGTAATATGAAGCATTCACGCAATAACCCCCGCCCTACTAGTGTGGCACGGCCAAAGTTTAGGGGCTTTCCGACCCCTGTCGACCTCGGCGATGTAGCCAATAGGCCAACGAGCGTGAGGAAGCATAAGCCGAAAGACCTTCACGATGACACCGGTTGGGGTGACGTAGGCCAGGATGTTCATGACTTCCGGCGCTAGGCGCTACTCGTCCTGTGTGATGGCTGAACGCCACGGCCCGCTCGAATTTGAGCGGGCTGCTCAACTTTTATAGAGAAGTGCTATACTGGTTCGTATTATGATAGATATCAAATTTATTCGCGAACACGCCGATATTGTCCAAAAATCGGCTGAGGAAAAAGG
Organism: Candidatus Saccharimonadota bacterium; assembly: GCA_027493025.1. Classification (GTDB taxonomy): domain Bacteria; phylum Patescibacteriota; class Saccharimonadia; order Saccharimonadales; family Saccharimonadaceae; genus JAPUDQ01. The sequence continues at coordinate 34,398 of JAPUDQ010000035.1, read as the reverse complement.
CTACAAAAACGTCGATATCAAAAAACTTCTGGACATTGACATACAGCGGCGTGATCTTCAACAGCAAGTTGATGAGCTTCGCCAGAAACGCAATGAAAATGCGGCAAAAATGAAAGACGGAAAACCTGACCAGGCTTTGATCGATGAGGGTAAGCAGATCAAAATCGAGCTTGCTGACCGTGAGGAGCAACTCAGTGGTTATGACAAAGAATACGATGAGCTGCTTGCGGCAGTCCCAAACATTATTCAAGATGATGTACCGCTCGGCGGGGAAGAAGATAGTGTCGAAATCAAAAAGCATGGCGATCAACCGACTGGCGCAAAAGATCATCTGGACTTCGCGTTAGCGCGTGATTGGGTGGACTTTGAGCGTGGGGCGAAAGTGGCCGGAGCGAAATTTTACTATCTCAAAGGTGATTTGGCTCTACTCGAAAATGCCGTTACGCAGTTCGCCCTTGATCATTTGGTTAAAAAAGGCTTTACCTTCATGACGGTACCGCATCTGGTAAATCAACGCACGATGACTGGTACCGGTTTTGCACCGCGCAGCAGTGATCAGAGCGATGAGTATAGTATTGAGGGCGAAGACCTGTCGCTGATTGCGACCGCCGAAATCCCACTCACCGGCTATCACGCTGATGAAATCATCGACGAGAATAAGCTGCCGATTTTGTATGCGGGACTTAGTGCCTGTTACCGCAAAGAAGCGGGCACCTATGGCAAACATACGAAGGGTCTTTTCCGGGTACACCAGTTTAATAAACTTGAAATGTATGCGTATACGTTGCCAGAAAAATCTATCGAGATGCATGAGCAGATTTTGGCGATTGAGGAAGAGCTCTGGCAAGCGATCGGTATTTCGTATCACGTTATCAATATTGCCGCTGGCGATCTTGGTAGTCCGGCCGCCAAGAAATATGATATTGAGTATTGGTCGCCGGTCGATGGAACCTATCGAGAACTGACGAGCTGTAGTAATTGTACTGACTATCAGGCTCGCAATCTCAATATCCGTGTTCGCCGCAAAAATGGATCGGTCGAGATACTCCACACGCTCAATGGTACGGCGGTGAGCTTGGCGCGTTCACTGGTCGTTATTTTGGAGAACTTCCAGAATGATGATGGCACGCTGCGCGTACCAGAAGTCTTGCAGCCGTACATGGGTGGCCGTACGACGTTATGAGGTTACTTGTTCGTTCGATTTCTGGTGGCGCGTATCGCTCGATCATAAAACCTATACTGTTTCACAAAAGTCCTGATAGTGTTCATAGTAAAACGATTAAACTTGGTTCTCGAGTTCAAAGTATGCCCTTGCTCGGTGCGCTGCCTGGGTTGTGGGCGCAGCCGCGTGATAAACGACTTCGGCAGACCGTGATGGGCGTGTCGTTTAGTAATCCGATTGGATTATCGGCTGGTTTTGACAAAAACATTCAGCTTGCACCACTGCTTAAACGAATCGGTTTCGGGTTTATGATAGGTGGATCGGTGACAGCAGTTGCCTGTGACGGCAATCCTCGTCCCTGGTTCTATCGGTTGCCGCGTACTCGTTCGTTGGTCGTGTATGCGGGATTGCCGAATCAAGGCGTGAAGCGCATTTCTAAGCGAATTTTGCAGTATCCGCGTCAGTTATTCCAGGATTTCCCCCTTGTTGTGTCGGTCGCCAAAACAAATGCTGAGTTTACTGTCGAGGAAAGCGTAGCGATTGATGATTATTGTGCAAGTCTTGTGCATTTAGAAAGAAATGATCGAGTGGCCGTCTATGAAATTAATATTTCGTGTCCAAATGCCTATGGAGGCGAGCCATTTACCGAACCTGGGATGCTTGATAGGTTACTAAGACGGATTGATGCCCTAGAGTTAACGCGACCGGTAATCATCAAGATGCCGATCGATCTAGAGTGGGGGGCATTTCGCGAGTTACTGGAAGTTATCGTTCGTCATGATGTCAGGGGAGTAACAATCGGTAATCTTCTCAAGAACCGCTCGCGGGCTGGCCTCAAGGATGAGTTGCCCGATACAATCAAAGGCGGGCTGAGCGGCATGCCCACGCAGCCGATTTCCAATGAACTGATTCGACAAACCTACCTGCATTATGGTGACAAACTGACAATCATCGGGGTAGGGGGCGTATTTAGTGTGGAAGACGCCTATACTAAAATCCGACTTGGCGCCTCACTCGTCGGCATGATAACAGGGCTTATGTTTGTTGGTCCGCAAATAGTAGGAGAGATCAATGCTGCACTCTTAAAGCTCTTGGAACGGGACGGCTTTACCTCAATTGCCGATGTAGTAGGAGTTGATGCTCTTGACCATAAATCGTAAACTTTTGCTTAAAAATGGTATACTAGAGGGTACAAACGGTACTATCAAAAAGGAGGTCACATCATGATCGCACATATCGATATAACCGGAGTACACTACGATGTTGACGAGCTAACGCGCAAATATGTCAGTAAGAAGATTGGTCGGCTTGATCGATATTTGCCACGTCATGCTCGAAAATCTGTTAAGGTTGAAGTTGTCTTAAAAGAAGTTAATCGAGCGAATGGCAACAAATACGAATGCAGTATTAAACTAACATTGCCGCAACGATCTATCACCGCTCAAGACTCTACGCTTAATATGTTAGCCGCTGTTGATATTGTTGAAGCCAAACTAGCGACTCAGCTCAAAAAATATCATGATGAGCGTTCCCATCGCGGTGGACGTGCTCAGAATCTTATTCGTTCTCTTAAACGCCGTATGCGTCTCAGTTCTGATCCGGAAGTGGCTGAAGCCTAGTAGGGTAACGGGTTGGCAATCTCCTCTGATATCGGGTATAATCAAGACTAGTTTTGAATGATATAATCCGAGGGGAAAGACAGATATGAAACAGGCCTTGGCCAAAATTTTTGGCGACCCGCAAGCACGAACATTGAAGCGCATTAGTAAAAAGGTGGCTCTCGTAAATGCGCGTGCTGAAATATACAGCAAGATGACAAAGCCGGAGCTTCGTAAGCAAACGGAGATACTAAAAGGCCGCTTAGCGAAAAAAAAGACGACGCTTGATGATATTTTGCCAGATGCATTTGCATTGACGCGCGAAACGGCTGATCGAGTTCTAAAGCAACGTCATTATGACGTTCAGTTGATGGCAGGCATTGCGCTTCATGAGGGCAATGTGGCTGAGATGAAAACTGGCGAGGGCAAGACGTTGATGGCAACCTTGCCGGTCACCCTTAATGCAATGAGTGGTAAGGGTGTGCATGTTGTCACGGTAAATGATTATCTGGCGCAGCGTGATGCTGGATGGATGGGACAATTGTATGATGCTCTTGGTCTGACGACGGGTTGTATTATTAACGAACAATCATTTTTGTTTGATGCAAAATACGACAATCCAGACCATACCGATGAGCGTATGAAAAAATTACGACCCTGTACCCGCAAAGAAGCCTATGCAGCTGATATTACCTATGGTACAAACAATGAGTTTGGGTTTGACTATTTGCGCGACAACATGGTGAACGAAGTTGATTTACTGCGGCAGCGCGAGCTAAATTTTGCGATTGTTGATGAGGTTGACTCGATTTTGATCGATGAAGCTCGTACCCCATTGATTATTAGCGCGCCAGCGGCAGAAAATCCCGAAAATTACATTCGTTTTGCTAGTGTTGCAGCGACGCTCAAACCTGATCATTATATTCTTGATGAAAAACGACGTAGCGTAAGTTTAACAGATGAGGGCGTTGAGAAAATACAAAAATTACTTGGCGTTAAAAATTTGTATAGTCCTGACCATGTACGTTCCGTTTATCACATGGATCAGGCATTGCGAGCCCAGACGCTCTTTCGTCGCGATAAAGACTATGTGGTTACGACCGATGGTGAAGTGATTATTGTTGACGAGTTCACTGGGCGCCTGATGCATGGACGACGGTACAACGAGGGTTTACATCAGGCAATTGAAGCTAAAGAGCACGTTCAAGTACGCGAAGAAAGTCGAACGTTGGCCACGATTTCATTTCAGAATTATTTTCGTCTCTATGAAAAACTCAGTGGTATGACCGGTACAGCGTTTACTGAGGCCGAAGAGTTTCAGCAGATCTACGGTCTGGACGTTATTCAGATTCCGCCGAATCGTCCGATGGTTCGTAAAGATCACGTTGATAAAATTTTCAAATCCGAGAAGGGGAAGATCAAAGCACTCGTTGCTGATGTCAAAGAGCTTCATGAGCAGGGTCGTCCGGTGCTAATTGGCTCGGCTAGTATTAAAAAAAATGAATTAATCTCGTCGGCGCTGTCCAAGGCCGGTATCAAGCACGAACTGCTCAATGCCAAGAACAACGAGCGTGAAGCAGCGATTATTGCCGAAGCTGGCCGAAAGGGTGCGGTGACACTTGCAACCAACATTGCGGGACGTGGTACCGATATTGTTCTAGGTGAAGGAGTTAAAGAAGCGGGCGGACTTGCTGTCCTGGGCTCGGAGCGACATGAAGCGCGACGTATCGATAATCAGCTTCGTGGTCGTGGCGGACGTCAAGGTGACCCAGGTTCGACGCAATTTTATGTCAGTACCGAAGATGACTTGATGCGAATTTTCCAGGGCGAACGTATTGCTGCTCTGATGGATCGACTCGGTGTAGAAGAGGATATGCCGATCGAAAACAAAGCAGTCTCGAAAACGTTGGAGTCGGCTCAGAAACGAGTTGAAGGCTACAACTACGATACCCGCAAAAACGTCGTCCAATACGATAACGTGATTAATCGCCATCGTAAAGTTGTCTACAAAATTCGTCGACAGATTCTTGAAGGCGAAGATATCCGTGAAGAGATTAATCGACTCATAAGTGAAGAGGTTCGTGATCGTACGATCGTCCCTGCAAAAAACAACCCAACCTTTGCTGAAGAATTCACAGCGATTATACCGATAGAAGACCAAACGCTTGACATGATTGGTCGCGAGAAAAACGATCGTAAACGTTTCAAAATGGCTGTTGAAGCTTCGCAAAAGTTATTTAACGTTCGCGAGAAAGAGCTTGGGGTCGAGTTAATGCGTGGACTGGAACGCGATGTGTATTTGCAGGTTCTTGACGTCTTATGGATGCAGCATCTTGAGAACATGCAGCATTTGCGCGAAGGAATTCATTGGCGGAGTGTTGGCCAACGTGATCCTCTTGTGGAATATCGTTCAGAGTCACAAAAAATGTTCGAGAGTTTGCAGAGAACGCTACGTGATGAGGTCTTGCGCGCCATCTTTCATGTCAAAAAAGAAGAGCTCCGACCCGCGCAACTTCAGGATGATGAGTACGAGACGGATCTCACAAAAGCTGCTGCCGGTGCTATCGAGCAGGGTGTTAATGAACTTGGTAATCCCGAGCATCATGGCGACGATGACTTCAAAATGAAAAAGTCTGCTTCGGAAAAAACAAAATCAGACAAGAAAAAATCAGCCAAAAAGAAACGTAAAACTGCTCGGGCGGCACGGAAACGAAAATAAGCCATGAAACACATTGTTTCTGAACTTCAGCTCAAAAATGGCGCACGTGGGCTCCTGATTCACGTGCCAGGTGCCCAAGTTATGAGTAGCCGAGTGCATTTTCGGGCTGGGACGCGCTATGTTCGCGATAAATCCATCGAAGAAACCGCTCACATCATGGAGCATATGGCGTTTGGTGCCAACGCGCGGTTTCGTGATGCGGCGGAATTTGATGGCGAATTTACAAAAAATGGCGCTTATTTTAATGCAACAACCGCTGATTATAGTATGGTTTACATGACTGATTGTGCAGATTTTGAATGGGACCGAATTCTGGATTTGCAACAACTTTCTATCACAAAACCACGTTTCATTGAAGAGGAACTCAAAGCCGAGGCTGGCAATGTCCGTAATGAGCTTAATGGTTACCTCAACAACCACATGTGGGTTCTCTGGTCAAAAATGGCCCAGGTGCTGGGCGAAGACGTCCTGACATGGCAGGAACGGATCAAAACGATAAACAGTGTGTCACTTGGCGATATTCGCGAGCATTATCGACGGACTCACACGCTCGAGAACATGCGTTTTGTGATTGCGGGTAATATCAAAGGACGCGAGCACAAGCTGACTGACATGCTTGAGTCATGGGACTTACCGACGGGTGAGAGACTAAGCGTACCGGTAGATGAACTTCATCGAGCGGAACCACTGTTGATTCGGCGTAAAGAAGCGACAAACTTTACCTTTGGCTGGTCAATGGTGGTACCTCGTCGGATGAGTGATGCTGAGATTGATGCGATGCAGTTTGCTGACCATATCCTCAATGGAACGTTTCGATCGCGTATCTTTGGCGGTGCTCGCAAAAAAGGCTTAGCCTATGGGATGTGGTCAAGTGCCAATGCACAAGAACATAGCAGCATGTGGGATTTTGGCACTGAGCTTGATCCGGAAAATGCCGAAGAACTATTTAGCCTGATTTCGAAAGAGGTAAAAGCAGTCACTCATGGTGAGATTACTGATGAGGAGGTCGAAGCGGCTCGACAATATGCACTTGGAAGACATCAGATGGGAGCTCAAACGGCTGGTCAAATCAACCGATGGTATGCTGATCGGTATTTCTTTGATGGACGGATCAACGACTACGATTCGCGTCCTGGAGAAATTGAAGCAGTAACACGCGATCGAATCGTTGAGACAGCTCGCGAATTTATCGCTTCAGATTGTTGGATACTTGGTGGTATTGGTAATATTGACAAAGCATTCGTAGACCGACTTTATAGCAAACTAACCCCATTATTTGAGCGGTGATCATGAATGTTGCAATCGCTGGCTATGGCATAGAAGGTGAAGCAAATTACAGATACTGGCGGGATAAAGGCGCCCAGGTGACGATTGTTGACGAGTCTCCTAAACCAGCACGTCCACTACCAGACGGCGCCGAATTCGTTCATGGAGAAAGAATATTTAAACAACTCCATGATTTTGATCTTGTTGTGCGGACCGCGAGTCTTCCACCGCATCATATCAAGACCGAGGGAAGGGTATGGTCAAGTACTAACGAGTTTTTTGCTGAATGTCCAGCGCCAATTATTGGGGTAACAGGTACGAAAGGTAAAGGTACGACCTGTAGTCTTGTTGCGAGTATCCTGCAGGAGGCCGGTTGGAACGTACATCTTGTCGGAAATATTGGTATACCAGCGTTATCGGTTCTACCGAATATTACTCCTGAGGATGTGGTAGTGTATGAGCTCAGTAGTTTTCAACTTTGGGATCTTCATAAAAGTCCGCATGTTGCGGTCGTATTAATGATTGAGCCAGATCATCTTGATGTGCATGCGGACTTTGAGGACTATGTGCGAGCCAAAATGAATATCCGCCGCAACCAAAAAGCTAATGATGTATGTTTTTATCATCCAAGTAATCCATGGAGCGAAAAAATCGCCAAGAGTTCCGTACTTGGTGATGCCGAGCGCTATGATGCTCGTGACGAAAATGGGGTGTATGCGGAGATTGGTAATTTCTATGTACACGGTGATTATATCTGTGCCACTGATGAGCTACAGTTACCGGGAAAATTTAATATCGAAAATGCCTGCGCAGCTATCTCGGCCGCCCGTGTTTTTACCGTTGATACGAATGCAATTGCCCGAGGTATACGAGCATTTACCGGTTTACCGCATCGGCTGAAGCTGGTACGTGAAGTTAACGGGGTAAAATATTACGATGACAGCATTGCGACGACGCCAGGGTCAGCTATTGCAGCACTCAAATCATTTTCTGAGCCCAAAGTGATTATTCTTGGCGGATCAGCGAAAGGCGCAACCTATGACGAGGTGGTCGATGTATGCAAAAAAACTGACACAAAAGTTATTGCAATCGGCGAAACAGGCAAGCAGATTGCCAAGCTTTGCCGTGAGCAAGGGGTTGAAGTTCACGAACCAGAAGCATCTATGACTCATATCGTCGCTAAAGCCTACGCTGTTGCCAAACCAGGCAGTGTTGTTCTCCTAAGCCCCGCCAGCGCCAGTTTTGATATGTTTCGCGGTTATGTCGACCGTGGCGAGCAGTTTATCTCGATGGTTGAGCTACTAAACGACTAATTCGATCGGCGATTGTAGCTGTTGGTTCAAGGATAGCTACTTCTGGACCCGCCAATGAGGCAATTAAGTCCTGAATCCAGTGATAATGCGTACAGCCGAGAACAATGACGTCACATCCGGCTGTTAATGCCGGTAATAATCGATTGGTAATAATTGTCTGATTAACCTCATGACGCTCAATCATATCCGCCCAATCATGGCAATCTGGCTCAATAATGGTTATCGGTTTTTCTATCGATGATTTTACGCTGTGATAGCGCATGCTTTGGAGTGTTGCCGGAGTTGCGCAAACACACACAATCCCGCTCTTGGTGGTAGTGGCGGCAGTTCGTATCATTGGCTCAACGCCTACAAAGTTTTGGTTCGGATAACGGTTGCGCAATGTAGGTAGTGCAATGGTAGTTGCGGTGTTGCAAGCGATTACGATAACGTCGCATTCCGCTGCAAGAAGGGGTTGAATAGCAGTATCTGTATAGGCGATGATCGCGTGCTCGGCCTTAGAGCCATAGGGAAGATGCTCACGATCGCTGACAGAGATAATCGTCGCATGCGGAAAATGCTGCTTTAGGTCACGGGCGACCGCTTCACCGCCTATTCCGCTATCAAATACCCCAATTTTCATCGGCTAACCAACGATACTGGCAGCAATAATGATGGCAATGGCAATAAATAACCCGCCAAACATGGTGCCAATCGCTGGATTTTGATCGTGAATTAGCTCTTTGCGTAGATCAACTTTGAGTACCCAGTTGCACAGCAGTATACATCCTAGCATCAGGAGAACGCCGATAAACGCATAGGCTGCAATCAGTCCAAAGAGTGAGAGTTGATAGTTTATATCCGTTGAGAGGAGTGCAAGTGTATTCATATTGCATAGTATATCGATTCTGGTACCATAAATCTATAATGAACGACCCATCTTTAGTGAAGCGCTATGCATCAGCAGCAGTAATTATCGGTGCAGTCGGGGTGATGGGAGCGGCCTATTTTGCTCCGAAAGAAGACGGACTGTATGGGATACCGTTCTATCATGGTGGCCAGCAGTATTATGTCCGTGATGGAAGTAGACGAGTACAGTACCCTGATAGAGAGACCTGCTACAGAGAGGTGCCATTGCGGATGCGTGATCAGTGTGAGCCTGTGTCTAACTACACCACTGGATCAGGCAGTTATGGACGGTATTATGGCCCCGTTTATCATCCAAATGAGGCGTCGCCATATACACCCTCATCTCAATACCCGTCTGAGCCTGCGGGTGCAAACAATGTAGGCAAAGGAAATCTGCCGAGCAGTGCTAGTAAATATGGATTTGGCTCTACCGGTAAAGCGTATGCCTCGCCCCATAGTTCTCATGGCGGATAAATGAAACGGGTGTTAAAAAACCCGCGGGATGATTGGCGTGCCAAATGTGAGTCGGTAGGATTTAGCTTTTACGATCTCCCGAGTGAAGGCGGTGAATCATATTGGCGCGAAACAGTAGCGTACGAGATTACCTATCAAGAGGTTCTCCAGCTTGAGCGAGAGACACAAGAAATTTTTGATCGTTGCATGGACGCCGTAGAACACATTGTTCGTAACCGTCGATTTAACGAATTTCATATACCTGAGCAGTTCTGGGATGAAATAACTCGCTCATGGGATGAGGATGACCCCACCGTATACGGGCGGTTTGATTTGGCATGGCAACCAGGAGGGCGGCCGGCAAAGGTCTTAGAATTCAATGCCGATACTCCAACGTCGTTGGTTGAAAGTGCCGCTGCTCAATGGTGGTGGATGAAGGACGTTCAGGGCGAGACATCAGATCAGTTCAATAGCATCCACGAGAAACTGATTGCGCAATGGCATCATATACGGACAAAACGATGGAATCTTCCGGAGGGAGCGCCGTTGATAACGACATCGTTGCATTCGGATGGTAGCGGCAACCTCATGACAGAAGATTTTGATACGGTACAGTATATGGCTGAGACTGCGCGTGCCGCTGGATTTGCGCCAAGACATGTTTTTCTTGAAACCATAAAATGGAGTGAGCGCCAAGGCTGTTTTGTGGATGAAAATAACTATCCGTTGCGGCATATTTTCAAGTTGTATCCTTGGGAATGGATGATGCGTGAGGATTATGCCCCGTATATCATATCGGCAGGTCGACGAATTCAGTGGGTAGAGCCAGTATGGAAAGCACTTCTTAGTAACAAACAGTTACTTGTCATTCTCTGGGAGCTCTTTCCCGATCATCCAAATTTTTTGCCGACGTACCCTACGCCAGAAGCCTTTCCAGACGGCTCGTATGTCAAAAAGCCTATATTTGGACGCGAAGGAGGTAATGTGACGATTGTCGATGCGTCGGGTACTTGTCTTGAAAAGACTACTGGCACGTACGGTGCAGAAGGATTTGTGTATCAGCAGTACTGCCCGTTGCCCGTTTTTGATGGTATGCATGCAGTACTTGGGAGCTGGGTAATAGGGGACGAGCCAGCCGGAATTGATTTTCGCGAAACGTCAACACGGATTTCGGGTGATTTGGCTTTTTTCGTTCCTCATTACATCGCTATCTAACTGAGTACGGTATACTGTATAGCATGCAACCTCTTCAGAAACGTGCCCAAGAACTTAAATCGATGATTGTTGAGGCCTATGACCACCTACAGATATCTGCGAAAGCCGAGGAGCTTGCGCAGATTGACGTCCAGCTTGCCGACAGTTCGATATGGAATGATAACGAACGTGCTCAGATGCTTAGTAAGCAATCTGCCAGCCTAAGAGCACAAATAGAGCCGTGGCAATCATTACGAACTCAAATAAGCGACATCGTTGAACTGCTTGCCATGAATGATGCAAGTATGAACGCCGAGTGTGAGACCCAGCTGGAATCTCTAGAAAAGGAATTTATTACCCGTAAGAAAGATCTTTTGTTTCAGGGTGAGTATGATACTCATGATGCAATTTTGCGGCTGAGCGCTGGGGTTGGCGGAACCGATGCACAGGACTGGTGTGAGATGCTGGAGCGCATGTATCTTAGATGGGGTGAAAAACAGGGTTTCAAAACAGAGGTGATCGAGCGAAGTCCGGGCGAAGAAGCCGGTATTAAGAGTGCGACGATTGCGGTGGCTGGACCCTATGCCTACGGAAAGCTACAGGCCGAACACGGCGTTCATCGATTGGTTCGTTTGAGTCCGTTTAATAGCGATAATTTGCGTCAGACCAGTTTTGCGCTTGTTGAAGTTTTGCCAGAGATTGAGGCACCGGACGAGGTGGTAATTGATGATAAAGATCTCAAGATTGATGTATATCGTAGTGGCGGCAAAGGTGGGCAGTCCGTTAACACGACGGATAGCGCTGTGCGGATTACACACCTACCAACCGGGATTGTCGTTGCTATCCAGAATGAGCGCTCACAGCTTCAGAACAAAGAAACGGCTATGAAGATTTTGCGCGGCAAACTAGCACAGATGCTTGTAGAGCAACATACCGAACAATTATCGGATCTTCAGGCCGGCGAGTCAGCCAGCTGGGGTGCGCAAATCCGCAATTATGTCCTTCATCCGTATACGATGGTCAAAGACACACGCACGAAGCACGAAAATCGTGATGCTCAGGCGGTACTTGATGGGCAGATTGATGGGTTTATCGAGGCCTACCTCGAACAAAAAATGTCATAATTTATCTTCTTTTGCCCTATCTACAAAAGCTCTCTCTAGGATTGCAGATTTCCCACTGGGGTTGGTATAAGTATGTATCATAATGTGATCTAACTCTAAAAATCATTTTGCCTATGCTGTATACTAGATAAGGTAATGATTTTGCTTGATAGGGTAACAAAGGCATATAGCAAAGATTCCATGCCGGCGCTCAGTCGGATCAGTCTTCATATTGAGCCAAAGGAATTTGTTATTTTGGTGGGTACGAGTGGGGCTGGTAAATCAACCCTTCTCAAACTGTTAACGCGTGAAGAAAAACCGACAAGCGGCAAAATTGTCGTTGGCGGCATTGACTACGACACACTCAAGGACAAGCATGTGCCACTCCTCAGACGCAAGATTGGAGTGGTGTTTCAGGACTTTAAACTGCTGCCACGCCGTACAGTATTTGAAAACATCGCCTTTGCGCTTGAAATTGCCGGTATGACGAACCGCGAGATCAAGTCAACGGTACCAAAGGTGATCGAGCTGGTTGGGTTAAAAGGCAAAGAAAATAACTATCCGCGAGAACTTTCCGGCGGTGAACGGCAGCGCGTTGCGATTGCTCGAGCAATTGTCCGCCAGCCAAAGATTTTGATTGCAGATGAGCCAACAGGTAACCTTGATCCGAAGCACAGCTGGGATATTGTTCGACTTTTAGAAAAGATCAATCGGTATGGTACGACAGTGCTTCTTACGACTCATAATGTTGACATCGTTAATCGGCTGAAACGGCGAGTGATTACGTTGGATCACGGTAAGATTACGGCAGATCAATCAGAAGGGACCTATCGGCAGTAGCTATGCAAAAGCCTTCATCCAAACCACGACTTCGTGATAACAAAAAGCTTCAGCGAAAGTATTTGACGTGGTTGCGTATGTTTCGCTATGGCGCAAATAACTTTACGCGCAATGCCTGGCTAACCACTGCAGCTACAGCGGTGATGACCATTACATTGCTGATTGTTTTTTCGTCGTTGGCGGCTCGTACGATGCTTAATGATACGGTTACACAACTGCGGCAGAATATCAACATGTCGATATTTTTAAAAAGTGATGTCACGAAAACAGAAGTTAAATACATGTCAGATAAGCTTGCGGCCGATGACAATGTCAAGCAAGTACGGTTTGTTTCTAGTGATGAAGGCCGCAAAAAATACATTGCCGAGAACCTTGATCCAAATGACATTGAAGGATTAAAAACTTTGGCCGAGTCAGAAGTTTCTTTTCCGGCTAAGTTTGACATCAATGTTATCGATCCCGATAAATTAGATCGAGTAGAAAAGCTGCTTGCAAATGATCGAGATTTTAAGGCTAATTTGTTTAGTGGTGCCAAACAGTTAGACGGCGACAAACGTTCAGCGATCAAAACGATTAGCGGTTGGGCGGAAACCTCTGATAAAGTCGGTATTCTTGCTACCGTACTGTTCGTGGCGATTTCTATTTTGATCGTCTTTAATACAATTCGCATGGCAATCTTTAACCGTCGCGATGAAATTGAAATGATGAAACTCATTGGTGCTGACAAAAGCTTTATTCGCGGACCATTTGTGGTTGAGGCGGTGATGTATGGCCTCATTGCAGCACTTATTGCTACGGGCATCGGCTATTTTGGGTTCAATGCATTAAAGGGGAGGATCTCTGAGTACGGTATTGCCGTTAACGATCTTGCTCATACGCTAATGATATTTTCACCGGTTGTATTAATTGGCATGATTATGCTAGGAGCGGTTATTGGGATCATATCATCCAGACTTGCTGTTCGCCGATATCTAAAAGTATAAGCACCTGAGAGAGTACGATGAAACAACGGGCCTCGTATAGCTGTAGTAACTTCCGAACCGCTCTTGACGAAAGCGATAATGCTATGGTACTATCAAGGAAAATCATGATAAAACAAAAATCAAAATACCATCAATATCATTTTATTGTCCCCATCGTAGGGTTGATCACGATGGCTGTTTTATCAATAACAGTGCCAGTTGCCGCCGATAGGTTTGATGATGCTATCAATGGTCTCCAGAATGAAATAGGTGGTTTTCAGCAGCAAGCCGCAGATTTGCGAGCCAAAGCCGATACGTTGCAAAATGCGCTAAGTGCTATTAGCGCTGAAAAGAATGCCCTTCAAGCTCAGATCAATCTCAATCAAGCCAAATCAGAAAAGCTGAAGATGGATATTAAGGCCAATGAAGAAAAACTCGATAGGCAAAAACGGACTCTTAACAAAACCGTTGCACAAATTTATGCAAATGGCGATACAACACCGATCGTGATGTTGGCGAGCTCCAAGAACGTTGGTGAGTATATTAGTTCTCAAGAGGTGCGCGGTTCTGTGCGTGACCAAATGAAAACAGCAATGGATCAGGTAAAGATTATTAAGACAGAACTAACGAAACAAAAAACAGAAGTAGAGCGAGTTTTGGCCGATCAGAATAGCCAGCGCAGTTCTCTAGCTGCCAAAGAAGCCGAGCAAAGCCGAATTATCGAGCAAACTCGCGGGGAAGAAGCGGCCTATCAAAATATGATTGCTTCTAAAAATAGTGAGATATCGAGTCTTCGTGCCCAACAGGCTGCAGCCAATGCCGCCGCCGCTCGTACGTATTCAGTTAGCGGTTTGACGGCTGGGGGGGCAGGTTGTGGGGGCTATCCAGCAATCTGGTGTAATGCTGAACAAGATTCACTTGTTGATAACTGGGGCCTGTATAACCGTGAGTGTGTAAGCTATGTAGCCTGGAAAGTAGCAGCGAGCGGTCGATATGTTCCGCATTTTAGTGGTCAAGGAAATGCCAATCAGTGGCCAGCTACGACAGCCCGAACCGGAATCCCTCAAGGATCAACCCCAAAGGTTGGCTCAGCCGCAGTTATGTATGTAGGCTACTACGGACATGTCATGTATGTTGAGCGCATTAACGGTAATGGAACGATACATGTTAGTCAATTTAACTGGGGATTGGCCGGTGAATATTCAGAAATGGATATCAATCCAACTGGTCTAACCTTCATCTATTTCTAAGAAATTCAATGAGGCATACAACTCCGTAGCTATTGCGGATTTTAGGTAGCGAGAGCCGCAAAGCTCGTGATATACTAGTGCTAACGCTTAGGAGGAAAATTGGAACAGTTATCACATCAGCCTACGGGTCGCGGTGGGGCGGTTATTCGTCCGGGGCATATTGCAATAGTACTAGTCATGGTTATTGTCGCTTTTATTGCGGGTACGCGTGTCGATACGATACGAGCGGCCTTATTTAAACAATCAGCCAATAAAAATAGTGCCGCGCTTGACTTTGGTGAAGTACAAGATCTCTATAAGAAGTTGGCGGCAAATTATGATGGAAATCTTGATAGCAGCAAACTGATTGATGGCGCAAAAAAAGGCATGGTTGATGCGGTAGGCGATCCATATACGGTGTATTTTACAGCTGATGAAGCCAAAGAGTTTCTGAGTGATCTGGAAGGGACATTTGAAGGTATTGGAGCAGAGCTCAGTAAAAAAGATGGTGCGCTGACGATCGTCAGTACTATCGATGGCAGTCCGGCGTTAAAAACGGGTTTGCAGGCCGGTGATGTTATCGCAAAGGTTAATGACGAAGAAACCCGTGGCTGGACCGTCGAAGAAGCAGTTAAAAAAATTCGCGGCAAAAAAGGCACCAGTGTAAAACTGGTTATTGTCCGAAAAAACCAGGATAAACCGCTTGATTTTGCAGTGACGCGCGATACGATCACTGATCCAAGTGTGAAGACAGAGATCACTCCTGAAAATATAGGCATTATACGAATTACCCGTTTTGGCCAGGGCGATACAGTCCAGCTCGCTAGATCAGCAGCAGTAGAGTTTAAAAACAGAGGCGTAAAGGGAATTGTGCTTGATTTGCGCGGCAATGGCGGCGGTTATCTTCAGGCAGCCCAAGATATTGCGAGTTTGTGGATGAATGACAAGGTAGTCGTCAGTGAACGGTCACACGGTCAAGTCAAAGAGACCTTGCGGACTAATGGCGAGGCGATTCTTGAGGGTATACCGACAGTAGTTCTTGTCAATGGCGGCAGTGCGAGCGCTAGTGAGATTCTCGCCGGTGCTCTACATGATAATGGTGCTGCAAAGCTGGTTGGTGAAAAAACCTTTGGCAAGGGAGTGGTTCAAGACATTGTCCAGTTAGATGATGGGGGCAGTCTTAAGGTAACAATTGCTAGCTGGTTTACGCCCAATGGCAAAAACATTTCCAAAGAAGGCATTACGCCAGAAACGATCGTTGGTCTCACCGCAGAAGACGTTGCGGCGAGCCGTGATCCGCAAAAAGACAAAGCATTTGAGCTGCTGGGCCGATAGTGCTATTGCTTATCTGGTAAAGATATTGGTATAGTAAAGTATATGCAGAAAAAAATTCTCCTCGTTGAAGACGACAATTCACTGGCACAAGTTTATCGGGCGCGATTGGAAATGGAAGGCTTTGTGGTCGAGCATGTTGATAATGGTGAGCTTGCTCTCTCCAAAGTCATTGAGTTCAAGCCTGATCTGATCGTATTGGACGCCATGATGCCGAAAATTAACGGCTTTGACGTGCTTGATATCCTTCGTAACACACCAGAGACTGTCAATGTTCATGTGGTTATGCTGACGGCGCTTTCCCAGCCCAAGGACAAACAGCGCGCTGAAGAACTTGGTGCGGATGATTATCTGGTCAAGTCTCAAGTGGTGATTAGTGATGTGGTTGATCGTATCAAGCATCATCTTGGAATAACCCAGTAATCTATTCCATAAGCAAAAGTATATTGACATATAGTCATTTTTTTGCTATTATATCTATATAACGTAACATACGAAAAAAATAAAAATGAGCGAAATAAATTCAACGGATCCTTCTCAACATGCAGGCAATCGCCCCCAAACTGTCGGAATGGTCGAGCAATATGTCAAAGGTTTACTTGGACAGGACATTGTAGACATACCATTGTCTCATCAGGGCAAAGCTATAGTCGATAGATTTGTCGGTAGTGTTTTTGCGAATGATACGGTTACGACGTCACAAGAATCTGGTAGTCGTATGGTGGCTCCACTTGAGATATTGCGATATATTCAAGCAGTTGCGACGGGCAAAGAACGTGCTAATGCGATTACGCGCACTGATGGCTTGCGAGGTGCTGTTTCTCGTCTTATGGATGATTATCGCACGCAGCCTGAGCTTGAAGCGCTTGGCAATGCCTTTTTGATTGATAGGACAAGTAATGGTGACGAAATTACCTTTAGGTCCCTCGATGGCTTAGAGGGGTATGTTCATATGTTGGCAGGGAAATATGTTCAGACACGTAACGGCAGTCCAGATGCCGCACGTCCTTGGGATGCAGACCTGGTTGATAGCGTGTATACGTATGCGAGAAACGAAGGTTCTGCGCGTCGCTGGAAAGAGCGAGGTGAGCTAAGCGGTTCAGTGATATCGAGTATTAGACAATCGGGAAATGAGTTCAATGATTTATTGAGAATTGCTCGCGATGCTGGCGTAGACATAGGAGTGGTTTCTCGGACCGCCGAACATCTTGCAAGAATCTATAAAGAAAACAAGCACTTAGGTGACCTTGCGATTGGTCATAGTTATCGTAGGCAAGACACCTAGACTTATTCGACAATAACTTGCGTGCGGCGGGTGGTTTTGCCGGTAAAACGACGGGTTTTGACGGCTTTGAAACCGACTACGCCGTCACGGGCGGCGTGAATCGTAAAGTTACGACTCATGTACGTGCCGTCACCAGCTTGTTTGGTAGAACCGGTCTGACGGACGAGAACTTCGCCAGCACTGACTTTTTGACCGCCAAATCGTTTGACGCCGAGACGCTGGCCGGGATTATTGTGGATGTTTTTGCTTGATCCACCAGCTTTAACATGTGACATAAAACGTAGTAACTCCTCAAGATTTTGACATTAGACTAACGACTATCATAGCAAAAACAGAGATAAAACGCAAATTAATTATCGTGAGTACGTAGAACGAGCAGTTCTCGAGCTGTTTGCTGGTTTTCGCGGCGGTAGAGGAGGTCTTCTGTTGTCGTAGTCTGGAAAGAGATGCGTTCAAACCCGAGCGTTGCGAGCTCGCTAATAACGGGCAAGTGATGAAGCTGCCCTCCAATCTGCCAGGCGGGGGCGGCGATACAAAGGTGTGTGCCGGTTGGTAGCTGAGGCTGGATGTTGCGCAAAAAACCGCGCATAACGGCATTGCAATCGTGGATGATGTCTTGCAATTTCTCCTGCGTGGGGTTTTGGCCGCCGATTGGTTGGCCGAGGTAGCCTTCGCAGGCAACAGTGACGGTATCGGGTATAGTCCATTGGTAGGATGTCGCATCCGCGGGAGATATGGTGGCCGATGACGAAAGCTGCGGATAACGGCTATACAACCAATCGAGGTTTTGACGGCTAAAGTCGACCATTTTGGGACTAATATCTGTTCCGTAGACGGCATAACCCATTAGCTGGGCTTCTTGTAGGATGACGCCTGTGCCACAGAATGGATCGAGTATTGTCGTGATAGTCTGACCGGCCGGTGTGGCCAAATTGATGATGGTTTGGGCGAGCTTTGGTGGCAACATGCCGTTGAAAGCGTCTCTTTTTGGCCGTTCTCGGTCTCGACGGGTATAACTGTCGATAGCTTGGACGTGGGTGATGCGTCCGAGATAGGTTTTGGCGTCGTGCTGGATAAAGACAAGCTCAAAACCGAGATCACTGGCAAGTGAGTTGTGATATGTTTGGGCGCTGCTGAGCGCAGACTCAGTATTTGGGATGACCCGTACGGAGCGGCCAGTGGTTTTGATTGCCTTTTTAAGACTGAGCATGTTGGCGTTAATCTTATGCAGCGGCATTGACAGACCGTATAAACTGACGCCGAGTTTGACCTTGCCGTCAGGCAGATTAGTGAGGTACTTGGGTAAGGAATGTCGACAATAGTCAAAAGCCTTTTGGGGATTTGTTGTATCAAGTATATCCAGCAATTCAGCCATTTTGACGACACTGCCGAGTCGCCCAAAATTAACCTCTGCTTCAACCATCACGGTTGTTTCGCCAAGCAAGGTAAGGTTTATTGCGCCATATAATGACTCGAGCTCAGCTCGACCAATTGCTGGTTGACGGCCAAGGATACATAAAGATGCCATGAAACCAGTATACAATCCTTTTAGGCCGAAGTGTGTATAATGAAGGGGTATGCGGCGCAATGTCTCAGTAAAAACCTGGATCAGTATCGGGACATTTGTGCTTGTGTTGCTCGCGATTTATCTATCCCGAAACGAGTTAGTGCGTGCCTGGGGCCTGCTCTTTACGGTCAATATATGGGTTTTGGTACTGCTCGTGCCGATCCAAGCCGTGAGCTACTATGCGGCCGGAGCGATGATTTTTTCATATCTCAAAGAAAAATACGGTATGCGGGTACAGCCTATAGAAACCGCAAAAATGGCTCTCGAGCTCAATTTCGTGAACCATATTCTACCGAGCGGCGGGGTGTCGGGCGTGTCCTATATGACATGGCGGTTAAACCACATGGGTGTTGGCGCAGGTCGTGCCACGCTTGCGCAGGTCGTGCGTCTAACGATGACGTTTGCGGCCTACCTGGTATTGATGGTTGCCGCGGTTTTTTTCATTACGCTGGATGGGGGTATTAATCGTCTGACGATTTTGGTATCGAGCGGATTGGCGTCAGCTATTATCTTTGGATCGCTCGTGCTTATCTATATCATTAAAAGTGAGACGCGGCTTGCGGTTGCTGCGCGGTTTATCACGCGCCGCGCCAACCAATTCGGCCACAGGATATTGCGTCGTAAACGGCCCTTGCTCCATCAAGAAAACATCGAGATGTTTTTCATGGATATGCATCACGACTACCGGGAGCTCGCCCGAAATCCAAGTGTCTTGAAAAAGCCGTTTTTATGGGGGCTGGTATTTAATGTGGCTGATGTGGCGATGTTTTGGGTGACGTTTCTAGCGCTTGGTACGCCGATCAATCCTGCGCCACTGCTGGTCGCATACGGACTGGCTGTCTTGGCTGGGACGTTTTTCTTCACGCCAGGTGGGGTCGGTGGCTTTGAGGCGTTGATGGTAATGTTTTTGGCTTCGACAGGATTTTCTCAAGGAGCGGCTATTGCAGGCGTTCTGATGACTCGAGTGTTACTGATTCTTGGCACGGTTGTTACGGGATATTATTTTTATCAGAAAGCGCTCAATCGGTATGGAAAACACCGTTCTGCGGGTCAGTGATGCGATTGCGCTGCTCAACCAAACACTTGAGTATGCGTATCCAACGATTGTTGTAGAAGGAGAGATTACCAGCTTTAAGGTTAATCAAGGAAAATTTGTTTTTTTTGATATCAAAGATGATACGGCAACGCTGGGGTGCTTTATGATGGTATTTGCACTCAGACAGCCAATCGAAGATGGGATGCGGGTACGTGTTGTCGCTCAACCAAAAATTACGCAGTGGGGAAAATTTAGCTTAACCGTTCGCGAAATTCACCTCGTTGGCGAGGGGAGCCTGAAACGAGCTTTCTCGCTCTTACAACAAAAACTTGAAAAAGAAGGGCTTTTTTCTGAGGAGCGTAAGCGAACTTTGCCGAGTATGCCGCGTCGTATTGGAGTGATTAGTTCGCTGCAAGCTGCGGGGTATGCGGATTTTATCAAAATACTTCAAGCGCGTTGGGGCGGAATGGAGGTTATGGTAGCGCACACGGTTGTACAAGGGGTATCTGCGCCGCCACAAATTATTAAAGCGATAGAATATTTTAATCAGATGAGCGATCCGCCGGAGGTTATCGCAATTTTACGCGGAGGGGGTAGTTTGGATGATCTAAGTGCTTTCAATGATGAGCCCTTAGTGCGGGCAATTGCGGGAAGCCGCGTACCTATTGTCGCGGGTATCGGACATGAAATCGATACAAGCTTAGCTGATCTTGCGGCTGACGTGCGAGCGGCGACTCCTAGCAATGCGGCGCAACTGCTCGTACCAGATCGACAGGAGGTTCAGTCAAGGGTTAGCCATGTTATGCGACAGCTACGTCAACAGTATGGTCAGCGTCTTAAAACGGTGCGGTATGCCCTTGATCATGCGCAAGAACTGCATTATCAGTATTTAAGGAATAGACTACATTCAATTCAGACACAGTATGCGTTAAAGCTATCCTTGTTATATCAGATGGATCCTCGAGCGGTACTTCGACGCGGGTATAGTATCCTGAAAAATTCACAGGGAAGTGTCGTTGACAGCGCAAATACGGGCGATACTATCCTCGTGGAGACAAAATCAAGTATCATAACAGCAGGAGTAATAACATGTCGACAAAATCCCAAAGTCTAAATACCCAGCTTGATAAGCTCAATGAGTTAACTGCGTGGTTTGAGCAGGACGATTTTGATATCGAACAAGCGGTTCAGAAATACGAGGAGGCGGCAGTTCTTGCGGAGGATATCAAGAAAAAATTAATGCATCTTGAAAACACCATAACAGTCCTTAAGACCAAATTTGATACTGAGACATGAATGTTGTTTTGTGGATAGGCGGGGTTTTTATTGTCTGTTTTGGACTGATTGTTTTGCGTGGCGCTCCCTATGTACCATCGCATAAGAAACAACTCAAGAAAGCATTTCGCGATCTCTATCCATTATCGTCAAAAGATACATTGGTAGACTTGGGGTCAGGAGATGGCATTGTGCTGCGTGAGGCGCGGCGCAAGGGTGCGCGTGCTATAGGCTATGAGCTAAATCCGATTTTAGTAGGAGTGAGTCGATTACTAAGCTGGAATGATAATCGGATACGCGTGTTCGTTAAAGATTATTTGCGGGTTAGCACGTTATCTCCAGAGGCAACAGTTGTCTATGCGTTTACGACAAGTCGCAGTATTGAAGCGATTGATCATAAATGCCTAGAGTGGCGCAAGGCTCGAAATGAGCCACTTTATTTTATTAGTTACGGATTTACGTTAGCAGATAAAAAAGCGCTTCGATCAGTTGGTCCAATGCATCTCTATCTTTACAAATAACCAAATATCTTTATAATACTGCTTATGGATACAACGCCTCATGAGTCTGGTCAAGTGAACCCACTCCTTATTTCTAACATTATTACGGCGCTGCTTGTCATCGGATTGACTGGCTTATCTATTTGGCTCTACAGTCAATATACATATTACAAAGATGATACAGGTAAAATAGTCGCAGCCGAGGTTAACAAAGCAAAAACAGCACAGCAAAAAGAAGATGAGCAAAAGGCGCTTGAGCGCGAGAAATTACCAACCCGTACATTCCAAGGGCCCGCAGACCTCGGCAGTGTATCTTTTCAGTACCCGAAAACATGGAGCGTACATATTGCGCGGAATGTCAATGCCCTAGAGGCCTACCTGCAGCCAGATGTGGTACCGCCTCTATCGACGACCCAGCCATATGCAACACGAGTTCTCGTAGAAGATCGTCCATATGAGGTAGTTGTGAAAACATACGACGGATTAGTTAAAAAAGGAGACCTCCGGAGCAATCCAGCAACCATCGAAGGTTTTTCGGGAATTCGACTTGATGGTAAGTTCAGCAAAGATCGAGAAGGATCTGTAGTGCTATTTAAAGTACGCGACAAGACATTGACGATTGCGAGTGATTCGATTTCGTTTAAAAATGATTTTGATAATACGATTTTAAAGTCTCTCAAATTTAACCCTTAACATAAAATGTTGTGTTCTTGAGCAAACACCATCCATTTCGTGGATGGTGTTTGCTACACTAAGAGTATGCAAAGTGAGGGAAACGCTGCTTTATGGAATGATATACCAACCGTCCTTGCGGCGGCACATGAGCTGAAATCACCGTTAGTATTGATTCGACAGCTGGCCCTTCAGCTGGAAAAGAGTGAAGAAAGTATACAGGCCGCTCGCATACGCATGACGGCAGAACGTAGTTTACAGCTGGTTGAGAGTTTGACTCGGGTTGCTCGGTTAGAAGATGCATTATTCGAGTGTGAGCCGATAAATCTTTCTGAGCTGCATGAAGATGTGGTGCATGAACTCACACCTTTAACGCTCGCCTTAGGGCAAAAAATCCAACCAGTAGCTTCAAAACGTCATGTCGTTGTTGTTGGTAATCGTTCTCTTCTGAGATCAGTTTTATTGGGCCTATGCGATAATGCTTTGACGCATAATAATCCGCAATATCCTATCGAGTTACGCATCTCTCGGCGAGGGGATCGGGTCTTGAGTAGTATCCGTGATTTTGGTCCCGTGACCTCAAGTCTGACAACCATTCGACGATCGGTTGGTCGAACACCGCAACCAATCGCGTCGCGTCCGCGAAGTAGCGGGCTTGGTTTGCTTATTGCTGAGCAATTTGCGCGACATATGGATGCGACGCTAACGCTAAGACGGCATCATACCGCTGGTGTAACACTAGCGCTTGAGCTTCCCGCTTCAAAACAACTTTCATTACTGGCGATATGAGTCCGAGAATATTACTTATTGAAGACGACCGTTGGCTGGCCGATAGTTATGTCGATGTGTTAGATGAGTATGATACGGACATTGCTATGAGCGGACAGGAGGCGATAGACTTGATTGATAGCAATGAGTATGATCTGATCATTGCTGATATCATGCTGGAATATGGAGTTGTGATTGATTTACTCCATGAATTGCAGGCGTATGATGATACCGCAACCATACCGATCGTTTTGTGTTCATCGCTTGCCGCGAATGTTAGATTGGCAGATGTAATGGCCTATGGGGTTGTGGCGGTGCTGGATAAAAGCACTCTCACGCCAAAATTATTGCGTGAAACGGTAGAAGGTAATCTGCGTGATGAGTAGTCTCGTTACAAAGGCAATTATCCTTAGCCGGGTGAATTATGGTGAGGCTGATCGAATCATGCAAATTATCACTCCGGAGTATGGCAAAATAGGAGTGATTGCCAAAGCTGTTCGCCGCGAAAAGAGTAAACTAGCTGGAGGGATTGAGTTGCTGGCTGTTTGTACCTTGACACTTCATCAGGGAAAGGGCGAGCTAGCAATTGTAACATCTGCTAGATTGGAAAAATTTTACAATAGTATCTTAGCTGATTATGATCGATTGCAATTTGCTTATTTTGTTCTAAAAGATGTCGCGCGTGCAGCCGAGTTACTAACCGAACCAGCCTTTTACGTGCTGACTCATACTCTGCTTGAGAGCCTTGATAATGGTCGTATACCCTTGGGGGTGACTGAGCTATGGTATCGCATGCAAATGGCGATTCTCCTCGGTGTAGGTATCAACCTTGCTACTGATCACAATGGAATGAAGCTTGTTGAGGATGCAACCTACCGGTTTGATGTTGAAGATATGGCATTTGTATATGACGAGCGTGGCGAGTTTACGAGTGACCATATAAAGTTTCTTCGGGTAGCGAGTGCGCAAAACCCGCAGGTCATTGCTCATATTACAGGAGTGGATGATTTTTTGAAGGTATGTCAGCAGATCGGTCGTATCGCGCACGAATGACAAATGAAAGAGGGCTCGCTCGACCCTCTTTCGGTAGGAGAGAGGGTGAACAATTAGTTGTTGTTACAAACCTAATTGTACTGGCTGTTCCGTTTTAGTTTAATGAATCCTCTGCTATAACATAAGGCCTACCTATAACTAGGTTCTGACAGCGCCTCGCATAGGCACATTCTTGAGGTATGCTATACTTCTATTCATTAAGAAGCATATCGCATTGCCAATGCGAAAGAAGGGAGATGTAGGATGGCGGCAAATCAGGATTCGCAAGAAATTAAATTAGATGATATCGTTTCGCTCGCCAAACGGAGAGGATTTGTTTATCCTGGCTCAGAAATATATGGTGGCGAAGCGGGACTGTATGATTTTGGCCCCTATGGTGTGGAGCTGTTGAATAATATCAAGAAATCATGGTGGCAGACGAACGTCCACCGTAAAGAAAATTACGTGGGCCTTGACTCGGCAATGTTTAAGCATCCAAAAGTCTGGGAGGCATCAGGTCATACGAGCGGTTTTTCGGACCCTCTAGCCGAGTGCAAGGAGTGCCATACACGGATTCGGGTCGATAAGGAGCTTGGGGCGGTCGGTGTGACTGCTGATGAAAAAATGAGCGAAACTGACCTCAACGCTTTGTTTGATGGGAACCGCGACAAAATCAAATGTCCAAGTTGCGGTAAAAAGAACTTTTCAAATGTCAAAGCCTTTAATCTGCTCGTCAAGTCCAACCTTGGTGACTTTACCGGTAAAGATGACCGACCGGTCTATCTGCCCGGTGAGGCATGTCAGGGCATATATCTGAACTTTAAGAATATTGTTGATACCACCCGGATGAAAATTCCATTTGGGATTGCACAGATCGGTAAAGCCTTTCGCAATGAGATTAGTCCGCGGAATTTTTTGTTTCGTACGCGGGAGCTGGAACAGGCTGATACGCAGTTTTTCGTGCCGCCGCACCAGAATAAGGATGCTTACGAAGCGATCAAACAAGATCGGTGGCAGTGGTATCTTTCGCTCGGTATCCGAGAGGAGAATTTGCGATGGAAACAACATGACAACCTGGTGTTTTATGCATCAGATGCATGGGACATCGAGTACAACTTTCCAAGTCTTGGCTATGATGAGGTGGAGGGAATTCACGATCGGACGGATTATGATCTGTCGCAGCATATGAAGTTCTCAGGTACTGACCTCAACTATCGTGATCCGAAAAGTGGCGAGACGTACATTCCGTGGATTTTGGAAACCTCGATGGGTATGGGGCGTATCTTTATGACGGTTCTCTGTGATGCCTATACGGTCGAATCCATGGAAAATGGCGACACTCGGACAGTCCTGAAGCTCCATAAAGATCTTGCGCCGGTCCGTTATGCAGTCTTCCCGCTACTCAAAAATAAACCTGAGCTGGTAACAAAAGCACGCGAGATATATGGGCAATTATCTCAGAAATACGTCTGTGAATGGGATGACAATGGTAATATCGGCAAACGCTACCGCCGCCAAGACGAGATTGGCACGCCCGAATGTATTGTGATCGATTTCCAGACACTTGAAGATGGCACGGTGACCGTGCGCGATCGGGATACGACGGAGCAGAAACGGACTACTGCCGACAAGCTTAGATAAAGGTAAAAAGCCTAATAATAAGATAAAATATAGGTATAGTATGGATAAGGACAAGCTATTATTTGGCATTGAGCACTTGCCACCTACTTCGCGACCTAGAGAGTTAGGCGGTCGTACGCTTCGAGCAGTGCGACAGGTTGTCTCGCGTGAAACAGGACAGCGTATGTCAGAGGTAACCTTACCTGAGATTTATAATGTATTCCATGATCATGGTTTTGCAACATGGGAATCGAAACTCGCGCGAAAAATACTAGAAATAATATAAATATCATAAATCAATATTATTGACTTATTGTACAAATAATGTTAATGTTATAATATGTCTAAAGCACTAAAACAGACACCAGAAAAAGACAGTAAAATTGCCGGTCAAGTGGCTGAGATGTTATGCTCATCAGGCTTCCGACAAGCGAGCAACGATGCCTTTAATGAGGCCGATAATGCCCACGAAGCGTATGGAGTGCGCCGGGAAAATATCGAGCGACATCTTGGAGAATCTGCCGCTAAGCTTATGAGATTGAAGGGGAATGATGTTGATACGGTATTTTGGGAGCAACAGCGTCAAATTGCGCTTGATGAAATTAATGACACACCAACTGGCAGATTCGCGGATTATTTCTTTGACGCTAGATTGAATGGGCGACGAGCAGAAGTACGGCCATCAAAAGGCGATGTTTCACATTTACCACCTGGTGAGCGTGATATTGTAGCGACAAATAGTCGCATCGTGAGTGCAAGTCGCGATATCGAAGATCCACTTGAATTTTTGGGTGAAGTTCAAGCTATAATACGTGATCGGCGTGCGAAAGGCGGTCGTAAGTTTGAGGGTCCGGAAAACTATGCAACAGGCCTAAAGCTATTTACCGATAAAGTAATAAGACATGAATCTCCATTAAATACAGATGAAAAAACTGAAGTTCGGCAAGTGGTAACTACTATGATGGATGGCTTTGTGCGCGTCGCGGAGCGCGATGAGCCAAACATTGTTGAAGTTACGAATATTTTGAGCGCGGTACGACATTTGCCAGAAGGGACATTTGACGCAAGATTCTCGAAGAGTATTATCAAATATACTTTGGAAACGCTGGATGATTTTAGCGATGATGGCCTAAAGTTGTTCATAGGGGCTCTTAGTAAGCTCGATACAGCTGAATGTGCAGTTCCGGCGGCTATGGCGCTTGATCTTGCACTGAGAAAAGGCAGTAAATTTGAACGTTCGGGTGACATGCTTTCAGTATTGCGTGCGGTGGCATCATTGGCGTATAGTCGCGAAGGTGAACGAGCGTTTGGTTCGCTGCTTGATGTACGAACTAACTTGGAAATCGCATCTGATCTCAGGAGTCTGGATGAAACAAATAAACTTCTTTACAAAATCGTGAAAGAATCAACGAAAAATCCTGATGATAGTATTCAGGCAAGGTATATCGCAGGCTATGTTGCTAAAAAAGCTGTTGAGATATATAAACAATTACCGCTTTCAGAAATGACCCCGCAGGACCAGTCTGCTTATCATATTGCCACTTTGCGTGCCGTAGAAAACTATAATCGTATATAACAGATTTTTGATTGACTAAAATTGATATACGTAATAACCTAGCGTTATTTTGCTCACAAATTAACCATAAGCTGGTACAATAATCGGTATGAAACATATCCTTATTACGGGCGGGTCGGATGGACTCGGCAAAATTACAGCGCGAATGTTGCGTAAGCTCGGACATGAAGTAACTATCCTCGGCAATAATGAAGAAGAGGTGAACGAAGTTGCGGAGGAAATCGATACGCTTTGTACCGTAGCTGACGTTACGAGCTGGAAGCAAGTCAGTAGCGCGATTGCCCGTGTCGAAAAGGTTGCGCCGATTGATATCCTCATAAACTGTGCGGGCACATGGACATCAGGAACCCTTGAAGAAAATACGCCCGAAACGATTCGTGATGTGTTAGATGTGAATGTACTTGGGACAATATATGCAACGAAAGCGGTAATAGCCGGTATGAAAGAGCGACGGCAAGGGAGAATTATCAATATCATTTCTCAAGATGTTAAAACAGTACGTTTAGAACGATCAATTTACAGCGCCAGTAAATGGGCGGTCGCAGGATTTACAAAATCAATGCACGAGGAACTTAAGCCGTATGGTGTTGCAGTTACGGGCGTATATCCGGGACTCATGAAAACGGGCTTGTTTGAAAAAAACGGGGTGACGAGAGACATGTCTGGAGCAATCGAGCCAGTCCGGGTTGCTGGTACGCTGGTCTATCTCGTGACGCAGACTGATGATACGGATATTCCTGAGTTGAGCGTGATGAGTATGAATCTTGAAAAGCCTAACTGAATAGTTTAGCTGTACACCATGTCGTAAGACGGTTATACTCTAAACAGAAAAGAGGTCAGTGCTGGCAGTGAAACAAATGAAAAAACGGTTACCGAGATGGCTCCATGGTATAGTGCCTACGCTTTTAATGGTGGGCTGGGTAGTAATTGTGGGGTTTGGTGGCGCATATTTTGGCAGAATTGATGAAGTGTCAAACCTTGATCTTACCGCTTTTTTGCCGAAATCTGCCGAGGCCACTAAAGTAGCTGACGAGGCAAAACGGTTTCAATCGCAGAAAACAATCCCGGCTATTATTGTGATGACACCAAAAGATGGTGTGTTTGATACGGAAAAGGATATAGCTAACGAGCGGCTGAAGTCATTGCGGGATATCTCTGGAATTTTGCATGAACCAGCGACGATAGTTGTATCAGATGATACAAAGGCGGCTTTTGGCATCATTCAGCTCAATAGTGAAAAGAATATTCCTGATTTGCTTACTGAGATTAGGGCGCAACTTGATAAAGCAGGTCTTGAAAATAGTACCTATAAAATAACAGGTCCGGCGGGATTCTCAGCAGATATCAACAAGGCCTTTTCGGGGATTGATGGTATCCTGCTCATCGTAGCGCTCACGGTAGTATTTGTTATATTGCTGTTTGTATATAGGTCTTTGTTGCTTCCAGTGGTCGTACTGCTTACGAGTATGGCGGCGTTAACGGCATCAATATTTATAGTCTGGCAGCTTGCGAATGCGGGCATGGTTACGCTTAACGGACAAGTTCAAGGTATCTTGTTTATCTTAGTGATTGGTGCGGCGACTGACTATTCACTTTTGTATGTTGCTCGCTATCGAGAGGAGCTTTATCGTCAATCATCGAAATGGGATGCAACTCAATCAGCACTAAAAGGTGTTTTTGAGCCAATCTTAGCAAGCGGTAGTACGGTGATCGTCGGACTGCTGTGTATGCTGTTGTCCGATCTAGCGTCTAACAAGGCCTTAGGCCCTGTCGGATCAGTTGGTATTCTCATGGCAATGCTGGCGGCTTTAACATTTTTACCTGTGATTTTGTATGTTTTTGGCAGAGCGAGCTATTGGCCGGTAACACCTAAGGCCGATGTAAAAAGCCGCAAAGCGCATGAACGCAAAATTGAACGTGGCGTATGGCGGCAAGTGGCGGATTTTGTAAAAAAACGTCCTCGAGCAATCTGGACGGCATCTACGCTTGGGTTGGTAATCATGGCCTTGGGTATAACTCAGCTACGTGCCGATGGCGTTGCTCAAAGTCAATTTGTATTAGGATATTCTGAAGCTAGAGAGGGACAGGAGATAGTCAATCGGCATTTTCCGGCTGGCTCAGGCAGCCCAGTACTTGTAGTTGCAAACTTCTATAAATACGACGAGCTTGTACGAAAGTTTGACGCTGACAAAGACGTTGCTTCAATCGCAATCCAGACAGACGATCAAAAAATACCCTTGATGCCTGTTGGAAAAAATGAGTCTAAGGTCAAAGATGCTATTCGCAGTGAGGTTCAGCAAGAATACGATATATCGCAACAAAAAATTGCCGCACAAGAACAAGAACTGACACAATTGTATGGCTCTGAGGCTGCGGCAGCTATCATGCAGCAGGCGCGGGCGCAAATACCGACTATCGATAACATTGTTGATGCAGCCTATCCTTTTAAAGATAGTTTGCCAAAAAATATTGATGGCAAAGTGATGCTGTATGTGACGACAAATTATGCTCCGGATTCAAAAGAAGCGAAAGATTTGGTTCTTCGACTTCGTTCTACTGCACATAAGGCAGATTCATCAGCGATAGTTGGAGGAACAACCGCTGCCCAACTTGATACAAACGATGCTTCTATTCGGGACAGGGCGGTTATTATTCCGGTTATTTTGGCTGCGATTACGATTATTTTGATGCTGTTGCTACGATCTATTTTAGCGCCAATATTTTTACTGCTTACGACTGTTCTGTCGTTTGGCGCGGCACTTGGGGTGTCGGCACTTCTATTTAATCATGTCTGGCATTTTCCAGGTGCGGATCCGGCGGTTATCCTGTATGCATTTGTTTTCTTGGTAGCACTGGGGATTGATTATAATATTTTCCTGATGACGCGAGTTCGTGAAGAAACGATGAATATTGGTACGGCAAAGGGAATACTGCACGGACTCATTGTTACAGGAGGTGTTATTACTAGCGCTGGGATTGTTCTGGCGGCGACGTTTGCCGCTCTTGCGGTTATCCCGATTCTGTTCTTGTTCCAGCTAGCATTTATCGTCGCGTTCGGCGTATTACTCGATACGATACTAGTCCGATCATTGCTTGTGCCGGCGTTTATTCGAGATATTGGTGCAATTATCTGGTGGCCATCTAAGCTACAGAGGAAAAAATAAGTATCGTGATTCAGCTTTATACGGATGGTAGTGCGAGCCCCAACCCTGGTCCAGGTGGTTATGCCGTTATTCATGAGGAGAAACCTGTAGCGCTTGGTTCTGAGGTTGGTGTAACGACAAACATCCGTATGGAGGGAGTGGCATTAATTGCGGCTTTAGAGTATGCGGCTGGTAAGCCATGTGAGATTTATACTGATAGTGAATTTTGGATCAATGTTCTTACAAAGTGGTCAATTGCTTGGGAGGCGAACGGTTGGAAGAAAAAGGGCGGTGAGATTAAGAATCTTGATATCGTTCAAGCAGCTTATGAGAAGTATAAGCAATCTCGAGCAACATTCAAATGGGTGCGTGGTCATGATGGGCTTGAGGGCAATGAACTGGCTGATCAATGGGCGAATCGAGCACGCACGGGTGAACGTCTATAATTGCACCGACAGGTGATTTATCGTATTATCAGCCTATAAACGAGGTAGAGAAATGGCAGGATTTTGGACAACAATAAAACGGATGATCGTCGGAGAGCCGGTGTTTCAGGCGGGTGATGAACAAAAAAATACACCTAATCCTTCACGGGCTGATGTTGGCGAGTGGCAAGACGCAGTATTGCCAGATGATACCGGTATACAGACAGAAAATCCTAAGCAATATCGGCCGTTAGGCGGGATTACACTTCCATCGGACTCGTCGGCGAAGTCTACGCCCAAGGAGTCTTCTGTCAATACACAGTCTGCTTCAGATGGAATCCATGATGACCGTGGCAAAAAAATCATCCCTGAAGTTGAGGTTACTCGGTGTCAGACACACGTGAGCGGTGATCATTGTGAAGTGTGGGCACATATTGAAAACAAATCAGAGGTCGAGATAGAGCTGGATAAGATTACGATGATTGGCGGCAAAAAAGAGTTAGATTATCGTCTCACACCGGGTAATGAGCGGGAGTTTTGTGTCTTTACGGGACCAATCCCTCATGATAATTATGCGCGCGAAGCACAGCTTTACTATAAGATTGTTGAAAATGGTGATTATTTTTGCGCCCGACATATGGTGGAATATGTCTATGAAAGCGACAACGGTACGTACTTGGTTGAAGAACTACGACTTATGCATCCGATTCGTGATATCTAACAGAGAAAAAACCA
Organism: Candidatus Saccharimonadota bacterium; assembly: GCA_027493025.1. Classification (GTDB taxonomy): domain Bacteria; phylum Patescibacteriota; class Saccharimonadia; order Saccharimonadales; family Saccharimonadaceae; genus JAPUDQ01. The sequence continues at coordinate 2,705 of JAPUDQ010000035.1, read as the reverse complement.
CGTATTTTGGGTTGTATATGCTATAATTACAACAAATAATGAGGAGTTTATAGATGGATCGTCCTACCCATAAGACCATGAAACGCCGTCGTCAGCCAACGCAAATGGCTGTTTCGGTTGAGCAGAATGCAGATACAACCCGTACTCGTAATTATGTGACAACGTCAGGCGAGAAAAAAAGTTTGTTTTTACGTGGTGCAGACTATTTGCTATCACGTCTACCGTTTACAAAATATAAGTACCAACAGTGGTCAAAAGTGAAACGGATTGTCATCGGCTACGTACTTTGGCTCATCGTTTTACCTGTTATTCCACTCGCAATTATGGCAATCATGTGGGTGCGTGATCCTGAAGGGTTCAAAAAAAGTCCAGCGTTTGCGGTTTTGAGCATTATTACGGTCGTATGGTTCGGCACCGGTCTAGGCTACGTCAATACGCAGGTACCTGTTGATAGTACGGATAGTCAGGTAACGCGCGGGAGCTTGGAGAATGTCAAGAATCGTACTCGAAGTGAGCCAACCTATGGGCGTACGTTTGCTAATTGCACGGAGGTCTTCAATGCCGGTATCTATGATATTGAGAAGACTGATCCAGCCTATGATCCAAAACTTGATCGTGATGGGGATGGGGTTGCCTGTGAGCGCTAGTCTTCTGCTACACTAGAAGGCATGGAAGAAAACACCTTACACCCAAAACAGTCAGAAAAATCCGTACTAAATAGTTCTCAAGACGTGTCCGTTGACTCAAAAAAACAACCCGTTGATATATTTTTGTGGGCAAATAAATACGATGCACTTAAAGACAAATTAGAGGTTGATCTCTATCTTTTTACCAAAAACTACACGGTATACGCTACCAATTATCAAGCTGAGCTGAAGAATCAACTAAAAGTACTATTTCTCTATGATCTCTTGAGTGAGGTACAGACAGGTGCGGCGATGGGGCTAAAAGTCCGAGATTTTGAAGCCGCGGAGTCGGAAGAGAACGTCCTTGCTCGTACGTATATTGACGATGTTCAGCACGCTCAAGAAGTGATGGAACAAGTGATGCATGGCGGCGATAGCCTAGAGATTTTTTCCGAAGGAGATCACGAGTTCAAGCGCGTCAAAGGCATGGTAGCGAAATTTAGTATACCAGATGGTTCACCGTTTTACGTCGTGAAACTATTGCCGCAGTCGCAGGTACTCAAAGGCGCGACCGCGTGGATGTTTGATGAGGGATCATTCCGTCCATTTAGCGCTGACGCGGGTCTTCGGGTGACGCCAGATAACCAAGTCCTTATCATCGATGATGAAATCTTTGCATTTTCGGAGAGTAAATTCGAGCGTCTCTTTGGCTATAGCGCCAAAAAACATGCCATCGCTGAGGAAAAAATCCGGGCAATCGAAGCGCAATATAAGCTTAGTCTACCTGAGGGTATGACGCTTGAGGGTCTGATCAAAGAAAAGCCAACACTTGTTAATAAATTACAAAAGTTTGATACGACGCACTTTATCCCGAGTGATAAGCTCATGGAGCAGTCGGATGAGATGGAGCTTAACCTCATGCAAGATGAGGCGGAAGCAATTATCATCATGGATGGTCGTGATGCAAGTACATTCGTCAACTTACTCAATGACGATTATGTGGAGTCACCTATGACAGGGAATAAATATGAGATCAAAGGCAAGAAACGTCTCGGCCAAGATGAAAATCAAGCATAAAGCTTTACGGGAATAGGCACGCCATTGACGTCGAAACATTGAATATCACTCGCTTGTTGATGGGTGGCGCCATAACCTTGGATATTGAGTGCCCCCGGTGTGTAGCCACGATCAAGATCAACGCCCCGGAGGGTTATCTTAGCTGATCCTACCTCGGAGAATAATCCTATGTGCATCATAGTATATACCCCTTGGTCAGTTAGTTTAGGGAAGCGGTCGCCATTGCCGTCATAGTCGCACCAAATAGAACCGCCATGTCATTCAAACTCAAAACCAGCTTGGCATTTTTCAAGATTGACACCAAATCCACGGTGAAAACGTGAATGGACGTTACGAAATATATGTTTACCTCGAGAATTCCAAATTGTCGGCATACCGGCAACTGACTCTGTCATAACCATCGCGTCACCGCTACCACCAAGAGATGCATTAATCATGATTGGTGAGGTCGCGACACGCCAAGCACCAGATAAGTCAAGATGTTCAAACACTTGCCGTCCTGTAGAATAGGTTGCTATTGCCGTATATGCAACGCCGCATAGATCTCGTCCTTGCATGGTGAAGTTTCCAAAATAGGGATCACTATGGATGGACTCAATAACTTTCTCTTGAGCGCCGATTAGTTCTGAAGATTACCGTTGCGTCCAGTCACGGCGCTTACTCCTGACGCACGAAAGCCCTCTGAAGAGTCAATGAGATAGGGTGTGTCACGTTCAGGCAGGACCAGGATATCGTTGTCGGTTAGCTCATTGGCAAACATATCTTCAAGATCACGATCAACGGACCAGGCTGGATTCCAGGTTATAAATGAGGCATCAGAAGGAAGTGCTAGGTATGCCTGTGCGGTCGCAAGCGAAGAAAAAATGTAGCTAAAACAAATAGCGAATCTTGTGCCGACATACCTTTCATGCTTAAATAAATACATATCTACAATACTATAACCCACTAAGGAGCCTCCCATGACACGCCTCCCCACCCCCCACAACGACGCCGGACAGTGGG
>JAPUDQ010000034.1 GCA_027493025.1 Candidatus Saccharimonadota bacterium | reverse complement strand
TACTACTCATCTGTTATTTAGTTTAGCAGAAGAGAGTTAACTAGTCTTGAACCTAGTTTCTTAATTATTTACAAAAGGGTTTCATTGCCATGCATGATTCCTTGTTTTCATGTCCTTCGCTTCTTTGGATGATTGCGGATGCCCCGAACCCGGAGAAGATAATGATAAAAAGTAAAGGAAAGTAAACGAAGAGAACAAAAACAAACCAACCCTGAAACGTCCCCCATCCGACGTACCCTGCGGCGTATGTTGTCCAGGCGCACAATCTGATAGAACCGAGGACTGTTTGAGTCGAAGATGACATGCCAGTGGCATGTCATCAAGACGAGTTCCGCAGGTGATTGTGCGTCCTGACAACATCGGCCAGAGTACTATGGATAGGGACTTGAGGGGTTGGATGGGGTTGATTTAGGGTAAAACAATTTCCGGGCTAAAACTCAGGGATTTTTGGCGAGATAACGAGTAAGAGTCTCCTAACATAGAGAAACCCCGTCTACGGGAGACGAGGTCTCTACCAGTTGACGGGGTTGTTTAGCGGCGCTTCACCTTGGATATCTTCACCTCCTTTGATGAGCAGCCGTAGTTGATGCACGGTCCACCATGCTTCGGAAGGGGTGTGCCACACGTCGGGCACTTCTTGAGGCTTTTACCGCCAGAGATTGCCATGGTTGGCCTTTCATCTACTACAGAGTTGAGTCACGGCCAGACCGTGTCGCTTCAAAAGAAACGAACTCTGTTTTTTTATTATAGCATAAATACCATAAATAATCAAACATATGATAACCTGAGTCTCACAACCTCCCGAGGCAGACAGTCAGCCTCTCGGCTGAGGCCAGCCAAGAGCGAAGGCTGTATCAGTTAGCGGCTGGCCGAATTTGTCTGGAGCGGGAGGTTGTGAGTCTCAGGTTACGATAAAATTTGCGCCCTCCTGTTAATTTCGCTATACTTTGTATAGTAAATAGAAGGAGAATGTGATGTCGGATTCAAAAACCCCAATTGTCTACACAACGACCTGGTGCGGATACTGTAAAATACTCAAAAAATATTTTGAGGACAAAAAGGTTGACTTTATCGAAAAAGACATTGAGGCAGACAAAGATGCCTACAAAGAGCTTGAGCAAAAAATGGGCGGTCAATTCCGCGGTGTCCCGGTGAGTGACATTGGCGGACGAATCATTGTTGGTTTTGATCGACCATCAATCGACGAGGCCCTGCTTGTCCTAGACGAAAAAAATAAATAATTCTATACGCCTACGAATTTGGCGGTAGTAGTTCTACAACCGTTCCGCCAATACTACGGCGAAAATATGTATCGTGCGATACATAGAGTACTGCTCCGCGATAGTTTGCGAGCATGTTTTCGAGCTCTTCGATACTTGGCAGGTCAAGATGGTTCGTCGGCTCATCAAGGATAAGTAACGTCGGCGTATCGGACATCATCTTGATAATCTGAAGTCGAGCTTTTTGTCCTCCACTCATTTGAGAAACAGTTACCGTAAGATCACTCGGCTCAAACAAGTAATCCGCTGCCAGCTGGCGGATTTTTGTTTCGGTAATCGAGAGGGCATTATCAAGATACAGACGCTCGATCGCCTGATGAAGTGATAGCGTAAACAGCGTATCGGAAACCTCTTGCTCATATCGTCCGATCCGGACTTTGTTGTCAACGGTTATTTCACCACCAAAATACTGAAGTCGTGATGCGCTCAAACCAGCATTTTCAAACACTGCCTGAATAAGCGTTGATTTACCCGCTCCGTTACGTCCCCGTAGCTCAATACGCTCACCCTCGCGCAACTCAAAACTGACCGGTGAAAACAATGGTGTATCACCCCAACCAATCTCAAGCTTATGCGCGTTCAGCAGGAGTTTGCTATAGCCTTGAATATTTGCTCCGTGAATCCGAATCGTCCGGGCTTTGAACGTTTGATACCGCGCACCAGCTTCAAGCCCAAGTCCTTCTACGGAATCCTTATCTATCCAAAATGACGGTTTGTCAATCTTTTCTAGCTCAGAACGTTCACGGCGCGCTTTTTGCTCCATAACCACAAATGGATTACGCTTGTCAGCCGTACCGCCCCAGCTGGCTTTTTTGCTTTTGGCGTATTCGATCCGTTTTGTCAGGTTAGCTATCTGACGCTGAATGACCGCGTACTCACTCATACCACTCGTGGTGCGGCTTGCATTCAACGCGAGATATTGGTCATAGTTTCCCTCATAGATATGAGCCTCGCCATCTTTGATCTCAATAATTTTATCAACCTCATGCAAAACATCCCGATCATGCGTCACGATTACCATGGCCTCTTGAGCTGACTTCATCCACTCGACAAATCGCGCCTTTGCAACGTAGTCCATGTGATTAGTTGGCTCGTCCATGAGCGCCAGGTGCGCGTTACTATGCATAACTTTGACCACTTCAACCAAACGTTTCTGTCCACCGCTAAGATTACCCAGCGGTCCATGTGCCATCGTTTCAGTGATCTGCAATCGTTTGAGATCTTCGATGATCATACCTTGGTTTTCGTAATACCCTAACCTACTAAATCGCTCCAGCGCCTCAGTATACTCAGAAATCTTACGAACATCACTACCCATCGTATCCGGATAGGTCTCAATAATATGATGTAACACTTCATACTCGGGTAGATCATGCAATACATAGTCAAGCACCGATTTGTGTTCATATCCATGATGTTCTTGGCGGCTACTCACGACGCTTACACCGCGGCGAAATATGATGTCACCCGTAAAGTCGGTGTCTGTCCCGTTCAGTATTCCCAGCAGTGTGGATTTGCCGATACCATTACGGCCCACAACGCCAATTTTTTCACTATCATCAATTGCAAAAACAATATTCTTATACAAACTTTTGGCGCCAAATGATTTTTCGGTGATGGATATATCGGCAATCATACCTGACCAGTATAGCACCCCAGTTAATCAGATATATCATCCATAAAAAGAATACGGTATAATAAAATCATGGCATTTGAAGACTTCTCGACCAAAGACTCTGTTGTCGTTGTCTATACCGGTGAAGGAAAAGGCAAAACAACCGCTAGTCTTGGACTGACGGTCCGCGCACTTGGAGCTGGCTGGCGCGTAGCCTACGTTCAATTCATCAAGATGTGGGAAGTTTCTGAACATGCATTTATCAAAAAAATCATGCCCGAATATGACGAAAAATTAACATTTTACAAGGGAGGCCTAGGCTTCTTTGATGCCGGAGACCTCAGTTCTAAGGCTACCAAAACAGAGCATAAACAATCCGCGCGCAAGACATATGATTTTACCCTAAAATGCGCCCAAAGCGGCAACTATCAACTCGTTGTCTGCGACGAGATCAACAATGCTGTCCAAGATAAACTACTCCGTGAATCCGACCTCAAATCCCTTATACGCAAGCGCCACGCAAAGACAAGTCTTTGCCTCACCGGCCGCGGTTTCCCTGAATACCTGCTTGAATATGTTGATATTGCTACCGAGATGAAAAAAATCAAGCATCATTATGACGATAAGTTCCTCGCCAATAAAGGTATTGATTTCTAGATCATACAACCTACTCAACAGGCGCTTCAGGCAAATCATGGTTGTCGATCACGTCTTCATATAGACGGATGAGTTTTTTGACCTGGCTGCGCTCTGTGTAGTGGCGTGCTAGTACTTTACTGTGCTCTCCGAACTTCTGGCACTGTTTTGGACTCTTGCAAAGCTTGATAACGTTTTCGGCGATACTTTCCGGCGTATTTTCAGCGAAATAGCCGTTTTCACCATCACGGACAACCTCAGATAACTCACGATCAATCAATACGATTGGCAACCGTGCATGCGCCGCCTCATGCAATACCCATCCTTGCGTGTCTTTCAGCGAGGGGAATGTAAAAATATCAAACGTCGCATAGGCTTTGCCGAGGTGGTCACGCGGTATTGAACCGGTGAATGTCACTCGGTCACCGTAGCCAGAGTCATGAGCCATTTGTTCTAACGTCGTACGGTATTCAAAATCACCGACAAACATCAAACGAGCGCGTGGGCATGCTTCGATAATCTGCGGCAAAGCCTTGATCAAAATAGGCAGGTTTTTTTCAGCGCCAAGACGGCCAACAAATCCATAGACTTTATCTTTCGAGCCAATCCCATATTGCTGTTTAAACTCATAGAGCTCAGCCGCAGTCGGCGCTTTGATTGCGTCAACGCCATTTGGCATCAATGTGACTGGATACCGATAGTGTTCATCTTTTTGCCAACTTTCTAGTTGATCTTTACTTTTACGGCTCAGCGCAATCACGGCATCTGCCTTGCTATAGACAATCGTAATCGCTTTTTCAATAATATCCTGATTCCAAGCAGTTGCCCCACGACGCGGACGATAGAGCTTGATCAGCTCCTTAATATCCTTGCCACCCAGTTTTACTGACATCGGCACGACGATACTTATTAGCGCAAGCGCACCCGGCAACACATTGGGATAGTTGGCCGAAAACTCATAAATATCCGTGCAATGTTGCGCTACAAAAGGAATATGGTTTTTAAACGCCGCCCGCACACCGATTAAACCGACCTGTGATGGTGTAAAAATATGAATCACATCGAGCTCAAGATCTCGGATTTGCGCCAAAACCTTCGGCGGGAAAAACACGCTCATATCAAAATCGTCAAAAAACCCACTTTTGAAACTCGGAAAGCGGATGATATGGTCGCTGTCTTCAAATAAATCCGCATTACGACTAGGTAGGATAGATCGGGCGGGGCAAAATATATACACTTCATGCCCAAGACTCTCAAGGTGATGCTTGAGCGACTCGACGACGTAGACAATGCCGTTGACAGAAGGCCGGTAAGTGTCAGTAAAAAGACCTATACGCATAATACTTCAAGCTATTATACCAAGTTGTGCTTTTTACTAATAGAGGATACACTAAATGCAGTTAAGAATAGCTCTATGCCCACGCAAAAACATCAAAAACAGACAAAGCCCCTCGCAACCATACACTCGTGGTGGCGAAACCGTTCACGTCTGCAAACCTACACGCTGTACAGCATTCTGACGCTACTCATTCTGTTTTTTACGGCGCCCCTCTGGAATCCAATTATTTTTCCGCCCGTCAAAGATCCGCAGTATGGAGTCAGCTTTTCAGCCAAACGCGCTCGTGAACTCAGCATTGACGGACGCGCCAATCTGACTGCGTTGCTTGATGATATGGCCATACGGCATTACCGTCTGATGAGTTACTGGGATGAGCACGAAAAGACTCGCGGACAATTTGATTTTACGGAGTTAGACTGGCAGATGAATGAAATTACCAAACGGGGCGGGGATGTCACACTCAGTATCGGACTTCGTCAACCACGTTGGCCAGAATGCCATGCGCCCAAGTGGTCGTTTGCTTTAAGCGGCAATGAGTGGAAACAAGCGCTCTACGCCTATATGGAGATCGTCGTCCAGCGGTATGAAAACCACCCAGCCCTCAAAAGCTGGCAGCTCGAAAATGAGGCGCTCAATGCTTGGTTCGGCGCCTGCGAAACCCCAGACTCTACACGCCTCAACGAAGAGTTCGACTTGCTACGCCGCCTTACCAAAAAGCCAATCTGGATGAGCCTGAGCGACCAACATGGCCTGCCAGTCAATCCACCCAATCCCGATCGCTATGGATACTCGGTTTATCGGATAGTTTGGAATGATAAGACACCGCCATTCAACGGTTATATCACCTATCCAACGCCAATTTGGTACCATCGCCTTCGGGCTCAGATCATCCAGCACACCAAAGGTCGCGACATCTTTATCCACGAACTTCAGCTTGAGCCATGGGGCCCCATTGACACTCTGCACTTAACGCCTGAGGAGCAGGACAAATCAATGAGCATTGAGCATATTCGCAAAAATCTCTACTTTGCCCGGGAAATTGGCGCTAATGACATTTATACCTGGGGCGGAGAATGGTGGTATTGGCGCAAAGTTCACGGTGACCCAAGCATCTGGGATGCAGTCAAACGCGAGTTGCAAGCGGCCGCCCAGCCTTAGCTTTTTCTTAGGGTTTCTTGATACAATGCCATTGCTCGTTCTGCTCCCACTGAACTATTAAATCGAGCAGCAATCCGTTGCGACATTTTGATAGCTTGGGCTCGAAATTTCGGGTCTTCGGCAAGTTTCTTCAGGTTGAGAATTGCTTCATTATTATCCCGGATAAATAAAGCATCTGGTCGAAAGGTATCATTATATTGCGGGATATCACGCAGTACGATAGGTAGTCCGGCCCCAGCGGCCTCCAGGACGCACATAGGATGATTCTCTTGTTCGGCTGGCAAAAAGAATACATCAGCAGCGCAGAGATAGTCTCGAACCTGTTCAAGTGATATCACACCGGTCGTATGCATGTTGTCAGGTAATGTAGTGACCATTTTCTGCATTTTGTGATAGTCGGCACCAAGCTGCTTAAAAGGAATGCCCCCGACCCAAATAAATTCCATCTTAGGAAGCGCCCTTGCACAGGCAATCATTGTATCCAACCGCTTACGTGGCTGCACCTGACCGTTACCCAAGACCAAAAACGCTCTCTCATCTATTCCCAATTTGACGCGAGCCTTCTTTTTATCCTGATCAGTGTGTGTGTACTGGCTCATATCAATCGTGTTATAGAACGTTTCAACTCGCGTCGAAAGCTTCATGTCTTCGACAAGCTCTCGTGCCACTGACCCAGAGCAGGCAAGTACAATATCTGCTCGGTTATAAAACCATTTTAGATAGTATTTTGAGAACGGCGCCCAATATTTTGCTCCTTTGATACTGCCGACAAATGAGGCGGGTACAATATGCGCAGAAACAATCTTTTTACCACGGCTAAAAAGTAATTTGCGAATCGCATAAAACCCCATTGTTTGAATGTGTGTTATATCGACATTCGGACGCGCTACATTGACCTGTATATCGATATCTTGGCGTTTCGATAAAGCTCGCGTTAACTCTACGTAGGACGTATGGACACCATGGCCTTTGACCGTAAACTCGCTCTCCGATATCATATCAACAATCAATTTTTTCATAATAGCCCTCATTATACTCCGTTTCGTATGCGCGACGAAGTTAACGTATAGACGATTCATTAAACTAAAACGGAACAGCCAGTACAATTAGGTTTGTAACAACAACT
>JAPUDQ010000033.1 GCA_027493025.1 Candidatus Saccharimonadota bacterium | reverse complement strand
TCAGTTATATTGTGAAAAAACATTAATTCTTGTACCAAGAGGTTAAGATAACCCGCGTTTCGCATATTTACAATTATATATTATTATGATATAATTGTAAATATGCCTCTAGAGTTTGAGAAACCTATATCAAAAAAAGGAATGACCTATAGTCCCGTCCAGGTTAGACGTGGAATAATTCAGCCAGATGAAGCTTCGTTCCCCCCTTATGATGTTCGGGTATCGCAAGATAACTACCCCTTACCCGACACGCTTCGCGAACTAACACCAATGCGTGCTACACTACAAACGAATGATAAGTGCCAGTTACGGTGCGACGGTTGCTATGTTAAAGAATGGACTGATCCACATGGAAAAATACGTTTGGGACATGACAAGACCGAGGTCTCACCAGATGAAATTACCGACCAGCTTAATGCATTAGGAGATGGACTCCAAGATATTTATCCATTAGGTGTGGAACCAACCCTAGACATACCAAATACAAAACAGGCTATAGAATTTGCAAAATCTATAGGCGCGACCTGTATGTCAATTACTAATGGAGCAAGTGGTCCCGAAGGTTATGATAACGCATTTAGAGAAGCCCTCTATGATAATAGCCTATATAAAATAATCATAAGCGTAGATTCTATGGATAAAGATGTCCATAACAGACTACGAGGCAGAAATTTTGCGTTTGAGAAAACACTGGAAACAATACGTCATGCCATTGAGAAAAACGATCCTATAAAAATAAACATGACTATATGGCCAGACAACTACCCGACAATCATCGATTCTGTTCAACAATTGTACGATATGGGAGTGCGTGGGTTTGCTTTTCATTGTGGATCGGTGGAAGGTATACCTGACCTAAACAAGGCGAAGCTTAGCCATCTTGATCCATTGGCATGGCGAGCCTTGTGTGCAAAGCTTATTGCTTTTAGAGACTCTCACAAAGATGAGTTACGCGATTTTACTATTCCTTATATTTTCTTTACAAAACAGGAGCTTGACGAGGGCATCATCGGTACGGAAGATGGTGTACGCCGATATGAGGAACACCTTTTAACTCTTGGTCAGGGTGTTGATAAACCATCGCCCGTGAGAGTCTGCCCTTCTTTGGATATCCCCCAAGTATATGTATTTAGTCTTGACGGGAAACTAGGGCGAGGAGCTATCTCGCTCTGTAACATTCATACGGTTGGAGCAAATAGAACACATGGCGATACCTATTTTGCTGATTATGATCCTGCTCAAAAAGAATTTATTATTCGTGAATCAGATGAAAATAATGAATTAGAACTCATGCGCAGATCACGATTCTTATGCCCAGCCCGAGAATATGCCATGGGTGATAAAAATCCGTCAGATAAAATCACGACCGAATCTGGGGATCTATACCATGCATGTCGATATGTTTCCGCTAATCAATTCCCAGTTGCTGATACTAAATTTGGATCTGATTCATTTGATGCATATGTAAAGTATTATCAACTCCGTGCACGCGCAATAAAAAATGTTCCGTATGAGACAATCATTCAAATTGAATCTACTATTCCCCAGCTTGAAGAACGAATCAGCAAACTTACCTCACTTCTCTAGTCAATTTATATAGTTTACTGCGATCGATACCGCCAGCCGCTTTCGACAGTCCAGAGATCAACGCTGCGATAGCGTCCCGTACGCGTGACTACTGAGCTTGATACCTGAATCGTATCCGCACTTTCAGTCGTCGCATAGTGCAACTGAGGCTGATAGAGCGCAATAGCCGGCACATCCGCAAGCCATGTATCGGCAAATATATCGTATTTTGGCTGTCGAACGTTCATTTCAAGCCGAAGTTGGGCACTAGAAAGCGCTTCACTTGCCACGTCTGATTTGTAATTTGCTAGGTTTAGTCCTCGAGGATCTGCCTGCGATGCGTGCCAGTAGGCAAAAACGTCTGGATCCGCACCAAGCTCTAGTTCATAGACAAGCGCGTCATAATTGCGCGGCAGGAGGACGGTTTGTTGAAATTGGTCAGCGTCCATGAGACGAACAACGACAATCGCCCCCAGCTGTTCCCACTGCTTTTTAAGCTGATCGGTAATAACCGGATAATCTCCGGATTTAACACTCAAAAGATTAATTAGTAAGGGTGAGCCATCTTTGCTACGCTTGTCGCCCTGTAATTTCCAGCCAGCTTGTTCAAGTATTGAGTTAGCTTCCTTGAGATTATAGCCAGCTTGTTTGCGACTCGCCATACTCGGCAACTGCTCGACCGTCAATGGCCCCTCAAGCGGCGAAGCATATCCATGCAAAGCCTTGATAATAGCCCTCCGATCAGTCGCCATCAGGAATGCCTTTCGGACATTTTTGTCTCCAAACATTGCGGCATCGTTCCGCAAAAAAGCATACATACCGTTAAGGGTTTTAGTATCGTAGACCAATGTTTCAGGACGTTCATGAATGATATCAATCAGTTCCTGGCTCGAAAAATCTGTCCCTGCATTGATTTCCTGCATCTCAAATGATTTTTTTATTTGGGCCGTGTCCTTAAAGACGTGAAGCTGAAACTTTTCGAGTTTTGTCTCGCCATGAAAGTACCGTGGATTTCGACTCATATAAACAATGGACCGTCCTTCGTCCGTATTAATAATCTGTCGACGTCCGAACATAAATGGTCCAGTACCAACTGGTTGCGTCTCAAAATCCGATTCACGCAAGCGCTCTGGAGGCACCCCATCGAGAACGTGTCTTGGTAAAATACCGAATGTCAGAGCATAGGGAAAGGCCGCATAGGGCCGTGCTAGATCAAACGCCACAGCAGTGTCTGATAACTTTGTGACTTTAATGCTCGTCCAGCTGCTATAGAGAGGCGAACGCACGAACTGATTCTTAATAAGACTAACGGTAAATATAACATCGTTTGCCGTAAACGGTTTACCATCATGCCATTTTATATCGTTGCGCAAATTGACAATGTACCGCTTACCACCATTCTCAATCGTCCAATTATCTGCAAGTTCCCCCTGTAAATGTCCAGTCATATCATAACTAAGTAAGCCTGAGAACAACAACCGAGTAGCTGACTGCTCCGCTGCCGTACGCGCAAAAATAGGATTAAACGTCTCGATTGGTCCTACTACTCCCTCGGCAAAAGTACCGCCAGAGACAGGACTTGTCGTCAAAAATGAACGCTGATATCCAAAAAGCTGCAAAGTGCTAACTCCGATTAGCAACCCCATAACAACAAGCCAGCCAATTGCATGTCGTTTGACGGTACGGATACTGTCTACACGCTCCAAAATAAACTTGTGCGCATGCTTGATTGAAATTGTCTCCAACTGACGAGCACGCCTCTGGAATGATGTTCGCGATGGCTTGAGCGATCGGAATGACCGCCATGATTTCGAGGGTCTATCGCTCACACATTTATCCTATAAGTAGTCCGGCTAGAATAGCCAAGACAAATATTGTTGCCACCACAATAGTCGCTTCGTATAAGCTTTTATCTAGGCCGCGTCGAGTTGTATACAGCTCCCCCGAACTGCCGAACCCTGCTCCCAATGTTGCGCCGCGGGCTTGGAGTAGAATAAACAGTACCATAATCACTCCCGATATGACGATAATAGCACGCAGGATATCATTTATGGGCATGGGGCATCTCCTTGGAATATCTATATTTTTCTAATAAACCGCTGATAATATAGTTCGCTAGACTAACAATCATCCCCGCGAGTATAGCACCAATCGGCGTAATCTTGATACTTGGCACCATAGCGATTGCAATGCCGACCACTAAGCCATTCACGACGAGCATAAACAGTCCAAGTGTCAGGAGGATTGCGGGCAGAGCTAAGATGACAATGATCGGTCGTAAAATTGCATTAACCAGAGACAAGACCGCTCCAGCAAACAAAAAGGTGGCAAATCCAGCATTACTGCTTGCAAAATCACCCGTCGTTAAAATCCGGACCGCAATCCAAAGCGCAAGTGAATTAGCAAGCCATCGTAACAAGAAAAATCCAAACTGTTGTTTCATTGCAGTATATTATAGCGTATTCATGTTGTCGCCGCTACTATGCAGCCATTCATAGATATTTTTGGCGAGTTTTGGACCGACTACCGCCGACAACTGTGCCTCTGATGCCAGCTTTGTTCCTTGTCCGCTCCCAAAGCTTGTTACTAGCTTTTTACGAGTAGACGGCCCAACTCCGGGGATATCATCTAAAATACTTTTGGTAGCAGCTTTTCGTTTCAAAGTACTATGATAGCTAACCGCAAACCGATGGGATTCATTACGAATACGCTGCAGCAGCTTCACGACATGCGAGTTTTTGGGCAGCGTCACCAGTAAAAAGTCATCGCTACGCTCCACTACTCCATGAAGCTCCTGCATCACCTCATATTCAAGCTGTGGCATATGTGAGCGGTCGTCTTGTTTGATGACAATTTGCTCATCTCGCTTTGCGAGCCCGATGGCTGCCACATCATTGCCGGTACTATCCAGCGCGGCAAGCGCTGCGGCCAATTGACCTTTACCGCCGTCAATAAGTAGTAAATCAGGAGTGGGCCAATCTTTATGTCGATCGCTAAACCGTCTCGTCATGGTTTCGCGCATATGCCCAAAATCGTTATTACCCGGAAGCTGCATCTTGAACTTACGATACTGAGATTTGTCGGCCAGGCCATTAGTCGCAACGACCATACTCGCGACGTTATTTGTACCGCTCATATGGGAAATATCATAGCCTTCAATTCGCTTCGGAATACGACTAAGCTGTAGGAGGCGTTGCAAATCTGACAACCCTTGATCTTTGCTGATATCCATAAATTCACGATCGCCAAACACAATCCGCTGCGTTAATTGCTTAAGATCACGAAGACGGTTACGCATAATAGCCGCTTCTTCATACTTATGCTCGCCTGCGAGCGATTTCATATCACGTTCAAGCTCGCGCACAAGCTGCTTGCGATCACCTTCCAGGTATCGTTGGAGCTTTTTAAGCGTTTTCTTATACTCGATAGATGTTGTTTTTTGGGCTTCAACCCCTGGACATAAACCAAGATGATATTGAAGACATAGCTTGCTCGGCATCGTCTCGTGGGTACTATACGGGAAAACTTTTCTAAGATAACGCAAGGCTTTTTTTATGGGCACAGCGTTGTAATATGGACCATAGTAGATTGCCCCATCATCTAACGGACCACGCGTGAATGAGATCGCTGGATATGCGTCGTTCATCGGGATTCGTATGTATGTCTGGCTTTTGTCATCGCGTAACAAAATGTTATAGCGGGGCATGTAGCGTTTAATCATCTCTGACTCAAGAAATAAGGCATCGAGTTCAGTCTCTACCTCTATCCAGTCAGTCGTTGCAATTTCCGCAACAAGAGCATCCGTCTTTACATCTCTAGCTCGCGATTTTTGAAAATACTGGCCAACCCGATTCTTAAGATTTGCTGCTTTGCCGACATAAATGACTTCACCAGAGGCAGACTTGTGAAAGTAAACACCGGGGGTACGGGGTATTTTTTTTATAACAGTATTATGTTTTATCATTTTGCTACGCATTATTATAGCTACAAGATACCAAAATATACATGGACACGCGCCCGTCTGTCAAATTATCACGACAGACGGGCGCAATGTACAGTTCTGAGTCTCTGAGGGGGGATTGAGATTATGCAGCCAAGATGCCATCGATCAGCCCAACAAGTACACTTGGCAAGTTGGACGTCCATTCGACCATCTCAGGCAACAAAGGAACCGACCAGCCAAAAACGTAGAGGAAGAACGCCAGCAGTGCCATTCCTAGCCATGAGGGACGCTTCAGCGACGAGATCAGCTTGAAGGCGATGATCACCACAACGAGAAACAGTACGAACCCAATCGTCGCGGTAGCTGAACCGCCGACCGTAATCTGGTTACCGGCAGTAGTAGAAAGCTTTTCACTAAGACCGGCAAGTGGTTTGTTGAAGAATGGGGTCACGGCAAATGCCGCAAACACCACCATTCCAATAACCACCAGGATGAAGTTTGTCGCTTGAATAACTCGCGCATTTTCCTTCTCTGCGCTTTTCTTTTTCCGGGCTAGTCCATACCCCACCCACGCAACAACCGCGTAGAGCGTAATTGCACTGATGATCCGCAGAAAATGTCCGGATTCAGTGTGAATAGGCGCTGGGATTCCGTTCACTACCTGTACTGCAAGGAACATGCCATTCACCACTTTCTCACGAGAACGAGGAGCTGTACATACTTCATCATCTTAGCGAATCAAACGGAATATTACAACCACAATACAATATAATTGCAATTTTTATACAATTTACTATATTTTTTTCAAGTCTTTTCAATTTATGATTTACGTTTTAAAATATACCAAAATAAACAAACGTAACCACAGAATTCGTACCTATGGGGATTTCGTTTGGATTAGTGTTCTGTATTCGTACTGCAGAGACATTCTCTTGATAAGATAATGGCTTCGTGGCGACAGAATTTTAACCTGGACGAAAATCCAGGCGTAGGACAGTACTATGTCCGCGTCATGCAGCGCTCAGGTTAGTACGAAACCAGGAGCGTTGTACGACGCGGAGATACGTGTCACTACGTGCTCCGGACGAGCACATGGTCTGAGATAGCATTCGCATTTGCATTTGCCGTCTCCTCCGTGCCTCGATCCGTCGAGCGCACCTTGACAATTGCACTACATCCAACATCATACGACAAGGAGAGTGTCTCATGGCAACTGCTGTGATTGACCAATTCACAACGGAACATGCAAAACTCCAGGAAGACCCCAAGAGGCTCGACCTGGAAGAACGTGCCGTCGCCAAAGCCAATGAGCTTGCCGACGAGCACGTGTTTCGGCCCACCAAGGGTTTTGGTGGATTCGTGGAGCTCACTCGGCAGGCATTCGTCCCGCCAAAGGCCCCTAAGATTCGCCCCGACGACTTGGCTGCGCAACGCGCTCAGTTCATTGATGGCGTGTTGCCGGGCGTACGGCAAAACCTGCGCCTTGGCAACCTTATGGAAGAACTGCGTGAATTGGCTGCTGACAAGCAGCACGTGACCGCGGTCGTCAACTCCAAGGGGGGATCGGCCAAGACCCCCGTCTCGGTTTATGCGGCCGTAACTCTCAATACCGCCACCAGGCACCCAACACTACTGGTAGACGCCAACGAAAACGATGGCGGAACATCCCATGCCGTTGGGGTAGAGAGGGTTGAGACAGCGAGCATTCTTGACGTCGTTCACAACCCCGACGGCTTCCACGTGCCAGCAGAAATCTGGGGAAAGTTGTTTAAAACACCCCCGGACCTCAGCGTGTACGTGGTGTCATCGGTGCCGAACGGGCAAATGTACGACGGCATATCCAAAGAGGCGTTCGCCGCGGCGTACCAGCGCCTGAAGTATCATGGCGCGCATTCGATGTTCATTGACTGCGGGAACGGAAGCGTTGTACCAACCAATCACGCGGCCGTAAACGTCGCCTCAACATTGACGTTCTCGGCCGTGATAGACGACCCCGCATCACTACGCGGCATTCTGACGACCATGCTTGCATACACCAATCGTGGCTACGAGCCCAAGGTGAGGAAGGCACTCATTACGGTTAGCAAGTGTGAGGGCCAGACGTCTGAATACATCTACAAGATGCTGCAGGATGAGGCGAGGAATACAACGTTCAAGCACGATGGCCACGACGAGATTAGCAACCTCACGCTGGACATGTTCGACATCAAGCCTGAGCGCATTTTCCCGATTCCGTTCGACGACTACATCGCGAGTCGTCGCCCGGCACAGTTCGGCAGCATCGAGCTCGCGACGCAAATCGCCTACCTGGAGTACCTGGTGGCGATGTACAGCCAAGACGAGGATTACACGAACACCGACCCGTCAATGGGTATCGACTTCCCGAAGGAGAAACTGTCATGAGCGTCACACCATTCGCCGGCATGTCCGGCATAGTCCAGAATGCCAATGTATATGTGGCGGCCAAAGTTACGGTCGCCATGAGCAACCTGCCGTTCGTCGACCCCACTACACCGCCTCCGAGCGGGGGATCCAAGCAGGGCACGATCGACCCGGACAGCATTACGCAAGGTGAGCCCGTGTCGTTCGTAGTCAAGCTCATTTCGGCAGGATTCATGACTGTGCTCGTGGTGTTCGGCGCATATTTCTTCATCCTGTTTTTGCTGTCGCTGATTAAGGTGATCAAGCACGAAGGGAAATGGGGGCCTGCACTCGGATCTCTTTTCGGTGCAGCCATGTGCTTTACGCCTGCAGTCTACCTCAGTTTCATCTTGGCAGGAGGAAACTGGATCCAGAACATCGTCAAGTAGTGAATGGCTGGGGGCGGACTACTAGCCGCTCCCCGCCCTCACGCACCTGAAAGGTATCACCATGCCCGATCCGCTCCAATGGCTGTTCGAGAAACTTGGCATTTTTAACCTGCCGAGCCCTCGCAGCGAGTTGCTGAAACAGATGGTTTACCTGTTGACGCCGACGGAACTGCCGGACCTGTCTTGGAGCGGATACTTCGACCAGGTTCAGTTGTTCTGGAAGATCGCGTTCATCTTGTTCGCGATTGGTTTCGTCGTGCGGCTAGGCATTGCGCTCAATGCAGGAACATACCAGGAACAAGGAAAGTTGTTCTTGGTAGACTTCGTGCTCTTTGGTGCGGGACCGCCAGCTATCACGGCAGCCCTCACCACCGCGCGCGTCATCTCAGTCTCCCTCGTCTCAGTGTTCGTTGTATCAATGTATGGCGACCGCGACAAGTTCATCGAGACTATCGGTGTTACCACCGGATTCGCCAGCATCGACTGGCTGCTCGCCATCGTGCAAATCGGCGCGTTGCTGTACGCGATCATCATGGTGGTCGCAATCAACATTGCGTTCGAGGTCAGCGCATTCTCGCTCATCCTTGGTTCGTCCGTTCGTTGGGCGGGCCGATATGGCGAGAGTGTCATGGCAACGGCCGTGGCAATCACGGTGTATGGCACGGTTGGAAACCTGTTGTTCTTTGGGATCCTTGCAGGATTTTCAAGGATTGGCAGGTGGGTATTTGGAGATACTGGCGTTGCGATCGGCTTGGTTAATACCCTTGCCATCGTGGTTGCCGGGTTGTCGGCGCGAATGCTGTTCAAGCACTTTAAGTCGCGCTTGCGCACCTTTGTAAAGGGAACTCTTGACGAGGTGCGCAATATCCGTAACGGAGGCAAAACATCCTCCGATACCACAACCAGTCACACTCAAACACGTGCCGACGAAGAACATTCGGCAGCACGCCAGTATAGCGACAACGCGTCTGCGCCACGTCGCCAACGCGACAATGACTCAGGCAGCTCATCGAGCAGCGAGCCCCAAGACGGCCGTGACCATATTCCTTCAAGCCGAAGCGGCCACACAAGAACAATCGACGAGGTATACGTTGGTGAGCAACCTAGTTCACCGGACGTTCCATCGGCCGTGCACGAAACAAGAAGTGGCCGTCGCAGCGACCCGGCTGAGCTCAACTACGCCAACGTAACTAGTCGCACCAACTCCCAAGAAGGTGAAGTATGACACGAGAACCGGCATTGCCAATTTCTAAGGAGCGGCGCAGGCCCATCCCACTCATGTCCTGGGTGTTTTTGGGCACCGGGCTCCTGCTCGGTTTCATCTTCGCGATGATGGCGCAGAACAACAAGAACGCCACCCAGCAGTTCGCGATCGTGGCGTTTGTATCTGTCGTGATTTGCGGAATACTCGCCATTCCCATGAAAGATAGGGGCGTGCCGCATCAAGCTCTTGCCTACAAGATCCGTCAACGTCGGGTCGCGAGGCAAGGCGAGCTGTCACCCACACCCTTGAGTAGGCTGGCGAAAAAGCCGCCCGCACAAATCACCTTGGACCAGGCCGAACTGGTAGAGGTGCGCTACTATGGCGGAGACGGCAGGGTTAAATCCGTACCGGCAATCAGAGATGGCAACCACATCAACTTCATTCTATTCACGAAAGGGCTACCGCC
Source organism: Candidatus Saccharimonadota bacterium (assembly GCA_027493025.1). Lineage (GTDB taxonomy): Bacteria > Patescibacteriota > Saccharimonadia > Saccharimonadales > Saccharimonadaceae > JAPUDQ01. Next base: position 35,537 of record JAPUDQ010000033.1, on the reverse strand, counting down.
CGACATCGTGACAAGTGAAGGCGAACTGCGGTTTGGGCGGCAAAACGCGCTCACCAGGGCACTACAGCAAGCCCTGGAGTCGACCTCTCTCACGGACATCATTGTAGTCCAAGGGTTAATCCACCGACCGGTGAATCCTATGGCTGCAGTGGCACATGTGCAACGGCGCGCCGACCGGAACATCGTTACGGCGGCCCAGCGGCAGCCCAATGACGGCGAACCGGAAGTTGCGCAGGTGAATCTTGGCGATAAGATGTTCGCGCGCATCGACGAAGGAAATGCTGTCGGTGGCGAGAACACCATGTACGTCATTGTACGGTTGCCCTGGCCAACCCGCATGGGGCGTCGAATCGACGTCGCGGACCCGCGCAGGTTCGACATGTCCGCAGCCAAGACGATCTTGGAAAAGACAAGTTTGGCGCTCGAACAACATGGCACATCCCCGCAGCTCCCTGACTGGGAGACGATCCACGAATGGTGGGATAGCGCGACGAACTCGTCACACCTAGCGCAGATATATGGCGCACGGTATGACAGGTTCAAAACCGGCACCGAGCGCACAACGCTCGTACCGTTGCGCCCTCCGACGCATGCCCGCGTGGCTAAGTCGGAGGAAAACAATGGCTGTCTTGGCATCAACGGCGGCTTCGTAGTTGCCGGTTATGGCGATGTCCACACAAGGGACGCGCTTCCAGCAGGGTACGAAAACCTAATCGTGCTCCCGCCGGACGTCGACTACAACCTGGCAACGGTGCTTCGTTTACGGCGCATCACAGGCAGGACGGGAGAACGCGTCAAAGGCCAAGAGGCTGAACGGTGGCAGGTTATCAGGCGTGACCTCCAAAGGTCGGCAACTGCCTCTGAACACCTTTCGGATGCAGAAGGTGACGCCAAGATGAGAAAAATCATCGCTCATCGAGAGCAGATGGTGGACGCAGGCGAGTTCACGGCCGATTACTGGACGGTCTTGGCAGTGTGGGGAGTAATCCCCGAGGAGGCCGATCGCGGCTGGATACAGGTCATCAATGGCCTGCGGTCTGTGTTGCTGTTCAAGCTTGAGCCCAACGTGGCAGATGGCGAGCAACTGCTCGCGTCAACCGTCGGACTCCTGCGCGAGTAGCGAGTAGTGCAATTGAGGTGTCCTTGGGGCAGGATGCGGAACGCGCAAGCGTTTGCGTCCTGCCCCATACCTCATACTTGATGTTTTTTTAGCAATCTAGCCGAGTATCGGATACGTTGCCCAGGAAATATCACAGTATCAAATGATAGTATCCTGGAGCAGCTTAACATTGACATGCTACACATCCAACCGAAAGCGAGCAGGCCATGAAGCTCCTCGACGTACTGAAGTTCAATAGCACGCCAAGCGTATTCGAGCGGATTGCCCCGTTCAGCGCACCGCTGGCAACCGCGTTGGCTTTGAGCTGGCGGCTTACGCCCCAGAACCTCACGTGCGGTATTCCGGTGGCACTTACCGCCGACAGTTCCTACAGCCCTGTAGGGTTTGATGTCCAACTCATGAAGTGGCTCATTGCTGAGCTCATGAACATCGATATCGGGATTATCGGTGAACAAGGTTTTGGAAAGACGCTCTTAGCTAGTATGCTGGCCGAAACGATGCTCAGTATGGACCCCGGTCCACGCCGTACGAACAGTCTTCGGTACGACTCGATCAAGCACAATGATGGCGTCCCTGAAGCGCAAGGACTGGTCACGAAGGTGCTGGATGAAAAAATCATAGATCCCCGCACTGTAAGTATCAACTGGACCTCAGAAAAATCAGGGCTTACACTTGGTGAAACCAAGCGCCTTGGAGTGCGAATGTTCGAGGTCGCCAACGAGCGGTCGGCATCCCAGCTTGAACGCAAGGTTCTAGGGCGCGCAGTCGAAATCGTGCGCTCAAGAGAAAAACCAGACACCGAACAGCTGTGTCAAATCTTGGATAATTACCCGCAAGGGTTTGAAGACGAGAGATGGGGCAATCTTGAAAAGTTCGCGACCAACGCGATGAAGCAAGCGGCGCACGAGCTGAAGCTCACATTCGAAAGCTTCCTTGGCGATGATTTCCTCGGCATGTTCGGCAGTCAGGGTACCGACCTGTTCGATATCCTTGACCAAAAGGTCGTATCCTTCGACTTGAAAGAGGTTGGGAACACTCGCATTCGTTCTGTCCTTCTTGTCGTATTGAACGCGATCGAAACGGCCGCGATGCTGCCAATCGATCCAGATCGTCCTGAGCTTGGGCTTCGCAACCCCAAACGCGTGCCTATGGTCACGATCAGCGACGAATCCTATGAGGGATGGGACAACGAGCAATTCGCCCAGGAGGGCTACGAGCGGGCAAAGACTAACCGTGCCGGATCGAGAATTCGGATTACGATCTTTCACCGCTTTAGTGACCTGACAGAGGCGATTTCGAACCCGAAGTCGCTGCAACTTGCTCGCAACGCCATGAACGAAATCAAGATCTGGATCATCTTCCGTCAGGTAGAGGCCGGTCTTCCCGAAATCAGGCGCCTGTTGCCAACGATCCCTGAAAGCATGCTGCGAGCCATGCTGAGCTACAAACAGGGTGAGTTCCTACTGGTCATGCCCGGGCAGGCACCGCGCCGATGCATGGTGATGCCGCTGGCTAGCGACCTGGCGACCTACAACACAGAGGGTGCAAACCTCTCGATCCTCTCAGAGTTCCTTAAATCCGGTGACCCCAGGAACGTTCTTGGTTACCGCGATCCACGTTTCGTCCAATACGAAGATAGGGTGATCGCATGAGAGTAAGAAGGAGTGACCTAGTCGTCATCATTCTCGTGATGGTTGCTGCGCTCATTACGATCGTCGTCCTTTCCCGTGGAACGACAGGCGTGGTGAGTCCAGCCACACAAGAAGCTCATGCCACGACAAGCAGTTCGGCCGCAACTCCGTCAGTATCAGTAACGACCCTGTCGGATGTGGACGAGAACGGCCTGCCAATCAAGCGGTATGTGGGGGTCGTCTATCGTATCGATCCGAACGGCGAAGTTCCTGTGTCCGAACGCACGAACCAGCTACAAAAGCTGGTCGCCGATGGCTCGCTTGGCGAAGTCCAAAAAGACATGGAGGCGCGTAACACCGCCTCCCGCCAGCGCAACTTGCAAACCGGCACAGCAACCGTGACGAATGCGAGCTGGGGAGATGAGGGTGAGGGACGAGCTATCACGTTCGTTACCATCGCCTACATCTTTCCTAGCGGCATAACGGGCGGTGAACGTCGCAAGATTTCTTGGCAGCAAGTCATTGGAAAAGGGTGGGTGGTGACAGCAGATGAACCGGCTACATAGGGTTATTGCAATCCTCGCGATGGTCGTTTTTTTCACGCCATCGCTCACTGCCTGCGACAAGCTGGCAACTAATACTGCTGCCTGCCTGCCGAACGACATAATCAATGTCGTGCCGGTTGCCGTGAGCGTTACCACGCCACAGCTAAGTAGCGAGCAGCGAAAAAATGCTCAGCTCATTCTAGGAGTCGCAAAATCCATAGGACTCCCAGATTGGTCAGGCATGTTCTCGGTCGCAGTGGCATATCACGAGTCGGGCTTAATCAATCTTCCGGGCGGAGACGGCACCTCCGTGAACCTGTTCCAGCAAACGAACGTGTACGGATCCATACAACAACGAATGGATCCTGTGTGGGCAACCACGATGTTCATGAAAGGTGGACCTGGCGCGAATGGGAACAAAATTCCCGGGCTCGTGGATATTCCCAACTGGCAATCATACGCGGATGGGAATAATTGGGACAAACTCGCGATCGCCATCCAACGTCCATCAACATCTGCGTATTACAGCTCGGCGCACAACATCGTCGACAATATTGCCAAAATCAAGAAGTGGCTTGGCAGTGGATCCATATCTGCCGCCCACGGATTCCAACAGGTCGGCGCGCTTAACTGCCAACCTAGCGGCTCTTCCGTGTCAACACTACTTACGGCCGCGCGCAGCCAGATTGGCCAAGCGTACTCGTGGCAAGACAAGGACGGTGGTTCAGGATTCACCCAGTGGGTGTTCAAGTCGGCACAAATCGACTTGCCGCTAACCGCCGAGGAGCAGAAAAAGAAGACTTCTCCCGTTGAAGGCTTTAAATGGGGCCTAGCAAACGGGCAAGACGCCTACGCACGAATGCTTGCGAAGCTTCAACCTGGCGACTTGCTGTTTATCGGTTCGTCACGGGTTGCGATGTATGCCGGGAATGGAAATGTCATAGGGATCGGATCTTCGAGCCAAGCGATGGAAGTCCAAAGCCTCTCGTCGATCGTTCCCCGGGGGGTGACCGTTGAAGCAGGACGGTTGCAGCTCCCGAGCATTTCCGCGCAAGCAGGCGTAGGAGGGTGGATATTCCCTCTTGCAAACCTCGTCGAAACTTCTCCGTGTGGACCACGATGGGGCAAACTCCACGCCGGTCAGGATTACGGAGTGCCCGTAGGCACCCCTGTCATGGTGATTGCCAACGGAACGATCGCACAAACCCAAACCCAAGCGCAGAGCGGTGGTTACGGTAATAGGATCGTCGTTTCACACGGCAAAGTGAATGGCGTGGAAGTCGTCTCAACGTATAACCACCTCCAAGAAATCAAGGTAGTGGTTGGGCAAGAGGTCACGAAGAGTACGGTAATTGGTTTGTCGGGTAATACCGGCGACTCAACCGGTCCGCATCTTCATGCCGAGCTGAAAGAAGGCGATACGTTCATTGATCTGCCAAAATTCATCTCGTCTGGCGGGCTGACAGCAATCGGCTGCGCCACTGGGCAACCTCTTCCACGAGCCGGCCTTGCCGCATAGGTAGCATTTCGAGAGCTGCTTGCGCCTCACAAAGGCACAAAGCAGGCTGATAGGATCCGGTGTTCACATCGATCGATTCTTTCAGCTAGGGTTCAAAGCCCTTGCAAAAATAGCGCGGCCGCCGGTCCGCACTGTCCTCGCCACAAGCGAGTATAGTGATATCGAACAGCGAAAGCTCAGTAGATAAACCGGCACTAACCTAAGTATTCAAACCTCGTTCGAATATTTAGGTTGGTAATGTTTTATATATAACCTGCTATGGTGCATTAACGCTCTGAGCAGACTAGTTCGGTTATTGCGCATTAACACTTAGCAGCAGGATGTTATTTATAAATAATCACACCCAAAGGATATGCTTACCTCTAATCCAGAAGTTGTCGTTATAAATCTATATCAACCTAGAGCTTGAAGGAATTCAGGAGCTGGGTTGATTAATTTTATAAGGGTTTATGAGAGAGGCGTGCCAAGCCCCTCTCTTTTGATTGGCTTGACACGCAGAAGTAAGAACGAGTTGAGGCGGTCATTCTCCTTTCAGGTTTCGAAACCACGATTGGAGCCAGCCATGATCTCATCGAAACGCTGGCGCAGGATTCGTTCAAACTCCTCATAACGTCGGACGTCCTGCAAGAAACGGAACCAGTCATTCTGGTCAATGGGAGTATTGATATCTACCTGACCGCAGCGGAGACGCAACAAAAGCTCCACTACTGTCTGGCGTGAAGACACATTGTTGCAGGCTAGTACTGGTACGGCTCTGCGGGCTCCGTTAAGAAACAGCCAGGGGTTCTTTGCCTCTTGAATAAAGACCCAGTCACCAATAATCGCTAAGCGTAGATCCTGCCACTTCTTGACACGACGCCAAGTATACATTACGCCGGATAGGATGACGAAGACGATCACGAATGCCCCATAGTGCGTTCCTGAAACCAATACCACCCCAGCAATAACTGCAATCCACGCAACAATAATACGCCACAACCGCTTGAGGAAGTGTTTGACATGAGGGTTTTCGTTCCAGTAGATAAGATCGTTTGCCGAAGGAGCTTTTATCTTCGCACGAGTACGGTCATGGATCGCAACGAAATCGTCAACTGTCAGCTCACTCAGCAGTTTGGTTGTATCGATTACATACCGCTGTTCCTCGAAGTCATTTGCTGGAGGAGGCACGATGTGCTCCATCCCATCAATATTACCTTGATTACGGGACTGCGCTTTAACCGATTGGCGTTTCTTAACAACCGTCTTACTGATCAAACGCCAGCCGAAGTAGACAATCATCACCGATACAGCAAAGAACAGTTCGTCACGCCAACTATATGGCATAAATAACGGACCGAAGATTGCCATGAAAATGCCAAAGCAGCTGATCGCTACTCGCAGCTTTCCATAACGCCCTATCAAACTGCGCCAGAAGGTGACGAACTTCTCTACGAGATCAATCATCTTTCTCTCCGATCAACTCGTTCTCTACTCAAGACAGATTGACTTGAGTCTGCATATATTTATACTCTAAAATAGATATTAATACAAATATATGTCACTCATATCATTGCATGTTTTTATTATATTTCGTATGCTACGTGTATGAAACCATGGATTATTGCGGTTATCTTTCTTCTCGTATTGGCTGGTGTGGCGATTGCTTCACAACGCCGAGGTGAGACACACGTTTTGTCTGAGGCGAAAAATTCTACTCAAGAAAAATTAGTCATATATGATGTCCGGACGCCAGAAGAGTATGCTGCCGGGCATGTTGAGAATGCCTATCTTCTGCCGCTCCAAGATATTCAAAAAGGCATCCGTCCAGCCGAACCAACCGACACTGCTATTGGCGTTTATTGCCGTAGCGGGAATCGCTCTCGTGAAGCTACAGAAATTCTCCGCAAGGCCGCCTATACAAATATCACTGATCTTGGTGGAATTGGCGATGTCCAGCGACATGGCTATAAACTCATCCGCTAATCTATTTGGCTCGGCTTGACAATACGTTCGCGAAATTCATCAGCAAGCATGTACGTTTTAGTATCCCGCACTCGATCTACAAATAAAATCCCATTGAGATGATCCGTTTCGTGCTGAAAAACATGTGCCACAAATCCATCCAGTGTTTGCTCATGCGTTTCACCCCTCTCATCTAACCAAAAAGCTTTGATCTTCCGATAGCGCAAAGCTTTCCCGTACAGAGTATTATGCCCTGTCCCGCTGCTTTGACAACCCTCCCACATACCTATGCGCTTTCCAATTCCTCCATAGGACGGATTGATAATCACCTGTTCAAATGGCGTTAGATTTGGCCGGTTGGGTGTCGGCTTAATACCGATGACGCTAAGAGCAATACCTACCCCAACTTGTGGCGCCGCTAAACCGACCCCATAAGATTTTGTTTGGTTCGTATAGCGTATATCTGTTATAAGTTGTTGGATTTCATCTGAGGTAATTTCTTGTGCACTCAAAGGGCGGGCTACTTGACGCAGAATAGGATTCCCAAATTGTGTCAAAGATAATTCACGATGCGTTGCCTTGAAGACCTTAGCGCATTCAAGTGAAAAACTGGCAGGATCAACAGTCTTGTAGGACTCCAGAGAACCGAGCAATTGCCGATAGGTGATCGCGATATCGGGGATAATTTTGTCCGCCGCGAGAGCAACTTCAATCTCACTCAACGAATACCATCGAATATCCTGCGACTCATCCATATGCGGTGGTCGACTTGGAGTATGCTTTGCAATAAAGCCATAACCGAGATCAGTATGAAAGTGGTCAGATGAGAAAGTGTGCGTGTTTAGAAGAAGGGGAAGAGGATGAACAATTGCATCAGAAATTATGCTCGTCGATATACTTTTTGGCTGGAGTAGCCGCAGTTCAGATAAATCATAGCCACTCTCTTCGCGTATCTCATGGGCAAGCGCTTGCCACGGCGTTTCTGTAAGCTCGATATGCCCACCAATCTGGAGAAGTTTACCAAGCTTTTTATGATGATGCACGAGACATTTCCACTCGTCATCAACCTTACGAATAATATATGCGCTGGTCGTAAAGTCGTGTTGGTTCGGTTCGGTATGTATATGCCCCATCCTACACTCCGAAATAGGCACAGACGTCGCGCCAAGTTTTACAACGAATCATCGAGGTAGGTATTTCTGCCTGACGATTCCAGGCATAATCGCCGAACAAAATCGTCGTAATCCCCAGCTCGTCAGCGGCAATGCAATGTTTTGGCTGATCATCAACGAAATAATCTGCGCCAAGTTCTTTGAGCAACGTGCCTTTTGTTTTCTTGTATCGGCTATGATATTCGTCGTCGTCATCAGGAGAGGTATCATATATGCCCGCAAAAAATACTTCGTCGATGCAGCCATCAAAATGCTTTCGCAACCAATCCTGCGTATTTTTTTCTATAATCTTGCCGCGAGACGTCACGATGATAATGCGATACATTTCATGGAGCTTTTTGAGTGCCTCATATGCATAGTCATGCTGGCCATATGAACCCATCGTGTCGCCGAGCAGATATTCGGACGCACGCTCGTGAGCTTCTTCGCGTTCAACTTGCCAAACCTCGCCCCAATGCTCATCATAATCTTCAATGGTTAGTCTAGTCCCCCATCGAGCGTTGGTATAAGCAATGAAATCCTGCGCATTAGTTGACAGTACATCGTCAATATCAACAGCAATTGTCTGTTTGCTCATGATGCAGAAACTTTCTGCTGGCAAGTCGGAGAGTGATATCGCGCGTGTTCATCCGTTTTGCATCCATCACACAGTAGTACCAATTCATTGCAACTGATATCAGCGCAATTCTCGAAATTACTGGTCGGCGACTGGCAGTGAATGCACGTCCCGATCGTCTTCGCATGATCCGTGAATGTCGTAACTTTGCGATTATCAAAGACGCGGAGAGCGCCCTCCCACAAACCATCATCGCCGTATTTTTCACCATATTTGACGATACCGCCGTCGATTTGGTAAACCTCTTTGAAACCGCGTTTTTTCATCATAGCACTGATGACTTCGCAACGAATACCACCCGTACAATAACTAATCACCTTCTTGTCTTTGATGGCGTCATATTTGTCGCTCTCCAGTTCGGCAATAAAATCCCGACTCGTGCGCGTATCAGGTACCACGGCGTTTTTGAACTTTCCAACGCTCGCCTCGCTCGCATTGCGCCCGTCAAAGAATACTACGTCATCTCCATATCTTTCGACCATCGCATGAACTTCCTCAGGCTTGAGATGTGTACCGCCGCCGACCACTCCGTTCTCATCGACCGTAAACTCATCTTCGCTATTACGAAACCCGACCAGCTCACGGCGATGACGCACACTCATCCGGGGAAAATCATCACGACTGCCGTCACTCCATTTCCACATAATATCTTTAAAACCAGGGTATTTTTTCGTTTCTTTGACATAGGTTTTGAGATCATCAAGCTCACCGCCAACTGTACCGTTAATTCCGTGTTTATTCACCAATATCCGACCGCGCAAATGAAGACTGTCGGTTAAAACCTTTTGCCATAATGTAATAGCTTCAGGATCGGCCAGTGAAGTGAATTTATAGTACAGCAATATTTTCTGCATACTATTCATAATATCATTTTGGTATTACAGGGTTCAATTGTTCATTCAATACGCGTATAATGGCACTATATGGCACTTACCAACGATGATATCACACTCTTAAAGTCTGTTATGGTCGAGACAATTATTGAAGTTGTTGGGCCAATGTTTGAACAACAAACTCTTGAGCTTACAAGCCGGATGGATAAACTAGAAAGCCGTATGGATAAACTAGAAAGCCGTATGAATAAACTAGAAAGCCGTATGGATAAACTAGAGCGTGAGTTCCAAGATTTCAAAACATACATTACTTCTCGGTTGAACACCTTAGAAACCAAAGTCGACTATTTGGAGGAGCTCTATACGAAACGCTTTGGCTATGTAGAAGAAGATGTGGTCACCCTTTATCATTTAGTCGACAAACTCGAAAAGGGTACACGCGAAGAAAAGGTATTTGCCGAAAAAGCGATCGTGAAACACTTACCCGCAATCTACCGCGTGATTACCGTCATGGCCAAGAAATACGATATTGATTTGTCAAACGCTTAAAAACTCTATACAATACGTGCTATTAACGTCCTAGAAAAGGACCTCTTTTCTTGACTGTCGCGCGCGACCTCTCAATCTACAAACAATCTCAAAGGAGACTCATGCAAAAAAACACCCTCAGGCTTATTTGGTCCGCCTCAAAACCATATGCAAAATACCGAAATATTGCGCTCGTTTTTTCGGTACTATCCGTTGTCGTCGAAACCTATCTCGCTCCCCTTGTGCTCGCAACGTTTATCGATCAGTTAACAAACGGACGCGTAAGCCTTTCGACCTCGATGCCACTTATCCTCCTCTATGCTGGACTGCTCGTAGCCAGCACGATAATTACTTGGCGCATCACTCTGTGGGGGACGTGGACATTTGAAATCTACGCAATGCGCGATATGGCGGTGCGAATCATCGACCATCTCTCTCGCCGTAGTATGAATTTTCATGCCAACAAATTTGGCGGCTCATTGATCAGCCAGTCTACAAAGCTCGTCTCAGCCACCGAACGGCTCTGGGATATTTTAATCTGGGATACTGTTCCGATCATTGTCGGTATAGTGAGCGCCTCAGCTATCTTGGCATTTATCATCTGGCAATACGCCCTGTTTCTTTTTGTCGTAACGATATTGATGGCTATCGCGATTTATTACGGTAACCGATTTGTCTATGAACGGGTCAAAAAAGAAACCCGTAAACATACGGAATTGACCGGTGCAGCCGCCGATATTATCACCAACATTGCTACAGTCAAAGCCTTTAGCTCAGAAAGGCGTGAAACTGCTCGCGTCCGTACGCGGGCAAACACTTGGAACCACGCCTCGTTCCATACCCGCAATGGCGTTTTGTTTGCCTCTGGCATTTGGGCAACGATTATTGTTCTGTTCAACGTTGGCGCGCTTATTATTGCCGTCTATGCCAGCGAACGCGGACTCTTAACGGCGGGAGCTGCCTATTTGCTACTTACCTACACGCTCATTTTAGCTCGTCAGTTGTGGTCAATGAACCATGTGATGCGTAACTATAACCGACTGATGGGTGATGCCTACGATATGACGGAAATTATGCAAGAAGATATCGAGATTGCTGACAAAGGCACGCAAAAGCTCACGGCTTCCGCGGGCGAAATCAAGCTTACTAATATATCGTTTACTCATGATAACGGTAACGGTGTGGCGATATTTCGTGATTTTTCACTCGCGATACCCTCTGGTCAGCGTGTCGGCTTAGTTGGACATAGCGGTTCGGGCAAAACAACGCTCACTCGGTTGCTCCTACGGTTTAGCGACATTGATGCAGGTACGATCACCATTGACGGACAAAATATTGCCGATATCACCCAGCGCAGTCTGCGGCAGAATATTGCCTATGTATCCCAAGAACCGATGTTATTTCACCGTAGCCTCGCGGAAAATATCGCCTACGGTCGACCGGATGCTTCACCGGAAGACATCGTTCACGCCGCCAAACAAGCCAATGCGGATGAATTCATTGGGGAGCTTGCTGACGGCTACGACACTCTGGTCGGCGAGCGTGGTATCAAACTGAGCGGCGGACAGCGGCAGCGCATTGCGATTGCACGAGCAATCCTCAAAGACGCCCCGATCCTGGTTCTTGATGAGGCCACCTCGGCGCTCGATAGCGAGTCAGAAAAATTAATTCAAGCTTCTCTCGACACCCTCATGAAAGACCGAACCAGCATTGTTATTGCCCATCGACTCAGTACGATTTCTAAACTTGATCGGATTATTGTACTGTCGGACGGTCAGATAGTCGAAGATGGTAGTCATACGGAACTCCTGGCTCTCGACGGTACGTACGCCAAACTCTGGACTCATCAATCTGGCGGATTTATCGAGGAATAAAATAGCCGCTTTATGGCGGCTATTTTCTATCACTGATTGTTACTTGTCCGATTTTGGCTCGCTATGTTTGCGATCGTCGGCTTCAGCTTTGCTGTTATTGTCATCAGCTTGCGTAGTGTCAGCCCCATTTTCGGAGGCAACTTCACTCTCGTCCTCAGCATCTCCACCAGTTGCTTCGTTGGCAGCCTGAAGTGCGCTTGGTTCCCATACACTCGCCACCACCTGGTCCATAACACTATGCGATTCTTCGTCATCTTCTTCGTCATCACTTCGGCCATCGTCGTTGTCCACAATTTCGACATTCTCCGGTACCGCAATATCACTGACGAGAACTCGTTCACCAGCTTCTTTTAGGTCAAGTATCGAAACCTCTAGCGCCTCCGGAAGATCCATAGGTAGAGCCTTAACCTCGATTGTATCGAGCGTCTGAAGGATAATCAAACCAGCTTTTTCAGCTTCACTCTCGCCTTCACCAACTAAACGAATCGGCACTTCAGCTTCAATCGGTTTGTTCTGATGAACCGCATGAAACGATACGTGATTAATACGCCGTTTGACATTGTCAACCTCGACATCTTTAATCATGGCAATCTTTTTCTTATCATTTACGGTCAGGTGAATCGGTGTATGTCGACCAGCGGCCGCATAAACCTTGCTCATTTCAACCTGATCGACTTGGACGCTAACGGGCTCCATACCAGGACCGTATACAACAGCCGGTACAATACCTTCACGACGAAGTTGTTTTACTTTTTTGCCATGAGTATTCCTATCATGGACTTTTAGTGTAATCTTGTCTCCCATCTTTCTCCCTTTCTCATTGGATATGTGTTCGGAGTTAATAATTCATATATTATAACCCAGATACTATCTCATGTAAAATTGGACGTTCGCCCGTTTATTAAGGGAATGTGTATTTTATTATGCTAAGAGACAGGCCTACCAATAACTAACCCCTGCTGAAAACGCTATTGTATTGGTAACGGACTCGCAACACGACTCAGTAAGCTGGCCGTTCCGAACTCCATATTCGCAAACTCAAGCTCATTGATACCAGTACAGGTACCTCGATAGATGCCAAATTTCGGATATACATCACGCACATCGTTAAAGCCCATTGCGACATTTGATAGCTGCACTGTGGATTGACTATCATACCAACATGACAATGCCCCAGTACCGTCACCATAATCAAAATTCAGCTTCAAAACCACCTTATGCCATAGACTAGTTGTCATATTAGCCGTAATAGTAACTGGAATATTCGTGACAGATTCAGATGTTGTTGTCGAGTTCGGATCAAAACGACGATGAATTTGTAAGGAACCATTCCTCACCCAGAACATACCAAAGGGGGGTGAGCCTTCAAACTCACCTGGGTCAGGTCGCTGATGCACCTGGACAATCGAGCACCAGCCACTATCTGGAGGATTGCCCGTCATCCGATAGGCAAATGACCACCAATAATCTGTCCGGCGGGGCATGTAAACATTTGTCCCTTCGAACTCGGCACGCTGAGAACTATACGACGTATCTGAAGGTAGACCAGTCTCACCGACTCGAAACAAAAACCGAGACTGGTTAGAAACGTGCCGACGACACTCTTGATATGAGCTCGCTGGTGCCTGAAGATGAGTTCGCCAATTTGAGCTATAAATACTCGTATACGCATTGGCGACAAACGGCACAGTATAGTTTGAGTAGTTAATAGGAGCCGTACTATCAGGTAGTACGGTAGGTGTTGTCGGACGTGCGCTTTGTCGATGTCGACGTGTTGATGCCATACATATTCCTCATTACCTTTGTATCATAGATGACAACTGAGTAGACTTATACTATTCGTTATCTATTCTAATTCCGCTAACGTCTATCTGTCAAAACGTGTATAGTTATAGAGATGAGTATCGTTAGTCGACGCCAAATCAGATCACAGAAAAGATCACCCGCAATCACCTTCTGGGTTGCAACCTCAGGAAATGATACCAATCCTGGTACCCAGGTTGCGCCCTTTGCAACGTTAGCTGCCGCCCGCAATAAAGTCCGATCTATAATATCAAGTGGTTTACCAGCTGGTGGTATTGCCGTCCATGTGATGACCGGTACCTATCCGCAAACCGAAACATTGACCTTTCTACAAAGCGACAGTGGTACCGCGTCATCTCCTATCAGTTGGCGAGCTATCGGTGGAGCTGTAGCATTGACTGGCTCAGTACTGATTCCACCTAACGCCTATCAAGCCGTTCCTGCAGATATCGCTCCGCTATTCCCCGACTCAATTCGTCCTCAAATACGAATGGTTGATCTGGCGGCCCTGGGAGTTGATTATCCAGCAGAGACGAATGAGCGGGATGGCTGGACTCCCACGGGAGCAACGATTGTCGTCGATGGCAAGCTACTGACTCTCGCCCGTTATCCAAATAGTGGCTGGCTATCGGTACGAGCTGGATCAACCGCCGGAACGATCACAGACCCAGTTATCCTACCGACCAATGATGCAGCCGTACTGTCGTGGGCAGGCAAAACTGGTGATGCACGACTGGGCGCTGAGATTATTTATCAATGGGCTTTTCAGCTGATGAATATTACGGGTATCGATGCGGGAACTAAAAAAATTACCGCTCAACCGCATAGTGCCTGGGGTCTCGGTACGCCTGATCCTGCTATCGGCCGTTACTATATCTGCAATCTACCGCAAGCACTTGATTCCTCAGATGAGTATTATATTGATACAACGGCAGGCAAAGCCTACTTCGTACCAGGCACAACGTCCAGCGTTACCAAGTTAAAAGAAACGATCGTCCACTGCTATTTTGCCTCTCATATATCCTTCGATGGTATCAATGTGAGCGAAGGCCGATCTATGGGCTATCTGCTATCTGGCTGTACAAACGTAACGGTTAAAAACGCCAGCGCAACCAATCTCAACGCAGGGATTATCCTCGATAGATCAACTAGCACTCTTATCGAAAATGTTGACGTATACAATATTGGCTGTAATGGCGTTAACCTGTATGGCGGCGATCGAAACACACTCACCCCGGGCAATAACACCCTTCAAAACAGCCGCATCCATGACTGCGCCCAACGTCAGCCAAACTATAACCCCGCAGTAAGTATCTATGGCGTTGGCAATAAAGTCGTACATAATAATCTTTATAACTCCCCGCAAATGCTTATATCCCTATCGGGCAACGACCACCTCATTGAAGATAACTGGATTCATCACGGCGTGTTAGACAACTCGGATGCCGGCGCCTTTTATACCGGCCGTAATTGGACGGATCGCGGCAATATCATTAACCGGAACTGGTTTAGCGATATAGGCGTGAATGACGGGCGTTTTACCGTAGCCATCTATATCGATGATTGTAGCTCTGGCTTCACGGTTACCAATAATATTATTGTTGATAGTTGGTATGGTCTGCACCATTGCGGGCGCGATAATTTCTTTGACAACAATGTCATTATCCGAGCCCAAAACATGGCCTGGCATGTCGGTAACTGGGGCGCAAATCATACCGGAAATCAAGCCGAGCTACGTCAAAAACTTACCGAAGTCCCCTATCAGTCTGTGCCATGGCTCAAGTACCCGCATCTGGCGAACATACTCGATGATGAGCCAGCCACACCAAAATACAATACCGTATCAAATTGCCTTATCGCTGACTCACAACCGGGTGGCATTGACAATTACCCTATCATTCCTGAGGTCACAGTTACCGGAATTCAAAACCTCACCGTAACCGCCCTCGGTCTCAATACTCTTACTCATAGCGCCGATCCTACCTCACGTGTTACTGTTGGATCTGGAACGTTTAAAGGCATCGATGTTTCACGAATATTTTATCAATAACGACTTGTAGAAAAGGCTTTATGAGTATCCAAAGTCGTCGATTTACCCGTTCAAAACCACAAACCGGAGTGCTTCTTTTTGATGGACGCTTCACAACCTTAGGCACATACACCGCAGCTAGTAATGGTAGCGGTGCTCCACCTGCACCGTGGGGTTCAGCAGAATATGTTGGCGTACCTGGTTCAAACATAAAAATATACACCGCAACAACCAAGGACGCTTCGTGGTGGCCAGATCCCTTTACGGCATGGGGCTCAAATGCCGGTGCATTTACGTCATACAATGATAACGCAATGTCCAGTATACGTGCACAAACCCATGGGGGACCTTTGCTTAGTAACGGTAGCGAGGTGTATTACAGCTGGATAATCTATGTACCAAGCAGCATCGGAAACAGTTGGCCAGTTGTTGGAACCGATAGTGATTGGAATGTTATATCCCAGCTTCATTCGCCACCTTACTCTACAGCACCAGGCTGTGCGACATCGATCAAAAACTACAATGGCAACCTCTGTTTGTTTGGTGATAACGGTAGTGGCTTTCCTACATGGTACACCACACTTGCACGTGATCGTTGGATAAAAATTACTCAACACTTAATCGTTCATACAGTTGGTGGTCAAGGGTTGCTTGAAGTCTGGGTTGATGGCGTAAAACAACAGCAGATTTTGCCTCGTGCGTGGGCAAACTACGATACAACTGACCAATATATCTCTGCCGATGGCACAACTGCACATATAGCCACAGAGGTAAAGGATACAAATGGGCCAGGTGACCTTTACATTAACATGTACCGCAAAGGTATGGGCAGCAACTGGGGGATGGGGTCCGTGACAATTTTTCACATGGGAATGAAGATTGGCACCTCATACGCTATCGTTCAGTAAACGTATCTTATTATCGGTCGTGGTAGACAACCGCACCAAAAATATACAAGGCTCGTCCATCCGCATTCGAAGTACTCGTCGTATTATTTTCGAGGCACTTTATAGTATGTATCTCATTTTGTCCATAGAGAGACCTTGGAAATACATGATTAGTACCGACGCAACTTTGCGCTAATGCCTGTTCGGAGCCTGAGTACATATCGACTGTTTTTGACTTGGCACTTCCCTCGACGATCCATTCCAACCGCCGTCCTGGATTTTTAACGTACGCATAGCTATCTGCTGTATCAGTCCAAAAACCAGGTAGATCAGTTCGTGAAATCTCACGTTTCGCACTCCACGTTCCAACATACGTGATATCCTCCGGTCCAAGAAACTCCACATCAGCGGTAAGCGCAACAAGAGCTGCCACTTTGAGAGTACCGGCCGTCACTTTGAGACTAATACTCTTAATACCATCATCTGTTGCAAATCCCTTAGCTAGCTCTGAAGGTGTATAAATCGTATGATACCATTCGTTTGCAAACGGCGTAGTAGCGAATGTCAATGTTTTTTGAAGGTTACCGTCTATGCGGATTTCGACCGTAACGGCCGCATCAGAGGACTCGGCATACCGAATCAATGACCAGCCAACAACCCCATGTGCCCCGATTACGCACTCTTTGCCCGTAGCAAGCACCAGCATATCATTCGCATCAGCATCGGTGCCGCCAATAAACTGCCGCTGAAAAGAACCTGCTTTCCACGGATGCATCTGCAATGTGCCGCGAGTCGTATTAGCAGGATTATTTACGTACAGTTCATCTTTTGGCAAGATCACAAATGCGTCACCTGGCGTCTTATAATCGGTTACAACACGGCTTGGTGGAAGTGATGTTATGGCGTTCTGCCGGGCAGGAATAAGATCACGTATCGCACCAGAAGACACCGTATGAGTAATTATGACATTATCAATGGTAAATGTACCATTTGCATCAAAGGCAATAAAGGCAAGGGTCATGCCTGCTGTTGAGGTTGCCGTCAGACTTGCCGTATAATGTCCGCTTGACGTACACCCTATATTACCCGTTGAAGACCAAGGACCATTGAGTAATCCGACTTGCACAACCATGCCCGATCCGGTCGTTGTGAGATCAAACTCCACCGTAACGATATCGCCAGTACCAATCGAGCCAACATCAATCTGCATACCGTCAAAAGAAGAGTCGGCCTGACAGGATAATGCGCCATTAACGACGCCGAGAGAGGAGGGCGTTCCATACGCTACCCACGCTCCTTGGCCAGCCGAAAAATCATAGCTACCGATTTGCACAGGCATACCAGAGCCACTATCGACCGGGAAGATAGATCGGACAGCGCGAGCCCATACCTCATGTCCGCCGCTGGGTATAGCCGTACGTCCAGCGGGTGCGGCATGTGACATATGAATACTGTCACTGTAAATTGTGCCATTATTGCGTAGATGCGCCTCAAATACATACGCAGCCGTATCGGCAATTTCAACTCCATACAGGTCTGCAACCCGAAATACCTCTGGCGCGTCCACGTAAAGACCTGCGTTTTTCATAGTTATATAGTCACCCGTCGGTCCTTGTGCATTATCTGTCACCATAATGACCTCAACATTTTGGCTGCGCAACTTGCGAACCAGTGGCTCAATCGTTTCTAAGCGATAATCTCCACCATTTGCCAGACAACCAATCACGACAAGGTCGGTATCCCGCAGCAACCGACTCCGTCCGTTTGGCGGTCTTTTACCCGTAAACATCGTAATAGCTCCAGATGAATTAAATCCATAACTCGTGTGTCCAGAAGCTAGCCCTAGTTGAGCAAGCTGGTACTGATTTGGCGATCCGCCAACTCCGACATTCACGAGCGTACTGCCTGGTACCTTATAGTTTGTTGTCGTACCAGGCCCAAACACCATTCCCGACCAATCAGTTGCCGCACCGCCCGCCGTCAACGACGAGCCCATCACCACCACATTTATTCCCTGGCCTTTAAGGATTTTCTGCATCGTACGCGGGATCCGACAGTCATATAATCGCGGGCGCATAGGATAGATCGCGGTCACCTTGGTCGCATCAGTCGTGATACGTGCTAGTGGCACCCAGCCACGATGACCGAGCCTCGGTAGCGTCAAGATATTACCCGTAAAGATATCTGTCCCTACATACCATTCGCCATTGGGCAGAGCCGTAATCGTACCCCCTGGATGTGAATACCCCTCAATACTAAATGGTAAAACTGTTACCGTTAGGTCGGCATAGGTCGCGCGTACAATCGTTTTATAGAACGCCGTAGCTACGGTCGTATCACTAGCAATTTGACTTCCGGTAATCGATCCGGTTTGACCAACCACACTCTGTACGCTTCCACCACCGAGCGTATTCCAAGCTCCATTTTGATACGCTCGAAAACTATGCGAAGTTGTATTGTAATACACCGTCCCGTTGACCGCCCCAACTGGGTCGGCTGTAGCGGAGGCTAAAGGCAATAGATAACCTTTGGTTTGTGTACCGGTAGGCAACGTAGTCGTAAAGGTTTGGTTTTCATGCCAAACCACAGCTGAATTACCTGCAATAGACGTAGTATGGGGCATCATTACCCACGCTGTATAATAGGTGGTGATTTTTCCCCATAGTTCAGTGACAGTGCTTGTGGTTGTTTTTTGCGTCGTAATAGCTGCGAAATCCTCAGCTACAATTCCTTCGGTATTAAATACTCGTATCGATACATAGGGTTCTTGACCCATCAGATTCTCTTGCTTTTGCCGGAAATCCACCATACATCGTTGGGCTGATCCCGCATCATTAACAGAGACTATTTCGCAAGTTACGCGATTCTCACTATACCGTCCGCCTAGGGTCGCCGTACAAAGCTTTGTCCACTGCCCGGCTGCTGCATTCGTTGTATTCTTCGTCCAATAGCCACGAAAAAGCGGAGCTTTTGCATCTACGATGTCATTGGAGCGCATTTTCCCACTCACCCAGAGCCCTGCGGTCTGTGCACTCGTATATTGGTTTCTGACAAAACTCGTCGTAGAACTCAGTGTTGACGCGGTGACTCCATCCACATATCCCTTAACCGCCTTCTGACTTGATACGGTACTGTCACTAGGCGTATTACCGCCGAGAGTTGCATCGGTATCGGGAGTGATACTGGTGGCGACTTTTCCGTCAACATATGCCTTGACGGCTTTCTGACTGGCGATCTTGGTATCACTGTTGGCAGCCAGGGTTATGTCGGTATCAAGAGCAGAGGTGCTTAGTTTGGTAGCTAGTCCCGGCACCGTCGGATTCGGATACGTTCCGGAGAGGTCACCACCCGCTGGTCCACTTGGTGCACTAGAACCAGAAGAAACGGCTTGCCATTTGAATCCACCAGGAGCAGAACTATCCAGGACAAGCACATCACCATTGATGGGAGTAGGAGTGGTGGGGGTGTTTAGTTTGAGGGCGGTAAGAGAGTGGTCGGGGATAACTGAATTTGCTGACGACCATGCGAACTTCTGTGATGTATTATCGTAGGTTAGGATATCATTGTTCTGTGCGGCAGTACCTGTCGTACTGAGCTTGATCGGGAGGACTGTTCCATCCTCAACAACTGAAGGGGTATTAAGCTTATCCCGAATCGCTAATTCTAGCTTGGACTCAGAAATAGAATTGTCCGACAATTTCGCCCCCGGTACAGCTCCATCTTGAATACTAACAGAAGAAACCGCATTCTGAGCTATCGCCGTAGCGGTGACCGATCCAGGAGCAAGCTGCACAGACGTGATACTATTATCAGCCAGTTTTGGAGAGGTGATCGCTTTATCTGCGAGCTTAACAGTCGTAACCGCATTATTCTGGATAGTTGAGCTACTAACAGTGTTATCACTAAGCGTACCGTCCGTCTTGTGACTTTGTTTGAGATAGTCGTTGAGGATATCGCCCCATTTACCAGAATCAGAGCCAGGCGGAGGGAGTCGAGACATATTGCGCTGATTAACCCCACTAATTATATGATGTTCTCGTTTATTTAACCATATTCGTTATAATTATAGCAAGCGAAAAGCCCCAGCTCCCTCGTAGCACTCCACCATGATATACTAAACGCGATGGAAGCATTGATTCACTTTATTGTTGGTTTTGGGATACTGGCTATTTTGTTCGTTATTTTTGCCGAGTCCGGACTCCTCATCGGTTTTTTCCTGCCAGGCGACAGCTTACTTTTTACGGCTGGATTTTTAGTACAGCAAGGTATCCTTAGTGTAGACATTCATTTATTCGTCCTGATGCTGTTTATTGCCGCAGCACTCGGTGATAGCACTGGCTATGCATTTGGCCATCGAGTCGGCCGAAAGTTATTTGAACGGGAGAACACACGCTTTTTCAACAAAAAACATCTCGAAGAAGCCGAACGTTTCTACCAAAAGCATGGCGCGCTAACTATCATCCTGGCGCGGTTCGTTCCCATCGTTCGCACCTTTGCACCGATTGTAGCGGGTGTCAGCAACATGCATTACCGAACTTTTCTTCTCTTTAATATCATTGGTGCTGCTCTTTGGACAGCTTCATTTACCTATCTTGGATTTTATGCCGGCAAAGTTCTCAAAGATATCGGTATCAATGTTGAAGTCGCCGCCATAGTCATCATTCTTATCAGTGTTTTGCCTATGGTCATCCATGCCCTCAAAGAACCTTCCCGGCGAGCCAAACTGATCGAGGGCAGCAAACGCCAACTGCGACTGATTTTCAGACGTTAAATTATTTTTTTAGGGCATCTTTTAAGTAGCGGCCAGTATGACTTTTGGGGTTCTTTGCAACCATCTCCGGCGTCCCTTCAACCATCACATTACCCCCTCCAGCGCCACCCTCGGGTCCCATATCAATGATATGATCAGCACATTTGATAACATCAAGATTGTGCTCGATAATAACCATACTATTTCCCGTATCAACGAGTGCCTGAAGAACATGAAGCAGCTTCTTAACGTCAGCTGCATGTAGGCCTGTCGTCGGTTCATCCAGGATATAAAGCGTCTTACCCGTCGCGCGACGACTTAGTTCTGTCGCCAGTTTTATCCGCTGCGCCTCACCGCCTGAAAATGTCGTTGCCGGTTGGCCAAGCTTGATATAGCCAAGTCCGACTTCCACCAGTGTATCCATCTTGCGTTTGATACTCGGTTGGTTCTCGAAGAAATCAGCCGCTTGCTCAACCGTCATATTCAGCACATCACTAATCGTTTGGCCTTTGTAGGTGATCTCGAGAGCTTCACGATTATAGCGTTTGCCGTGACAAATCTCGCACTCCACATATACATCCGGTAAAAAGTGCATCTCGATTTTGATAACGCCATCACCTTGACAGTTTTCGCAACGACCGCCGCGCACATTAAAACTAAACCGTCCCGCTTTGTAGCCACGAATGTTTGCTTCTGGCGTACTTGCAAAGAGCTCCCGTATGGCCGTAAATACCCCCGTATAGGTCGCTGGATTGCTACGCGGTGTCCGCCCAATTGGACTTTGATCAATGACGATAACTTTATCAAGATTATCGATGCCGTCAAGGCTATCATGGGCGCCTGCCACCGTATGCGCTCGATGTAGCTGCGCCGATAATTCTTTGGCAATGATATCATTTACGAGCGTCGATTTGCCCGAGCCGCTTACTCCCGTGACAATCGTTAGACAACCAAGAGGAATTGCCACATCAATGTTTTTAAGATTATGCTCGCGTGCTCCCCGGACCGTAAGCACAGCTCCATTCCCTTTACGACGCTTCTTTGGCACTTCAATTTCCAGTTTACCGCTCAAATACTGACCAGTTATACTATCCGCATTTTGGGCGACTTCTTCTGGTGTTCCCGAGGCGCATACTTGCCCGCCATGGATACCAGCTCCAGGACCGATGTCCAGCAAAAAATCAGCCTGGCGAATCGTGTCCTCATCATGCTCAACCACGATAACAGAATTCCCGATATCGCGAAGGTGCTTGAGCGTGGCAATGAGCTTGTCATTATCCCGTTGGTGCAAGCCAATAGACGGCTCATCAAGCACATAGAGAACCCCTTGCAAACCAGACCCAATCTGTGTTGCCAAACGAATTCGCTGCGCTTCACCGCCACTGAGCGTATTTGCTGCCCGACCCAGCTCAAGGTAGCTTAACCCCACATCATACATAAATCCAAGTCTAGCATTGATTTCGCGCAAGATTTGACGAGCAATAAACTGCTCTTTCTCATTTAGCTTCAAATCATCGCGAAACATCTTCAGCGCGTCATCGACACTCAGATCAACCACATCAACAATGCTTAGACCATGCACGGTTACGGCCAGTACTTCTGGCTTCAAACGCGCGCCCTTACAGGTATAGCACGGCATCTCTCGCATAAACCGCTCGATATCGCGGCGCATAAAATCACTATCCGTCTCTTTGTGGCGCCGTTCCAGATTTGGGATCACCCCTTCGTAGGTGGTATCAAAATATCGCCCATAACTGAGCTTGACGTTGTACTTTTGTTTGCCAGTGCCATACAGTATACGCTGTTGATTTTCATCAGATATATTTTTAATCTGTTCATTTATCGTAAACCCAAATTCTTGCCCAACAGCCGCCAGCTTTTTAACGTACCAGGCATCACTATTGACTCGGTTAAACGGCCTGAGGGCGCCTTCCGCAATCGTTAAATTTGGATTGAATACAAGTTCAGGGTCAACTTCCAGGCGTGAGCCAATACCTGTACAGGTCGGACAAGCGCCAAACGGCGCATTAAAACTAAACAGTCGTGGTTCTAACTCTGGGATCGCAACATCAGGGTGATCGACACAGGCATACTGCTGTGAAAAGGGATGCTCCATCTCTGTATCAGCATCCAACGCAATCACCATGCCACTCGCTATCTCGAGCGCCTGCTCTACTGATTGCGCAATTCGAGCCGCCGAAGACTCTTCATTAACAACACGGTCTACCACGATCTCAATCGTATGCTTATAACTTTTATCAAGTTCCGGAAACTCATCAAGTGCATAAACCACACCGTCCACTCGTGCTCGTGCGAAACCCAGTTTACCGTATTGTTCTGCGACATGGGCAAACTCACCTTTTTTCGCCAGCACAATAGGCGCGAGGATCATCAGCCGTTTTCCCTCGCCAAGAGCCCTGATCGTATCAACAATTGTTTGCGGCGTCTGTTTGGCGACTGCTTTGCCGCAGATAGGACAGTGCGGCACCCCAATCCGCGCGTACAAAAGCCGTAAATAATCATAGATTTCCGTCACCGTTGCTACGGTCGATCGTGGGTTTCGGCTGGTAGACTTTTGATCAATCGAGATTGCCGGACTCAAACCATCGATCTGATCAACATCAGGCTTTTCCATTAGCCCTAGAAATTGTCGCGCGTAACTACTCAGGCTTTCCACATACCGTCGTTGCCCTTCAGCATAGATTGTGTCAAAGGCTAGACTGGATTTACCTGAACCACTCAAACCCGTAATCACAACCAACGTATCACGCGGAATCTCAACCGAGATATCTTTGAGGTTGTGCTCGCGCGCGCCCGTAACCGTAATAAACTCTGCCATATCCTAATTATTATACACAATATATAGCGCCTATACAGAGAACATACCGCTAGATTTATTCTATTTTTTGTGCTAGCTTATGGGCTTGCGCTTCAAGCCATTCACGCTTCCAGTACGCTAGCGCCATGACAATCATCGTTATAATAGCAATACTTGCAATCAGTTTCATATCTGCTTTCGCAACTCCGCTTCCCATATAGCTCGTTAAAAGCGTACTCGGAAACCGACCAAGAAAAGAAATAACTAACAGCGTAGACATACGAATCTTCGTCAGTCCCGCCAGATAGCAAATCATATCATCCGGAAAAGCTGGAACCAAAAAAATAAAGAAAAAAACGGCTGGACCAGCCGTATTCGTCAGATAATCAAACTTTTTGATTTGTTGCTTGTCAAAAAACCGTTCGATGAGTGGTCGTCCAAACCGTCGCGATACCAGGAGCACGATCGTAAAACCAATGACTGTACCGATCATCGAATAAACCGTCCCGAGTAGTCCGCCAAAAATATAACCACCCAGTAGCGCTATAGCTTGACCCGGTATTGGCGCAATAATAATTTGCAGCACCTGCATCATCATAAAAACGATTGGCCCCATCGGACCTGCCTGCTCAATGACCCGTTCCAGCTCCTGCCGATTCGTAAAAAACCGCCCTAGATCATGCGTCATAAAAAGATAGTATCCGCCTACAATCACCACGATAGCTACGAATAGTCCGACAATCACACGCCAATCACGCCATATTTTTTTCTGTATCATCTGCTACTTAGTGTACATTGCTAAGCTCAAAAGTACATAATTTAAGAAATAATTTGACTTTATTAAAAATTTATGTTATCATAAGCACAATAGTATATGAGCAGGTTATGAGAGGACGGCATGAAAAAAGCTGTAATTATTTTAGCTAGTATGATTGGCATCGGTGTCATTTTCAGCATATCGCCTCTTTTAAATTATATCTGCGCCTTTTTATTTGCGGGTATTATCCCTGGCACTGGCTATGTTCTGCCATTTTGGGCAATGTCACTCATACTTGGCTATATCGGAGTTGTAGCGATCAACTGGCTTATGAAGCAATCACTATTCATTGGTGATGATCCATATACCCAGACACGCGCTCGAGAGCGCGCACGTGCTAGTGTCAAAGTAGCCCGTATAAAGGCCTCTCCCTCTCTTGCAAGCACGCGTCATACGCGTAAACGGTATCAACCAGCTCCCTCTGTCGTCTCAAACTAATCCAAGGGGACAATACTCTCAGCCCACAACTGAAGCTCTTGAAGGAGATACTCATTGACCCCTTGTTGCTGGAGACGCTGCAAACTCGCAAGATAGATTGGTAACTGGGTTTTTAACTTTTGACTGCGGTATGCTTCCCACGCTTGAAACTCCGATTCATTCAAACTCGTTGGAAATTGACGTGCCTTATAACGAAGTAGCAACTCCGAAAGTCGTTGATCTGAAAATTCAGGCGCAAAATCAGCGAGTATATCTGTATCTGCGGCACGGACTGCTGCCGCACGGACTTTATCGCCATCTGGCATAAAGCCATCGTAGAGCTTATGCTCAACATCAGCCGTTGGTGCATACGGCTCACGCATCGCAAAGGCTTCTTGGACTGCTACCGCAAATGGTTTTGCCGCCACCAAGGTTGCGTAATGCTGACGAATCATATCCATATTAAGCTCTAATCTTTTTTGCGCAGTCTCATCCAAAACACCAAGCGGTGCTACCGCTGGACACCGATTGTAGCTCAATTCCTTAACAGGTAATGACACAAAGCCTTCTTGCCGACGAGTATCACGATCGGCAAAAATAATACTGGCGAGCTGTTTTGGTGTGGCCGAAAGAAATTGACTAGGATCAAACCGCAAATCATAGACCAAAACTGAACCCGGCTTTGTACCCGGCGCTATCGGCAACGCGACCGTCGTCTTCTCATGTGCCGGATCATATCTCCCCGAGATATAGACAAACGGCTGCGGATTATCAAGATTAACAAGCTTTGCAACTTCCTGTTTACTGCGCATCATAAAGAGATAGTCAAAAAGCTTGGGTTGGCTTTTCTTAACAAGTCGACTAAGCGCAATCAATGCCTCCACATCACTGAGCGCATCATGCGCGCGCGTATGTACGAGCTTGTTAATTTTCGCCAGAAGTTCAAGTTTGTTGACTGATTTGCCGGTTTCATCAACGGGCCACTCAATCTCTTCGGGACGAAGTGCCCGAGTCATTCGGATGACATCGAGGAGATCCCAGCGTCCACGTCCATCTGCCCACGTCCACTCATAGGGATCATAAAAATTCCGCCACAAAGTATGCCGGATAAATTCATCATCAAACCGCACGTTATTGTACCCGACTGCAATCGTACCAGGCGTAAAAACAGCTTCACTGATAAATTGGCAGAATTCTGATTCTTTCATTCCATCCGCCAGTGTCTGTTGCGGCGTAATCCCCGTCACAACAATTGCCTCAGGGCTCGGGAGAATATCGTCTGATAGTTGCACGAGTACATTGACTGGCTCACCGATCGGCTTCATAGACATATCAGTACGTTGACCCGCAAACTGCATAATCCGATCATCGCGCGGGCTGAGTCCACTCGTTTCCAGGTCATAAAAGAAATATGTTTTTGGAGCAGATGATTGACGCGTCATGTCTCCCAGTATAAACTAGCCGAGAGTATATAATCTATACATCATGAGCGCAAACGAATATCTACAATAAAAACACGCCTTTTCAGGCGCTACTACAAGATCATGGAAAATAACGTATCAGATAGAGAGTGCCGCGATGGGGCGAATAGGAGGACATCCGTCCTCATCTACTCCGGATATAGATCCGGGAGATGCAGTCATCCTGACAGCACTATTCGCCCCACTACAGAAGCTATTCGATTGGTATTCAGTTTTGTTCGACTGTTTGCTCCGCAAATGTGCACCAGTGAGATGCTCATTGCGGAACAAGTTCTGCCCCATACTATGGTGCGTGCTGACGCTTGAGGTCCCCGTCTTTAAGGGGAGGCAGCCGCCTAGGCAATCAGTCGGTGTCGTTGGGGACTTGGGTACCTCTGCAGTACTCTTGCCTCGTTGAGGTTTACGAGACAGATGGCGACGGAGCCACCGAATTTGCTAGACAAAGCCAGCCGACCACATGGTCATCCTTTCTCTCGGAGGGCAAATGCTACACCTAGATGAATCCTGATGTGAAATTCATCCACAGCCTTTCTCATGGAGTAGGAACGCGTGGAGTGACGAGTCGCTTCGACGCATCTCGTCCGATACGCCACCCTCACATCTATTCGTTTTGCGAAAAGAGTGACGTGTCGGACGAGATGACTTGAAAACTATCTGATACGTTAAGGAGGTTTTAAGACTCAGGTATTTCTGACATTTTTTATACTCTGTTAAAATATGTATATGAAACCGTCTCTTCCTCGTTATGTCGACACAACCTTGCAACTGATCGGCAATGAAGGTTTTTCGGGCCTTAGCATCCATGCCCGATCGCTTGTTGAAGCTCTTAACCATCTCGGCATTCCACGAGCCGTTCCACCCGAAATCCGTTCTCGAATTGCTCACGAATTACGTCGGCAACAGCTTGTTGAGCTGGCTCGCGACGGATATATCCTCAAAATTCAGCTATCGACGAAAGGGTTTTATCGACTACAAAAGTCTGTCATAGATCGCCTGGTTATTTCGCCCCCCAAAGTCTGGAGCAATTCATGGCAAGTCATTTTCTTTGATATCCCGTCACGCCATAGTCAATCCCGCTACTTGCTAACGGCACAGCTCAAACGCTTGGGATTTTATATGATCCGCAACAGTACATGGGTTCATCCCTACGAATGTACGGCTATACTTGAGCAAATCATCACTTATACAAACCTTCAATCCTTTGTCAGCTACGGCACAATCACTCATTTTGATCCTTCCACTACCCGAAAATTACTGCGCTATTTTCAACTGACTCCATAAGACCGCTACTGCTCAAGCATTGTCAAGTGATGCACACGGTCTTCACCAATATACACCTCGCTATCGCCAGTTGCACCAGCACGGGATAACTCGTGCATAATGCCAATTTTGCGCATGATATCCCTCAGACGATTCACGCTATGGATATTCTCAAAGTCCGTCCGCGCAGCAAACTTCTCAATCTTTGGACCGGTCACAATATACGTATTTTTGTCTTTTGTGACGCGCCACGCCGTATCAAGCTCACGCTCAGAGAGTGATATTGTCGGAATCTCACCAGTATCAAGGCTTTTTTCAGTATCAGCCTGTCGTTTCGCACGAGTTTCGGCAACAATTTTTGCCAGCTCACGCAACACCGTTTCTAGTCCGATATGAGCCGATGAAGATATGGCCATGATCGGAGTAGCATTCGGAACCACCTGACGAAGCTCCGTCGTCTGCATGCTAATCATCTCTTTGTCCAAGCCCTCGATCTTGGTAAGCGCCACTATCTCAGGCCGCTCTAAAAGTGACGGGTTATACTTTTTCAATTCATTATGAATAATCCTGTATTGCTCAGCGATATCATCGCTATAGGCATCGATCAGATGCAGCAAAACTGCCGTTCGCTCTACATGGCGAAGGAATGTACCCCCCAGCCCTTTACCCTCACTTGCGCCTTCGATCAAACCCGGAATATCCGCAATGAGCAGACTCGTATCATCAATGTCCGCCACACCAAGGTTTGGCGTCAGAGTCGTAAACTCATAGTCAGCTATCTCTGGTTTAGCATTACTAACGACACTCAAAAAGGTTGATTTTCCCGCATTTGGAAAACCAATCAGTCCGACATCCGCCAGCAACTTTAGCTCAAGACGAGCCTCAAACTCATCACCTTTCTCACCGAGTTCGGCAACGCGTGGCGTCTGGCGCACCGAACTTTTGAAGTGTGCGTTTCCAAATCCGCCGTCTCCACCTCTTGCTACAACCGCAATCTGATCCTTCTCTGTTAGATCAGCAATCAGCTCATTATCACGATAAATTTGCGTTCCAATCGGTACTGATACCGTAATATCTGCGCCGTTTTTACCGTGTTTTTGCCGTTTGCCACCAACCTGACCGTCATGAGCCTTAATCTCTGGTTTGTATCGAAAATCAACCAGAGTATTCTTGCGTTCATCCGCCTTGAAAACAACGTTTCCCCCGCGGCCACCATCACCACCATCCGGCCCGCCATATTCCACGTATTTTTCATGCCGAAAACTGACGATACCGTCACCGCCTTTGCCAGCCCGAACCATCACGAGCGCATTATCTACAAACATATTTCCAGTATACCAAACGTACCTCTGTTATCCTACTACAGATACTACGTTCTAGTGAATAAAGTTGTAGCGAGCGGCTTGACCTGGATCTAGCGTGCGGGTCGAATAGCGGTTCCATCCTGCATAGTTCATCTCAGATATTGTCACTGATCCATCAGTACCAATTGACTCAACAACCGCAACGTGACCATACCCACCGGCCGAGTAGCTATCTTGCATCACTGCACCAACTGCTGGTGAATTATTCACCACGTACCCGCTACCGCGCGCGAAACTTGCCCAGGTTGCCGCATTACCCCAGAAACTACCCACTGGACGTCCTAATTCCGCACGACGGTTATAGGCATACCACGTACAGTAACCGTAATCGTAGCGATTACCAGCAATCGTAGCGTTCGTATACGTTTGTTGCGGCGCACTCGAAGCCCGAGTTGTTGCAATGCCAGCATAGGCTGTTTGAGCACGCTGGATAGCCTCTGGACGATCATTGACAGGGAGAATCCCAGCAGGCACCACAACTTTTTGGCCAGGCTGAACTGCCGCGAGTTCAAGGTCATTGTAGGTAAGGATGCGAGACTTGTCAGCGCTATATTTACTGGCTATCGTATCAACAGTATCACCGGCAGCAACCGTGTGAATAATGCCATCAACACCTGGAATTGATAATTTTGTACCAGGGGTTAACGCGTCACTCGTTAAACGATTAACCCATTTGATAGTCTGGACACTAACTCCATATTTTTCAGCTATCGTTTGCACAGAATCACCGGTAACGGTTGTGTATTCGCTAATTCCACGGCGGTCAGTCCCCGATTGAACAATTTGCGGTTTAGAAAGAATCGTATCACTTGTCTGCGCTAATTCGCTTTTAGCGCCAAGCGAAATCGAAAGATTCGTCACATTTGTCGCAACTGATAAGTTACTGATTTGTGCTGCACCAGCCGCCAGTTCAGCAGCCTGGAGCTGATCAACTGAAGGATTAGCGAGTTGCATCGCCGTGGAACCGCTGGATTGCGCCACTACTTTTTGTTCAATCGGAGAC
This sequence comes from Candidatus Saccharimonadota bacterium, assembly GCA_027493025.1. Taxonomy (GTDB): domain Bacteria; phylum Patescibacteriota; class Saccharimonadia; order Saccharimonadales; family Saccharimonadaceae; genus JAPUDQ01. The sequence continues at coordinate 5,129 of JAPUDQ010000033.1, read as the reverse complement.
TCATAGCCAACAGAAACAACACTTGCAATTAAGGCAACTGCCGTTGCATACATGGTAAATGTTGTTATCTTTTTCAGTCGGCGCGACCGCGACCGTTTTGTAAGCTTGGTTAATACAGGCGAACCTGATAGATGAGCACTAATTACGTTCTCCGTGGAACACGTCACCGTGTACCTGCTACCGATACTCTGTCTTACTCCACCCGCTGGTGGACAGGATACGCGTCGACCTTATTTCGCTTTGGATTAATTGCTTTATATTGTTCGTTTTAGCATCCGTGCGACATTTGTCGGTAGGTAACCGGTTAGATAAATCCACCCAAGATTTCTCTTGTTTTACCCCTCCGGTTTACTTTTTTAGTATACTCCGTATTGACACATGAGTCAATACATTTTTTAACATAATCTATCGACATAGTTCGGTACAATATTTGGCAACATTCTGGTTATGCTCCGCCTCTGTTCGGGCAAAATACGTTTTACCATCATCACCTGCCACAAAATATTCATAATCTCCCGATGCTGGCTCAGCGACAGCCTCAAGCGCTTCGATATGGAAGTTAGCGATCGGTCCAGGTGGCAAGCCAGGGTTTTTGCGTGTATTGTATGGTGACGGATCATTGACGCTTGGCGTACGGCCTTCCTTTTTGGCGATATACATAAACGTTACGTCAGAACCCAATACCATGCTTTTTTGAAGACGGCGTAAAAACACTTGCGCAACCTGCTTTTGATCCGTCTTGTTAGAGACTTCCATTTGAACAATCGATGCAAGAATGATACCCTGCCGCAATGACAAATTCTGTTTTTTGAGTTTTTCTTCAAGATCACGTGATTTAACTTGCTTATAAAATTCATCAAGCGTCATTTTAATAGCTGTATCAAGCGCTGTGTCAGCAGCAACGACATAGGTTTCAGGATAAATATATCCTTCTAGGCTGGCTCCAGAGGGTCGTCCCGCGAACAGAGGCGAATTATAGGTCTTTGCAAAAGCTCTACGTATCTCCTCAGTATTAAATCCCTGATGAGCCAGGCTACCTTTTACTTGTGGATCAGCGAGTGCCTCCAGTGTCAACCCTGGCAAAAATGTCAGATTCATCTCATCACTTTTGCCGCTAGTCAGATGATCAGCAATTTCCGAAACTGATTGTGATTTTTTGAGCATAAAACCCCCTGCCTGTAACTTGCCTTTTATACCGCTTAGCTGGGTGTACAGTTCAAAAACTTTGGGATTTCGTATCAGACCATGATCATACAACTTTGCCGCTATTGAGGCGGCTGTCTCTCCTTGATCAATAACGATTCGTACGGAGGACTTCGCAGTCGGATCTACTGGCTGCAACGAAGTTACATACAGTATAATCGTACCAATACCAACAACCAAGATGCTCAGCAATGCGACTGGCCATCTCCACGGCAAACGCTTGCGCGGTTTTTGCAGAGAAAACCCTGGCTGCTGATCATCTGTAAACCGTGCAAATCGACCACCATCATTCATGAGATTGCTCCAAATAATCCTGCAAAATAATACAAGCCGCTTCCGCATCAACAGCTCCATACTTGAGTTGCTTGCTAGGTTGAGACAGTAACCGCTTTTCTGCTTCAACTGAGGTAAGAGACTCATCTTGAAACAGGAGCGGACATGTAGTCCGAGCAGCCAATTTCGTGGCAAAATCTTCAACTAGTTTTGTCTGCGCAGTCGGCTCACCAGAAAGATTGCGCGGATATCCCACAATGATGCGGTGAACATTCTTCTCCCCGGCTAGAGCAATAATCTTCTCAATTGCTCCCTCGTCCATCGTGACGGTCTCTACCGGATAGGCTAGTCGTACATCACTATCTGCCATAGCGATACCAGTACGCTTCGTGCCGACATCGAGGGACAGGTAGTATTTTGTTGCCATCAACCATTAGCCCTAGTTTTTGCCATTGTCAATTTGGAAACGAATGGTAATTTTCTCTGGCGCAGGAGCTGTCGACACCCAAAATGGGGAGAATTTGACCTCAACATTACGAATCCCCTCATAGGTTTTAATCATCTGCTGAATCTCACCCTCGCGTTTGCCAGATATTTTTTTGGCTAGCTGAGCTGAATCGATCGATGGCCCGATATAACCCGTTGTCTGAATCGTGACCTGATAGCCTGAGTCAGCTCGCGAATAGCCGGAGAACTTAACTGTTCCCAGCCCTTGATCATAAATGCTTTGGTTTGGTAAACCACCTAGTTGTCGCTGCAAATCTTTTTCCAATACCGCACGGATATCGGATCGGCTGATGCCAATCATCATGTACGTCGTCTCTAGACTTACTTTACCCGAAGCCGCTTCTTGGCCAACTGCCGGAACTACTGACGGTGTTCCAGGAATAATCTCAAAACTTTCATTGACTGCGATGACATCATTACCAAATTGTTTTTTGAGCTCAGCTTTGATCGTATTGGCATCTGCCACGGTTAGTTTATCCCGTGCGCTTGCTGCATCCGACTCGCTCACAACCGTGACGGTTTTGTCCGTTCCACCGCTAGTAGGCTGTGTGATGGATGCATTTACACCAGTAGGTGCACCCTGAACAGGCCCGGAAGCACCATTAGAAGAACTACCTGACTTTGTAGCAGTTATTCCGACGGTTTTACTTGGTCGACGTCCACTTAACCATTCGCGGAAACTATCACTTTGCGGTAACGTCACCGTTTCATTAGTCGTATATGTCGATCCCCCTGAGGTTGTCAGTGTTGTTCCTGATGGTATAGTTGCCCCATCGGCAAACACATCTGGAGATGCTGTGCTAAAAGTAGCTGTACCCGTAGCTTTCTCACCCACGTCTTTTTTGCCCGTAGCCGTAAAATCTGCACTCGTCGTCTTCTTTATTTCTTTGGTAACAGCACTCAATATTCCTTTTTCGGCATCCAGTTGGCGCCCAGCTCCAGCGCGTACTTGTTTATTAACGCTGTACGGCGTTGTCTTGGCAGAGATTATCACCGTCGCGTGCGGTGCAAAAAATACCGCCCAAACAAAAAACCCGATGATTAACAGTCCACCACCAACGATCAATGCCATGCGGTTTCTAAACATGTCAAAGTTTGGCACTCTCGTAGATTTGCCGCGTGTCGTCGCACTGGCTGATGTAAGCTTCTCCTGAGTAGAGGGGTTATTTACCGGAACTACACTTGGAGTAGGCTTTTTGGTATCGGCCTCTGCTACAGACGGCTCAGCTTGAGAAGAGGTGGCTTCACCCTCAATCACATCTTCATCATCAACATGAAGCGCAGGAATTTCAGGAATCTCTGGTTTACTCTGAAGATTTTTTGCAACGGGTATAGCCACGCCCGCTGCTAGCGCTGACAAAGCATGGTCATTCGTGATCAGTACTACTCGCTTTTTTGATCCTTCCGCAGCACGTGTTAGTAGCTTGAGATTAACAATACTCTGCAAGACTCCGATACGTTTTGGCGGAACCAGCGCCACAATTGGAGCGGAGCTTTCTTTAACCTTGCCAATGATTGACGTAATGTCATCTTCAATATCAACATAAATAACATCTTTTTTAGGCGTGCTGCCATGAGAAGTGGGAGTATCGAGTTTCATACGCGTAAGATTCGGTTTAATTTGTCTTTTATACTATCGTTATCACTACCGATAATTGTATCATATCCAACCCGCAAAAGTCCCATGGCGGTTATAAATGTATGGTCCTTCGCGTCACCAGTCGAATCCATAATTCCCACGACGTCAGTTGGCTTAATAAGCTGCACCGAAGGTTTCCTCGTAAAGGGTAGCTCTTGATGCCAATTACTTTTTTCGAGAGAGTCAACCAGCCTCACTAAACTTGCTCCTCCACCACAGAGTAAAATACGTGGAGGTAAATGATCGACCGAATCAAATTCACTAAGTGCTAGCTCTACCCCACCCAGCCAAACCTCAAGCGTTTTATCGACAGATTGTATCAGTTTTTGGGCTACGGATGTTCGTAGGTTCGGCTCATCGATGTTGACCTTAAGCTTCTCGGCATCCTCATATGTCAGACCCATGTCAGCCGCAATCGTTTTCGTAAAACTCCGCCCACCAATCCCAAACATCTTTGTCCCTTCAACCCCACCATCGTTAACGACGGCTATATCAGTCGTACCACCCCCAACATCCACCAAGATGGCGGTAAACGTGCTGCTCGCATCCGTCCCGAGGACACTACGGCTAACAGCAAACGGCTCGGCAGCAACTGCGATAAGATCGAGGTCAAGCTCCGATGCAACCCGCTCCAACGCTCCGATATGCACCATCGGCGCAAACGCTGTATATATCTGAATAGCGACATCTTTGCCCTGAAAACCAATTGGATTGCTAACTTTATAGCCATCGATATGAATACTGACGATTGCCGAGTTAACCAGCTTCACCTCAACTTCTTGATTGCCCGTTTCCAGACCGATTTGTTGCTGAGCTTTGCCTTGGGCGCGCTCCTGAACTTTCTCAATAATTAGCTCCATCTCACTAATGTCCAGCGGTCGATCTGGTTGGGGCCGTTTGTAGCGAATCGTCTGTGTCAGCCCTTTGACCAGCTCGCCAGCAATACCGATAACCGCTCGTTTGCCTTGCATTCCAGCTTGCTCTTCAGCCTTAGCAAGCGCCGTTTCGCAGTTTCTAACAACCCCGCCAATATCCGCAATTGCCCCACTGTGCATATCATCAACAGACTGTCGCGCTCGGCCAACTCCAATAATCTCCAGATTATCCCCGTCCAAACGAGCAATCAACGCTTTGACAAATTCCGTACCGATATCAAGCCCCACAATGAGGTTGTCTTCGGGTTGTTTTTTGACAGGTAGTTTGCTTTTAAGTTTATCCAGAATCATAGATACCATAGATTATACAACAATCTCGCTTACGCTCATACTCTTATCTATACCACTACTGCCTGCTGTCAAAACCACACCTCTCACCAAAGATGGATACCTGAGTCTTAAAACCTCCCGAGACAGACAGTCAGCCTCTCGGCTGAGGCCAGCCAAGAGCGAAGGCTGTATCAGTTAGCGGCTGGCCGAATTTGTCTGGAGCGGGGGTTTTGAGTCTCAGGTATGGAGGGTAATCTAAACCACTTGGTACAAGTCCATCGAAAGGAGCATAGTGATGGACA